>NZ_WOEJ01000005.1:0-330464 GCF_019400845.1 Pseudomonas sp. MAG002Y | reverse complement strand
AAATCGGTTACCGGAAAGGACAGCAATCCGGATGAAAGGGTGTGCTTGAGTTCTTGTGGAGTCATTTTTGTTGCACCTTGCTTGATGGCGTACGTGGCTAAGGAATAACTGCTACTTGTTGTACGACATCGTATGACTATAGAAAGTAAAGTGCAACCTAGATAAGAGTCTATGTCTGACTGGAAAGGCGCAACCTAGAGCAAGTGGCTGAAACAACAGAACAATTTCTTACAATTACAGGGCCAATAGGCGTCATGGCTTGGCTGCATGAAGAGCCTAACCGTTTTTATTCAAATCGGTAGAGTTGGCTTATTCCCAGTCCTTTTTATGCTTCCAACCGATTGAATATTGCCAAGCATCTTGCCGCACGGCTGTATGCGCCCTTCCCTTCAGAGCATCTCTTCAGTCATCGCATTACCTCGCCGTATTGCCTGTGGTGGCATGCCGAAGCCGCGTATAAAGGCCTCTCGCATATGGCGGCGATCACGAAAGCCGGTTTCCTTGGCAATCACATCCAACGAGTGACGGCTTTGCTCGATCATGAGCCGAGCCGCTTCCAGGCGCAGACTCTCGATAGCCTTGGCAGGTGATTGGCCAGTTTCCGCAGTAAAGACACGGCTGAACTGACGCGGGCTGAGGTGAACGGATTCGGCCAGCTCTTCCACGCTCAGGGGGCGGCTCAGGTGTTGTCGGGCATAGTTCAGGGCGTTCTGGATACGATCAGACTTAGGTGCCAGGTTCAGCATTTCGGAATGCTGGCTCTGACCACCGGCACGTCGTTGGTGCATGACCAGCTTGTGCGCTACCGACCGGGCAACCTCATTACCCAAATCCTTTTCCACGATTGCAAGTGTCAGATCAAGCCCTGCCGTCATCCCGGCTGACGTCCACATCGGACCGTCCGTGATATAGATACGGTCTTCCTCGACACGGATATCAGGGTAACGCCGCTGCAACTCCCGCGCATACGCCCAATGGGTGGTTGCACGCCGCCCTGCCAGCAACCCGGCTTCCGCCAGCACAAAGCCACCGGTACAAATAGCGGTCATCCGGCGCGCCTGGGTACTGGCGTCCTGAATAAAACCAAGCACAGCGTCAGGTGATGGTGCAGCCAGTGGGTTGTTTACCCCCGCCACGATCCAGGTATCCGCCTGGCTATTGGGCCCGAGTGCCCGGGAACCCACCATCAGGCCAAGCGAGGAGCGGACCTCACCGCCCTCCAGCGAGAAGTTCTCGACTTCGTAGAACGGCTCGCCTGCCACCACGTTGGCATATTCGAAAACCGTTTGCGTCGCCAGTGAAAGGATCTGGAACCCGTTTGACAGCATGTAACCTACCCGGTGCATGATCGTCTCCCTGACGATGTCCTGAAAACGAACCATAAACGTCATTTAGGTCGCGGTCAATTCACTGCATGATGCCTCCACACCCACCCAAACGGAGCAGCATCATGAACACTCTTCATCAAGGCACTGCACTCATCACTGGCGCCTCTTCCGGTATCGGCGCGGTATATGCCGAGCAATTGGCCCGTCGCGGTTATGACCTGATTCTGGTTGCCCGCAACCGTGAGCGACTCAACACTCAGGCCGAGCGCATTGCCACGCTGACCGGACGAGCCGTGGAGGTCCTGCCTGCCGATCTCAACGATAAATCATCTTTAGCAGCCGTTGAGGCAAAGCTCAAGGAAGACGCCAGCATCACTCTTCTGGTGAACAACGCGGGAATCGGTACTCACACCCCATTGCTCGGGAGCGATGTCGAGCAGATGGTGCGAATGATTGACCTGAACGTGACGGCACTCACTCGCCTTACCTACGCTGCCGTTCCGGGATTCGTCCACCGCGGCAAGGGCGCCATTATCAATATCTCCTCCATCGTCAGCCTTGCACCAGAGATCCTCAATGGCGTCTACGGCGGCAGCAAGGCGTACGTGACGGCGTTCTCTCAGTCTCTGAGCCATGAGCTGGCCGACAAAGGCATCCGCGTACAGGCCGTCCTGCCCGGCGCTACGGCCACTGAATTCTGGGATATCGGCGGTCTGCCGCTGGAAAACCTCGACAAACGCATCGTCATGTCACCGGAAGACCTGGTGAAAGCAGCGCTGGCCGGCTTTGACCAGGGCGAGCTGATCACCATTCCTTCGTTGCACGCCCTCGAACGCTGGGAAGCCCTTGAAGCGGCCCGCCAGGCCCTGGCCACGCAGCTCTCCAGCAATACGCCTGCTTCCCGCTACGCCACTTACTGATCACCTCTACATTCACCTAGGAGACTTCACCATGAACCTAAGCGGAAACACTATCTTCATCACTGGCGGTACGTCTGGTATTGGTCGCGCACTGGCCGAAGCCTTTCATCAACGTGGGAACAAGGTCATCGTGGCGGGCAGGCGCCAAGCCCTGCTCGATGAGGTCGCCAGGGCAAATCCCGGTATCGATACCATAGCGCTGGATATCAACGATCCGGAACAGATCAAAGCCGTCGTCCAAACAGTCATCGAGCGCCACCCTACCCTTAACGTCCTCATCAACAATGCTGGCGTCATGCCGTTCGATAATGCGGCCTCCGGCGCACTGGACGATGAACAGGCGGTGCAGCTGCTCACGACCAACCTCCTGGGTCCGGTCAGGGTCAGTGCTGCATTTGTAGAACATCTAAAGCGGCAGCCCGAAGCGTACATCATCAACAACAGTTCGATTCTGGCCTATGTACCGCTGGCAGTTACCGCACTGTACTCCGCCACCAAGGCGGCGATTCACTCCTATAGCCTGTCGCAGCGCTTCATGCTTCGGGATACGTCAGTAAAGGTGCTGGAAATCGCACCCCCGTGGGTCGATACCGATCTCATTCACAAGAGTGGTGATCCACGCGCCATGCCGCTGGATGAATTCATTACAGAGATTCTGGAGAAGCTGCAAAGCGCTGAAACGGAAGTCATTGTCGACCGTGTTGCGGCCTTCCGCGCCAATCCTGGTCCCAATGAGCATGCGTTGGTAGAGCAGTTCAACCAAGCCCTGATTGCCAACCCTATTCCTGTCGGCTGAATACGCCCCAGGCTACTCGCCACGGGTGGCCTGGGTGATTCACTGGAGACGCTCATGAAAGGTCTTATCGCGCCACCCACCTTGCTTGCATTACGATCCTTGAGTTTTGCGTATTTCGTCCAGGCGGTAGGTGCTTTGTCCGTGGTTGGCTGTCTGCAGCAGATTTCCCAGGAATGGTTGCTGACCGATACCCAAAGCGCGTACCTGATCTCCCTCTTCGGCATCACCTTTGCCCTGGCTGCGCCCCTGCTGCAGGTCGTTCTGGGACACCTTCCCAGACGGCGGCAGGTTCTGCTTGGCCTGGGCCTGTTCAGCAGCGCTTCGCTTCTTTTCGCACTGGCGCCAAATTACGGCGTGCTGGTGCTGGCTCGCGTTCTTATGGGATTGGGCGCAGGCTTTATCGGTCCGGTATTAGGTGCACTGGGCTCAGCCCTGGTTGACCGGGCCCAGCAAGGCCGCGCCATTGCCATTGTATTGTTGGGATTGAGCGTGGCGGGGATGGCAGGCATTCCCTTGGCCGCCTGGATTGCTCAGCATTGGGGCGTACGCTCGCTTTATCTGATGCTGAGCGTCGCGGGCTTCATGACTGCCCTTCTGATTGCCCGATTCGTTCCCGACCATGTGCAAGGTGAGCGCATTGCGGTTTCAACGGTTGTATCCCTGCTCACACGCCTTGGTTCGCTCAGTACCTTTCTGGTGGTGTTTTTCATCACTTCAGGCGTGTTTTCTACCTATGCGTTTCTGTCCCCCATCATCCGCGATGTGTATCACGGTGGGCCAGAAGACGTGTCTGTTGCCCTGGCGGTGCTGGGCATAGCGGGCGTAGCAGGCAACCTGTTCGTGACACGGGCTGCCGGACGTTACAGTGCAGAGCATATGCTTCTGTCCGGAATCAGCCTCCTGGCCGTAACGCTTCTACTCTTGGGATACGGTCCCGCTCGCCTCGGCTGGCTGCTGCCTGTGCTGGTTCTGTGGGCATTCGCTACGGACATGGTATGGCCTTCACAGCAACGGCGGGTGGTCGAGCGTATGCCGGAACGACGCGGTATCGCCCTGGCGCTGACGGCTTCCTTCATGTTTTGCGGCATTGGATTTGGATCGGCGGTGGCGGGCTGGGTCTATCCTGTCTATGGCTATACGGGCGTGCTAAGCGCCTCATTACTGTTCTTTGTTATGGCAACTGTCTGCCTTGCGGTGTCGTACAGTCAGACTAAGGCTGCTATTCCAGTAATGTAAATCCGTATGAAAGGTTGAACACAACACCCACCCTGTAAGACCTACCGTGGGAGAGCCGTATGGATACGATGACACTCAAACCGACTTCAGAAGCAGATTGCCCTTTTTTCTCGATTTGAGGAGACGCGCGCTCGTACCTCACGAAGTAGCAGCCGGTATGCAGCGCTCCGAGGAAGAGCATAAGGCCCGGGTATTGGCGCACCTTGAAAATGGTCAACTGGTAGTGCTTGAGAACACACCCATTGGGCTCATCAAGGTAGTGAAATCGGACCGTGTGTGGAAACTGCTTCAGCTCCAAATCATCCCGGAGCAACAGGGCAACGGCATCGCCACTACCTTGGTGACGAATCTGTTGAGTGAAGCGCGATGTGCATCCATCCCGGTGGTATTGACCGTCCTCAAGAACAATCCAGCCAAGCGGCTCTACGAACAGCTCGGCCTTTCCATAACCGGGGAGCAGGAGTTTGTGTACGAGATGCAGGCGGGATAGTACGGCACCGTAAAAGACGGTCAAAAATGAAAAGCCGCCCCGGAGGGCGGCCTTCGTTGCTACACCTTAAACTGATCCATCAGGGTCTGTTGATGGTTGGCCAGCGCGTTCAGCGACTGGCTGACCCGCGCGGATTCTTCCGCCTGCCCTGAAAGCGACTCCGTGACCTCACGGATACCACTGACGTTACGATTGATCTCTTCCGCCACGGCGCTCTGCTCTTCAGCGGCGCTGGCAATCTGGAGGTTCATTTCCGTAATGACCGAGACGGCGTCACCGATCTGACGCAGGGCCAACACAGCTTTACCTACATGCTCGACGTTACCCTGAGCCTGCCGGTGACCATCGTGCATGGAGTCGACCACGTTCCGCGTGCCCTTTTGTAAGTCTTCGATGACCTGACGAATCTCCTCAACTGACTCCTGAGTCCGCTTGGCCAACCCTCGTACCTCATCGGCCACCACTGCAAAGCCACGACCGGCATCCCCGGCACGTGCAGCCTCGATGGCCGCATTCAGCGCCAGCAGGTTCGTCTGCTCAGCAACACCCCGGATCACTTCCAGCACGCTACCGATCTGTTCGCTACTATCTGCAAGGCCTTCAACCTGGCTCATGGACGCACTCATGTCAGCGGCCAGCTTCTCGATGCTGCGGGTGGTTTCATTGATAACGGCAAGACCCTCATGAGTCGCATGGTCAGCACCGCGAGCGGCTTCCGCTGCCTGCGCGGCGTTACGGGCCACATCGTGGGCGGTAGCGCTCATTTCATTCGAGGCGGTCGCAACTTGATCCACTTCATGGAACTGATGCTGCATACCCTCGCTTGTACGGGTGGCGATAGCTGCTGACTGGTCCGCCGTTGTACGCGCGTCCTGAACCGAGCGTTTTACGTCCGCAATAATGGGTTGAAGCTTGTCGAGGAAGCGGTTGAACCAGCCCGCCAACTGTCCCAATTCGTCTTGCTTGGCATACCCCAGGCGGCGTGTCAGATCGCCTTCACCGCTGGCGATATCCTTGAGCATGGCTGCAACCGCCAGGATAGGACGCGTCACGCTGCGGGCGGTGAACCACATCAGCAGAAGGCCGCTGAGCACAGTGATCAGACCAACCACAACTGAGAATACGCTATCGGAGATCCGACGCTCATCCAGCTCATCAGACAGCTGAATGGCTCGGGACAGGACTATGTTCTTTGGCGCTTCAAGCAGGATGCCCCACGGCTTGGCCTCTGGGATAGGCTTGATCGGCTCGATGACGCGAACCAAGTCATTATGAGACAGCAAAGCCGACTGTCCCGTCGCCAATGCCTGCTTGAGCTCGCTGGCCTGGCTGGCATAAACCTTATCCAGGGACTCTCCCAGCCGCTTGGCATCATGGCTATGACCCGCCAGGAGCCCTGCCGGGCTGACAATGCTGACCTCGCCCTCACCCTTGTACAGCTTGTCGCTGGCTTTTTCGGCAATCTGCTGAAGTGTGTTCAGGCTGATATCAATGCCGATAACACCGGTCACCTTGCCGTTTTGCTCAATAGGCAGGGCGATGCTGGTCATCAGGACCTGCTGCTCATTCACCTCATCGAAATAAGGGTCCAGCAGACAGGCCTTACGCGTATCACGAGGACAAGTGTACCAAGCGTTATAGGCTGCACCACTCGGCCCGGGAGTCGTCTTGGTAAGCTCCTCCTCAGTCATTGATTCGAAATCGAATGTTCCCGGCTCCCCTTGAGACCAGTACAAGGCAAAACGGCCACTTGCGTTGCTGCTTTCCTCTTTCGCATTGATGAACTGTCTGTCCTGTCCGTCTAGTGCGTTGGGTTCGAAGGCAATGTACAGCCCCAACAGGTCAGGGCGTGCCTTGAGTGCGTTGCCCACGACCTCAACCAGCTCCTGACGCAATTCACGGGCACTGATAGCCCCTCTTGCCTGCTGCCCACTCAGCAGCTTGACCTGGCCTGCCAGGCCCAGTCCGTAGTGATAGGCACTCATGAAGTCGCGCTGGATACGTAGCGCCTGGGCTTCGCCCGAGGTTTGCAAGCGAAGCTCCGCAGACTGCTCAAGCATGCTGAAACTGGTCTGCTTGACCACCTCACCGCTACGCTTGGCCTGGTAAAGAGACGCACCGACCAGCAGTGTCACAATAGCCAGCAGGCATAAGCCTGCCAGCGCAGTGATCTTCAGCTGGATTGAAAGACGGTTGAACATAGTAAAGGCCTGATTAAATTGATGCCTTTGCTATCGGCCTATTCTCGCTGCGCTTGATTAGATTATTCCTATGAAGGATTTAAACATTCCTATTGCAGGGTTACGGTTTAACCTTGATGGACCGAAGCCTTCGGCCATCCACCGGCCAATACCTTGTACACCTGCACCAGATCCGTCGAGACGCGGGTGGCACTGTCCACCAAGGCGCTTTGAGTCTGGATCAGCTCACGCTGGACATTCAGCACGTTGATGAAATCAATGGCGCCTTCCTTGTAGCGCGCCTGGGCTGTTTCCAGCGCGATACGGTTCTGACTGACCGCTTGTGCAAGCGCCGCATGGTGACGTTGCTCAGCACTGTAGGACGTCAGTGCATCGTCTACTTCATGCCAGGCAGCCAATACGGTGCGTCGGTAATTCAAAGCCGCTTCCTGTTGCTGACGTTCGCGCAACTCCAACGTGCCGGTCAGGCGTCCACCTTGGAAAACAGGCAGGTAAAGGCTGGGACCGATCGAGAACTGGCGGGCGCTCCATAACCCGAGATTAGAGCCTTCCAGTGCCTGGAAGCCAAAATTGCCGCCCAGGCTGATGCGTGGATAGAAATCCGCTTGGGCCACGCCTACGGCTGCTGTAGCCTGATGCAGAGCTGCTTCGGCCTTCTGGATATCCGGACGACGACGGGCAAGCTCCGACGGCAACCCCACCGGTACGGCCGACGGCGGCTCTGGCAAGTCTCGCGGCTGCCCCAACTCCTGGCCGAGCGCATGGGGCTCCTGGCCAAGCAGATAACTCAAGGCATTGATGAGACGGGCCTGCTCTGCCTCCAGTAACGGAATACGGGCTTCGATCGTGGCCACTTGGGCAGCCGAGTTGGCAGTGTCCAGGTTGGTTGTTACACCATTCTCAAAACGGGTTTTGGTAAGTGCCTGACTTTGCCTGGCAATATCCAGGTTCTGCCGGGTAACCGCCAACGTTGCCTGAACACCCCGCAGGCGCAGGTAGTCCGCTGCGGTTTCTGTCGCAATGCTCAAGGCGACGCCATTCCGTTCAGCCTCGCTCAAGGCAACGCCTGCGTTGGCAGCCTCCAGGGTACGCCTGACATGGCCCCAAAGGTCTACCTCCCAGCTTGCCTTGAGGCCGTACTGCCAAAGATTGAAATCGGACTTTCCATTATTGCCCGAGGCATCCATAAGGCCTTGCTCGCTGTTGCGTGCACGTTGGTAGCCTCCTGTGGCCGAGACGTCTGGCAGTACATCGGCACCGGCAACCTGCAGCAGCGACCGACTCTGCTCGAAGCGGCTGCTGGCAAGGGCCAGGTCCAGGTTGGTGGAGGCGGCCCGCTCAACGAGTGAGGTCAGGAGTGGATCGTTGAACTGTGTCCACCACGCCTTTTCAATGGGATGGCTAACCGTCACGCTGCCAACGGCCTGTGATGGGCCTTGCCAGGCCTTGGGCAGGACCGCCTCAGGTTTATGAAAATCAGGTCCCACGCTGCATCCGGAAAGCACGGCCAACGTGATAGCCAATAGAGAGCGGCGCATCAGTGAACCTCTCCCTGCGTATCGACAGTCGCCACCACCGACAACCCTACACGCAGATTGGCAACGGCTGGCTGATCAGGCTCGAACACGATCTTGACCGGGACCCGCTGGGCGACCTTGGTAAAGTTGCCGGTGGCGTTATCGGGTGCAATCGCTGAAAACGCAAGGCCTGTAGCGGGTGCAAGACTTTCGATATGGCCATGCAGGACCTGATCCGGGAAAACATCGACCCGCACATCGACCGGCTGATTGGCCTGCATCCTTCCCAGCTGTGTTTCACGGAAATTCGCCACCACATAGGCTTCACTGACCGGTACCACGGCAAGCAACGGTTTGCCCGGCGCTACGTAGGCACCTACCCGAACCGAGCGTTGGGCAATCACGCCATCGCGAGGCGCTACAATATGAGTATATGACACATTCAGGTCGGCTTGTTCGCGTGCAGCTTCGGCCTTTGCCTGGGTGGCTATTGCGACATCGCGCTGCGCCTTGAGTACGGCCAAGTGCTTCTGGGCCGCGACGCGGGCTGCACTGTCACGATCCCTGGCGGCCTGCCATTGCAGGAGTTCGGCCTCAGCCTTCTGCTGCTCCTCGACGGTACCGGCCCCTGCCCTGGACAGGTTGCGATAGCGCTTGGCATTGGCTTGGGCAAATGTAAGCGATGCATCGGTAGCACGCACCGTCGCCGCCGCCTGATCGATGATGGCAGCCTGACGATCGATTTCAGCGGTCAGGTTGGCCACCTCGGCCGCAGCAGCCTTCACCGCCGCCTGAGCCGAAGCCTGCGCCGCCACGAAATCACGATCATCGATACAGGCCAGCAACTGGCCGGCCTTGACCGGCTGATTATCCGAGACAAGCACCTCGGACACCATGCCTGCGACCTTGGGCGCAACCAGTACTGAATCAGCGGTGATAAAAGCATCGTCCGTGCTTTGCGTTCCATCATTCTGGGCGACATGGACACAGGCATACAGGGCGCCAAGCACAACGGCGACGCCGACAAGAGAAAACGCGGTTTTATGACTCATGGCATTACCGGAGGTTGAGGTGGATAAGCCCGCTTGGGCAGGGTCAGCAGGACCAGCAGCATGAATGCCGCGACGCCGATCAGCGCCAGATAGGCGTCGCTGAACGACAGGACGAACGCCTGCTCGCGAACGCGGTGGCTCAAGGCCGACATCGAATCGTTGGTCAGCAGAGGTGATAGCTGGGCCTGCGCCGACCCGAGCCGGTCAAGCAGGACATTAGAATGAAAGTGCTCACGCACCGTGATGAAATGCTCCAGCAGCGCCGCACCGATTACAGAGAAAAGACCCCGTACGGTATTGACGGTGGCGGAGGCAAAAGGACCTTCAATAGGCTGTACCACACCCGTGGCGCACATGAGCAGCGGAACCACAATCATCGGCTGCGCCAGGGTCTGCAGGATTTGCAGGGTGTAGAAATCGTCCCGAATCCAGTCGCTTGTCAGCTGTGAGCCACCCAGGCAGGCCAGCGTCATCAGGCCAAGGCCACAGGCAATGACCCAACGGGAGTCCACCCAGTTGCGATTGATGACAGTGGCTACCAACGGCGCCATAAGAAGCTGTGGCAAGGCGATCATCAGAGCAATCGGCATGGTTTGCAGGGGACGGTAGTCATGCACGTGGGCAAGATAAGCGGACGGAATCGCCACACCCGACATGCCCAAGATCAGAAAACTGGCCAGCGTAATAATGCCGAACGAGAAATTGCGTCGACTGAGCAGTTGCAGCTTTACCAGCGGAAGCGGGTGAAACCACTCGTTGATCAGAAACAGAGGAAACAGGATGGCAGCGCCAATGAACAACGTGCGGATCAGTGGCGAAGCCAGCCAGTCCAGCCGCTCCCCCTGCATCAGGGCAATCACAAGCATAGCCACACTGCCACACCCAAGCAGTGCACCCAGCCAGTCGGCTTGTTTGAAGCGCTCAAGGCGCAGCGGGTCCTGCGGCAAGCCATAAGCGATACAGGCGGCGGCGATCAGGCAGGAAGGCACCACCTGCCAGAACACCAGATGCCAGTCCAGATAATCCGTCCAGACGGCAGCCAGCGGTACGGCAAGGTTTGGGCCGAACGTCGCGGTCATGGCATAGGCTGAAAGACCATACAACTTGATATGCCAGGGCAGGAAGCGTAGCGCCGCCGTCATCAGGAGCGGCGGCAGCGCCCCTCCGGCCAATCCCTGGAGGACGCGTAAAAACAGCAGTGACGGCAGATCTGGTGCAAACGGACACAGCAATCCCAGGAAGGCAAACGCCAGTGTTACCCCGATAGCAAATCGGCGCAGCGAAAACGTGACCGCCAGCCACGGTGAAATGAGCATCGCCGACACCTCGGCGGCTCCGTACAATGCGCTGATCCAGGTGCCTTCGTCATGACCGATTCCAAATACGCCCCGTATATCTGCAAGGGCGATTTCCGTTACGCGGTCGTTGAGACCTGAAGTCAACGCTGCAATCAGGACACCGATAAGTCCAATAGCCAAACGCCAGCCAAAGGGTGCTGGAGCTGGCGCCGGTGGCGCAGTAGGAGACATAGAATTTCCAGAAACGAAAGGGCTCGAAACTGAGCCTATGGTGCAGAAGCAATATGCGGTACAGTGTACCGAACAGTGATACACAGGACAATATCTATGACGACCTCTGAGCCGGAACGTGGTGCCATTCAGGTCATTTCACGGGCCGCGGCCATCCTTCGTTGCCTTGAAAATGAACCCGCAGGGCTAAGCCTTGGCGCTATCGCCAAACGCATCGACCTGCCCCGCTCCACCGTGCAGCGGCTGGTGGATGCACTGGCATTGGAGCAGCTGCTCGAAGTTCATGGCGCTGGCGGCGTGCGGTTAGGACCAGCCCTGATCCGGTTGGCGTCCCGGAGCCATGGCGATATCACCCAGCGGGTGCGCCCCTTTCTGGAAGAGTTGTCCAAGCACACTGGCGAGACGGCTGTACTGGTACATGCCAATCGCGCTGAATTGATGGTGCTGCACTCGGTTATATCCAGTCAGGAACTACGAGTAGCACCCACCCCCGGTAACTTTCTGGCCATCCATGCTACTTCGGGTGGAAAAATGCTGCTGTCGGGCATGACGGACAGCGTAGTAACCCAGCTGCTTGGACCCGAGCTAAAAGTGCTTACCCACAAGACCCTTTCCACCCTGCCCGCCTTGCTCGATGAGTTGCAGCAGATTCGGGAGGATGGCTTTTCCTATGATCGCGAAGAGCACATGCTGGGTGTCCATGCCATGGCTATCGGCATCGAAACGCCTCAGGGCCGGTATGCCATTTCCCTGGTTGGCCCTGCCTGGCGAATGGAGGCAAATGACGAGGGCCTGCGCCGCGCGTTAACAGATTGCCGTAACGCACTAGCCGACGCGCTGCGTAGCCCTCAGGTCGATCATCCGCCGGCTGGATGAGTCAGGCGAGTTCTGCACCTTCTGCAACCAATGGATCGACTCCAGCATTTTTGTCGGCCAACTGAAGCACCTCGCTGATTGCCTGACTGACAATGCTCGGGTGGTCTTCAGGATTGAAATGTCGCCCGCCGGGAATGGATACCAGAGAGGCGTTCAGCTCAGCTGCCAACTGCTGGCCCGAAGCGAACGTAATGGAGTCCGAATCTCCCCAGACGATCCGCTTGGGCCCACGGATGATGGACAGTTTCCCCGCCAGTGCCTGGGTGTCTTTCGAGTCCAGACAACTGATCTGATGCGCAAAGGCCTTGGGGCCGATGGTTCGCGAGTACGGCTGCCAATGCAGGCTGATCGACTCCTGGCGGCGAGCCTCATTATCGTGTCCCAGGTTGTACACACCGCTTAAAAAGAGTGGCTTGAACAGACTGGGTGGAAGCTGTTCGATGACCGACGCCTTGAGTTTGGCCAGGCGCACCGTAGGAACGGGCCAGTTGTCATACGCGACGCTATCGACTAGCACCAATCCGCTACTAAGCTCAGGATGCCTGACCAGGAGTTCCTGAAGTACGCCCCCGCCCAGATCATGTCCGACGAATACGGCTTGGGTGATGTTCATGTGCTGCAGCCAGTCGTACAGGTAGTCCGCTTGTTTGGGGAGCGAAATGTCGCGCTCAAGGCCCTCTTCCATCGACCAGCCAAAGCCCACCAGCTCCCAGGCAAGGCAACGCACACCCGGCTTACAGACCTGCGGAATCACATAACGCCACAGACGTGGATGAGTAGGAATACCATGTACCATGATGACGGGTACTGCACCTGGGTCGGAATCACCGTGCTCCTCCCACCGCATAGTGATGCCATTGACGAGGGCTGTACGAATAAGCTCGGGCGCTGCCTGCTCATTCGCATCGATTGACGCCTCATTGGCACTCGGCTTGAGCAACGCGCTACCCAGCCCCAACGCCGCTGCAGCCGACACCATACTGCGCAGCCCTCCACGGGGCATGGCCAGTGCACAGGCCGCCGCCACGCTACTCAGGATCAAGCGTTTCTTGTCGAAATTGAAAGATGACTTGTTCATGTGACCTCCAAACCTGTTCAAGGTGTGGGCCACAATATGAGACCGGAGGTTCCGGTCAGAACCAGAGAGACGACAAAGGGCGTGTACTGGCAAGGCAGACAACACCCTCTGAATAATCGGAGCCTAACGCTGAAAGGCGCCGTGTAGGACCTTACTGGTTAGGCGCGTGGCCATATTTCTTGATGAACTGCTTTTCCATTTCCTGGCAGGACTGCTGGATCGAGAGACGATCCCCTGAGCCAGCGGCGGCAGCATCAGCGCGCTGATGACAGGCTTCGATCGTACTCCGTTCGTTGGCTTCAACCTGAGGCGAAGGCCCGCGGGTAAAGAGATAGATCATGCCGCCAAACAGTGCGAAGGCAAAGGCAATGGCACCGACGGTCATCCAGAGGCAGCCGGCCTTACTGGGCGGCGGCTCGGGCTCGTCGGTATTGAGATGGATATGGGGGCTTTTATCTTCTTTCACAACGGGACCTCTAGCCGTGGGAACGCGAATCTAGCATGTCTTTAACGCTTCGATAACTGAAAGGATGTGCAGGTTCTCCTTATCCTGTCCTGGTCAGCCCATAAACCAGCGGCTGATGACTGTACGCTTGGGCCTGGAGGCGTTTGCGATGACGAAACCACACCCTGCAGAACGCAACGGCCAGTAGCACCTCTGCCAAATCACCACCGTAGTACATCCATTGAGCGGCAGATTCGATTTCGGTACGCGCATAACCAAGCCCATGGGGATAACCAAACCCATACATGATCTTGGCCAGCCCTGCGTGGGCGGCCATAGCGATGAACAGCACGACCAGTCGCAGGCGCAGCGTAGGCCGATGAGGCGCGGAATCAGGTCCGGCAATGGCCCAGGTGAACAGATACCCCGACAGGATAAAGTGCAGATGCAGCCAGGTATGAACCCATGGGCTGGTCTGGCTTAGCGCAAAAAATGAGGTCAGATACAGAACATACATACCGCCTATATCCAGAAGCGCCGCCGCAATCGGATGAGTCAGCACACGCATGAAGCGCGTCGCCAACAAGCGAACCAGTACCCGTGCCGTATCAATGGGTATAGTGCGCAGCACCAGCGTACCCGGTGCGCCAAATACCAGGCCCAGCGGCGCAAACATGCCCAGCAGAAGGTGCTGGAGCATATGCCCGCGAAGGTCCTGATGAGCAAAGCTCGATACCGGTGGCATGAAGGCGACTACGATCAGGGCGATGCCAGCCGCAAAGCTGAGCGTACGCCAGCCGGACCATGTCCGTCTTTGTCGCTGCAAGCAGATTACACCGAAGCAGTAGAACAACCAGACGATGATAGCCAGCAGGATCGGGAATACCGCTACGTGGCCCGGCCCCAGGAAATAGGCATGCATTATCAGCAAGGCTCCTAGGGGTTATGGGCTGACGTAGGTGCGTCGGGCTCTTCTCAGCAATAAAAGGCCAATCAGCAGCAATACGATACCTGCGAGGTTCCAGAGCAGGTCATACAGCATTAGATTGTCGACGTATCGGACCTGATGCAGGCGCAGGACTTTGTGGTCAATCAGGCCATCGAACAGTTGAAATGCCCCCATCCCCATGAAGAAGCCGGCCCAGGCCTGGGGTTTGGCAAAGGCTTTACGCTCCCGCAGTTCGGCCACCATGAAAAACCCGACAATAATCAGAATGAGTTCGGCCGAATGCAGGATGCCATCGGAAAGCAAGGCGAAAGCACCCGTGCCACGATCCACAAAATGATGCCAGGCCAAGACCTGGTGAAAAATGATTTCATCGATGGCGGCCATGAAGCCGATCCCAATAAGCAACGCAGCTGTCAGGGATCGGCGCGCCAGAAGCGTGGCTGATGTTCCGGTAGCCATGGGCATTCCTTCTTGTCTCGGTCACTCACTCGTCTTATCCAGTGGTCTGGACAAGCCTCTGTGAAGTAAGACGCAAGACGAGCGGGATCGTTCGAGGAAAGCCACTGGTTCAGCGCAGGCAGCAATTACCTGTCAGGCAATTTATTACTCTACTCGTATGGCGGAATGCACATCCTTGCTTTCAATCCATCCCTCTACCGGCTGCTGATCACCCGTAGAGATCTGGATCTTTTTCCAGCGCTTGTATTCACGCGTATCCACTATCCGTACGGATGTGCCAGCTGCCAGACGAGTCTGCACATTCCCCCGCCGAGCCGCTGCCGTGTCATACACAACAGGCCATTTACGCACCAACACGTTGTCTGTCTGCACATGCCAGGTTTGCTCGGGACCTGCTTCACGAAACGAAACTTCAGCCGCATGCACTGTGATCGAGGAGAAAGAGGCACCCAAAAAAGCCAGGCCTAACATGAGGGTTTGCGCGGCCTTCAGCCTGTGATTCGGGTGTTTCCTTGGGGTTGCCATTAAGTCGCTCCATGCAATGATGGCGCTATGACAGTGTTCGATGCAGCAGGTTCGATGCAATTAATCATTATTTGAATGAATTAAGAAAGGCGGTACGGATCATAGCCGTAAGAACGCTGGCATCGAGCCTGGCCCTGATCCTGCCAAGCTGCCATGATGAGTCAAAACAACAAGGACGCAGCGGTTACCGTGCTACAGATACTGTCCATCACGACCCCTATCTTCATCCTGATTGGTCTTGGCTTTTTTGCTTCCAAGAGCGGCATTCTGGTGCGAGAGCAGATCCGTGGTTTGGGTAGCTTCGTCATCACATTCGCAATGCCGGCCCTGATCATCCGGGCGTTATCCGAAAGCCCGATCGATCAAGTGTTCAATAAATCCTATCTGATCGCTTACGCGGTAGGATCGCTTCTAGTCTTCACCGGCGGCTTTTGCTTTACCCGCTACAAGCTCAAGCAGACCCTGGATGTCAGCGCCATTACAGGCATGGGCATGTCGGTGTCCAACAGTGGCTTCATTGGCTATCCGATTGCCGTATTGGTACTGGGACAACCGGCTGCGGTAGCGTTGGCCCTCAACATGCTGGTGGAAAACATGCTGATGATTCCATTAGCGCTGGCGCTGGCTGAAGCCAGTCGCTCCAGTGAAGGCGGTGTGTTGAAAGTGCTCTTGGACATCGTCAAGCGACTGGGCAAGAACCCGATGATCATTGCGATTCTTGTCGGGCTCCTGCTGTCGGCACTACAGATCAAACTGCCTATCGCGATCTATACGGTGATCGACATGCTGGCCCACGCCTCAGCGCCCACTGCGCTCTTTGTAATTGGCGCCACGTTGTATGGCCTGAAGGCAAAAGGCATGCTGGTCGATGTCGGCCGGATTGCGGGCAGCAAACTTATCCTACATCCACTGGCAGTATTTCTGATGACCCTGATGCTGCCCTCCATTGATCCAACGCTCAAGCTCGCAGCCGTTTTGTTCGCCAGCGCGCCGATGATGAGTATCTATCCGATCATAGGACAACGCTATGGACTGGAGGGCCGTTGCGCGGCTGCGCTCATGGTGGCCACAACCGCCTCGTTTTTTACAATCAGTGCTTTGCTCATGTTTATCAGCCCTGCACCGTGACGCGGGGCCGCAGCGGAAAATAAAACGCCTTGGGGATATCCAGGAGCCAATGCAGGTCTCATGTGTAGACTCGATCATTGGAGGACGAGATGAATATCAAAGCACTATCGGCCATAGTAGCCATCAGCACATCCCTTGCAAGCGGTGCCCTTTTCGCCCAGCAAGCCGCTGGCGATCACCAGCCTTCCAACAGCAAGTACCAGTCCGAAGTAATGAAAAAGGCACCTAATCAGTCAGAAGATGCCACCGTCATGGACCCGAACAGCAACAACGAATATAAGGTAGGCAGCGAAGCGCCTGATAAATATCAGCGTGATACCTACCGAATCAAGGATTGGAAAGCCCACGGCCTGAGCGCTCCCGAAGAGAACCAGCACTGGGTCAAGATCGGTAACGATTATGTGCTCCTGAAAGACACCGAAGGCGCGATCATCAAGATCGTCAAAGGGCAGGACTCGAAGAAGTAACAGCGGGCTGATCAAGCTTGTCAGTACTACACATAAGGGCCGGAACAGTTACCGGCCCTTATTCTATAAGTTTGACTTACTCCTTAGCCTGCGCCCTTGTCTATCAGCTAAATCAGGCGAGCACCTACCAGAATGTCCGCCACGGCCTGAAAGGTCGCTTCCGGCACCCCTTCTCCGGCTGTCCGCTGGGCAATGCGCTCAGCCAGTCCTCCGTTGACCGCATGAGGGAGCCGCAGCTGCTGTGCGTCCTGAATCATCTGGTGGGATTGCTCGGGTTCTGCACGGCAGACAATGACCGGCACCGGTGTCTCGCCCCTGACATATCTCAACCCTACGACCCACTGCCCAGGCGCACCAATAATGAGCGAGGCATGCTGCAGGCCACGCTTGGCTGAAAGGCTCTGCATGTCGCGGCGTAACCGCTGGCGCTCACGCTTGACCATCGGGTTGCCGTCAGTGTCCTTGAGTTCGCGCTTCTGTTCGCTCTTGGTCATGCGCATTTCCCGAGCAAAGAGCCAGCGCTGCATCAGCACATCGAAACCGCCTACGATCAAAAAAGCGATGATAGCCGTGATAACCAAAGGTTTTAGAAGCCCCAGGAACGTGGCATACAGGCAGGAGGTACCGCAGTAGGAAGACTCCATTAGCCGTTGCAGCCCCAGCCGGTAGACGATGGTGAACGCCACCGCCATTGCGCAGAGCTTGATAAGCGCCTTCAGAAATTCGATAACGCTGCGCATGGAAAAAATACGCTTGAAGCCGGCAACCGGATCGATCCGCTCATACGTTGGCTTCACCGGCTCGGCCGAAAAGACCATACCGCGCATGACCACAATATTCGTCAGAATCACTGTGACTACCGTGACAGCAAACAGCGGTAACGTAGCGGCCATCAGGACATCAAGCCCCAGCATTTGCAGCCTTGGCCAGACTTGGGTAAATGGCTCGACGTAGATTCGGCCTGCCTCAAGCAACAGCGCCTTTACACGCGCCTCGATATCGGGCGCTATCACGACCACGCACAGGGTGCAGGCCAGGATAACCATACCGGTTACCAGATCCTGGCTTTTGGGTAGCTGCCCTTTCTTACGTGCATCACGCAGTTTCTTGGCTGAGGCCGGGAGGGATTTTTCCTCAGTCTGCTGACTCATGACACCACTACCTGAAAGCGCCTGTTCATTGCCCTAGCCCTCAGAGACGGCCTGTTCCAACCAGTCGAACACCTCATACAGGCTACCCAGCTCCGATAACATGAGCGGCACAAGGAAGGATGCGTAAAGCACCATCAAGAACGAAAACAGCAGATTCTTTGCCGGGAGAGACAGATCGAATACATGCAGCTGGGGCGCCATACGGGAGAGATAGGCCAGCATCATGTCAGCCACTAGCAGCGCCACGACAATGGGTGCGATCAGCAACACCCCGATCTGCATCACACGGTCCAGTATCCGCACGATTTCCAGCGCCGTGTTTTCTACCACGATCGGGCTAAAGGTCAGGGTCGGCCAGAGGCCATAGCTGCGGTAATACCCATCCACCATGAGCGTAAAGCCCCCAGACATGAAAAACAGTGTGATCAGGGTAACCGTCAGGAGCGTGGCGGAAATGCTCGTCTCACCGGCGCCCAGTGGATCTATCAATTGGGCCATGGTAGATCCACGCTGAAGATCGACCAGCTCACCTGCAACCTCTGCGGCCCAGAACGGAATACCGAAGGCAAGACCAATCACCAAGCCAATCGCCATTTCCTTGATCAGCAGCCCTGCAATGGCAAAACCAGTCGGTGCGTCTGCCAGCGAAAGCCCGGCATAGATGACTGGCGCCACCGGAATGGCCAGCACGACGGCTACCGCCGAACGGATCATGCCGGTCAGTCCCAGACGATTGAATGCCGGACTGATGATGACCATGCCCAACGCCCGTGCCACTGCCAGGCCAAAGGCCGCGAGGAAGGGGTAGACATAGTCCAGAAGCGCCTGGGCAACGGCAAAATTCACGTCAGTGCCTTACCGTGTCCAGGCTGCGAAATTATCGAGCATCCGTTCGGCCAATTGCCCCACTTGCCCGGCCAGAAGCGGGCCGACCAGGATCAGCACAAGCAGCACAGCCACCAGCTTAACGGCCTGCGGCAGCGTTTGATCCTGAATCTGTGTAAGAGCCTGCATGAGCCCTACCCCAAAGCCGATCACGATGGCGACGATCAGAGCCGGCGCCGACAGGAGCAACACGGTAAGCAGTGACTCCTTCATCAAGGAAAGAAACAGATCCTGTCCCACCTCAGCCTCCGTAACTCATGATCAGTCCGTGCATCAGGCGTGACCATCCTTCAACCGCCACGAACAGGAAAATTTTCAGGGGAATGGAAATCAACGTAGGCGACACCATCATCATGCCCATGGCCATGAGGGCATTGGAGACGATCAGGTCGATCACCAGAAACGGGATATATAAAAGAAAGCCGATCTCAAATGCGCGGGTCAGCTCCGAACTGACAAAGGCGGGAATGAGTACAACCAGATCATCGTCCCGTAAGTCTGCCCGCGCCTCCTCCGACCAGATGCTCTCTGTCGCCTGCATGAAGAACGCGCGCTCATTATCATTGGCGAACCTCGAAAGATGGTTCTGCAATGGCTGACGAAGCGCTCCAGCGGCTGCTTTGACACCGTCCACGCTCTCCAAACTGATCGGTTGATGCTCCAGCTGCCGGTACATCTCACCTACCAGCGGAGTGGTCACATACACGGTCAGAATCAAAGCAATACCGTACAAGACGAGGTTCGGCGGCGTTTGCTGAATGCCCAAGGCATTGCGGATCAGAAACAAGACGACAGAGATCTTGAGAAATCCCGTCATCGTGACGACTGCAAGCGGAACCAGCCCGATCGTCGCAACAACAATGATGATCTCAATCAGGTTGGGCTGAAATTCATCCATGTGTTGATAGGCTCGTGATCCGTACGCCTAGCCCTTCGCCAATCCTGACCAGGGTACCGCGGCCGAGTCGGCGGCCGTTCACAGTGATCTCAACGGCCTCGTCAGTCGAGTCCGGAAACGCAAGGATGCTTCCCTCCGACAGCGCCTTGACCTCACCTAGCGGCAACTCCAGCCGCCCCGCCTCACATACCAATGTAACAGGCACCTCCCCTAATGGATCATCCTCGGCGGTTGTTTTATGCATGGACGTATCACTCATGTCCCATTCCTTACTGACAGACGTTAAAACCAATGCGGTTTGCAGCTGGTATCCCGAGGCCACTACTGCCAGAGGCGCCCTGAGCCGGTTTTCAACCGATATCCAGGCGCCCTGGTTCGAGCGCAGCATCACTACATCACCAGGCTGTAAACCTTGCAGTTCACTCAGGCGCACCTGCTGGCTGCCGATGCAGAGCATTAGGGGGAGCCGCAGCTGAGAAAGAGGCAAATCACCGGCAGGAAATGTTTGATCGAGGCATGGCAAGAGCGGACCAAGGGTTATGGCTGAAAGATCCAGCATCACGGGATAGGTCTTGTCCCGCAGCGTTACCTGAAACAAGAGCCGTATGGGATGAGGAATGTCCACGGGACCGGCTGCGAACCGAATGGAGAATTCGGTGGATTGCTCAATGGGCTGAATAGAGGTCAGGAGCGCCTGCTCGATCAGCAAGGCCCGGAAGCGCGCCGGAGCGCCGATGCCCTCCAGTAGCGCTCCGCCAAGTGCCTGAACCAGCGATGATGGCAGCTGCAGACAGGCTGGCTGCTCATTGAACATGAGCGGAAACGACAAGGCGGACTGGATGGGCTGGGAGTTCCATGCAAGCCGAACGCTGACGGGATGACCTGTAATCTTTCCCTGCCAGTCTTCACGCGAGCGATACACACGATTGGCAAGCCTGACGTCTTCAAGTGTGACAAGGGGAAACACCAGAGGGGCAACCTCTTTACTCATGCAAAACTCATCATCAGCTGATGTATCGGTCATCCACATCACGGGGTCTTCCTGGCTTGCGGGCGATCTTCCGTCTCGATATCAGCCTGCATCTCTTCTGCAAGACGCACGTTTTTATGCTCATTGGCCAGTAGAAGGCTGACGGCCTGCCTCGCTTTCCAGCACTGGTTACGCGTCTGCAGGGCTTCGCTACGCCTGAGCAGCGCCATGGCATGCTGCTCGTCCAGTCGGCGGAGTTCGTCCTCTAGATCCATCCGACGTCCGGTCAATGCCTTGAGCGCCTCGTCCACCTGCTGTACTTCACGATGCCCAAAGGCTCCATGAGCCAGAGTGGCCATCAGCTGCGCCTCCTGCTGATGCTGGTCGACGCAATGGGCGTGATGCTGTTTCCGGGCATTTGCAGCAGCCTCCTGCGCCTCGCTGGAGCGCTGTGTAGCAGCTGCCAGTGCTGCCATGGCATGTTCTTCACGCCGTGTGCGCAACGCAATCAACACATTCAGACGGCTTCTGGAATGGGTCATGATGCAAGGCTCGCCAAGCGCCGCACGGTTTCGGCGAACGCCGCGCGTTCCTCGGTAGGCTGCCGTAAAAAGGCTTCGATCGCGCCCTGTTGCGCAATGGCCTGATCTGTCATGGCGTCGCTGCCAGTCGTGTATTCACCCACCTTGAGCAGCAACTCGATGTCGGCATAGCGCGCCATCAGCTCACGTACCTGGCCCGCCCATCGGCGGTGCGCCTCGGACGCAACCGTGTCCATCAAACGGCTACGACTACGCAACACGTCAATGGCTGGGAAATGATTGCGTTGAGCCAACTCTGCACTCAGCACGATGTGTCCATCCAGAATGGACTTGGTTTCTTCGGCGACGGGATCAAGGGTGCCGTCCCCTTCAGTCAGGACGGTATACAACGCAGTAATCGTTCCGTGCTGCCCGGGGCCGGCCCGTTCAAGCAGCCGTGGCAATGCGGCAAAGAAGGATGGCGGGTACCCTCGTCGAGTAGGTGGCTCCCCTGCCGCCAGGCCGATCTCCCGCTGCGCACGGGCATACCGGGTAATGCTGTCCATGAGCAGCAATACATTCTTTCCCTGGTCACGGTAATACTCGGCAACGCTGGTCGCCACGTAGGCGGCCTTGACGCGCTCGATGGCAGGCCGATCCGAGGTAGCCACCACCGCTACGGTACGTGCCCGTGCCCGCCTGCCCAATTGAACATCCAGCAGTTCGCGCACTTCGCGACCACGCTCGCCAATCAACCCCAGAACAATGATGTCCGCCTCGGTGCCTTTGACAATACTGGCCAACAAAGAAGACTTGCCGATACCGGGTTCACCAAAAATCCCGACGCGCTGACCCCGGGCAACCGTCATGAGTCCATCAATAGCGCGAATACCTAATTGCAAGGGCTCCTTGATCAGGCTTCGCTCGAACGGCGCTGGCGGCTCGGCCTGAAGCGGATAGCGGCGCGTATCATGCCCATCAACTGTTCCTTCGACACGATCCAGCCGCTCGCCGGTCGGACTGATAACCGCGCCGAGCAAATGATCACCTACGGTGATTGTCATCGCCTGACCGGTGGAGATGACTTCTGTCCGGGTCGACATACCCTCCAACTCACCCACCGGTGTCAGCAGCGCCTCGTCATGCTCGAAGCCGATGACTTCAGCGGGAATCGTGCGTCCCGTGAGCGGGTCGCGTAGGTAGCAGAGTTCACCAACCCGCGCTTGGGTCAACATGGCATGCACCATGATCCCGCGAATACACTTCACACGTCCGCGTACCGGACGCGCCTCTGCCCGATCCAGGCGCGCTTTCAAGCTGGGGATGATCGTCTGGAGATCTAACACTTCCAACACCGACTCCTGCATTACACCGCCTCAGACTCGCTAGGGCTGACCAAGGCGGTACGAAGCGCCTCCAGCTGCATGTCCAGGCTGGCATCCACCACAGCGACAGGACTGGCGATAACGCATTGAGTCGCTGTGAGCTGGGCATCGGGCTCGACGCGAAATGAGGCTGATGGTCCAGCCCCTTCCAGCAGCATTGCTTCCACGTGGGCCACATGCTCTGGCGCTACCCTCACGGTTATCGTGTGCTGACCACGAAAGGTCGTCAGGGCTTCGCGAGCGAGACGGGCCACCAGCTCGCCGGGCTCAAACTGGCCCAGAACGCGGCGGACCACATCCAGAGCGAGGTCGGTCAAAGCCTCCGGCAGACTGGCCAAATACCGGTCCATCTGGTGGGTGGTATTCACCAGGATCTTGTTTGCCGCCTCGATGCCGGCGCGCTGGCCTTCAGCGTAGCCTTGAGTGCGGGCGGCATCGACCTGCGCCTGTGTACTGGCCAGCAGGGCATCCGCTTCCTGTCGGGCCTGCTCGAGAAACGTGTAGCCATCCATCCATTGGGCGGCCTCAGCTTGCCGAAGAATGGTTTGGGTAGGTTGACGGGGCAGTTCGCTCAAGAAGCCTTCCTCACTGTTGCATAGGCCTGAACGTGCGGCGCTATACGCCTGACGATGGCGGGCCCGCGTTGCAGCAGGTCCGTCGAAAGTGCGCGGCTGTAGATAGGCTCATCCGTCGCCTTCAGTCGCAGCCAGGCGGCGAGCGAGGTAGGTTGAGCAGCCAGCCAGGCGGCGATACAGGCCCCTCCATCCAACTGAACGGCCCGCTCCAATTCATCGAGATCGGTCAGAACGGTGGAGGTGCTGGCCAGATCGGCATTGGTTACGGCCAGGGCGAATAAGTCCTCACCAAAGCGCGCTTTCAGCGCATGCAAGGCCGACGCTCTGATCTCCTGGGTGAAGGAGCGTCCATGAAGGACCACACCACACGGCACCGCCAGTGCAGCAAAGTGTTCCGGCGCCAGTAACGCAATGGCCAAGTCCTCTTCAACGGGCGGCTCTACCTCATTTAATGGCGGCAGCGCGAAGTGATCCTGGAACAAACGCTCAAGTCGAGACTGAAACCGCTGCTCGGCCTGGATGGCGGCCACGATTGAATACTCGCCCCACTCACTGAAGCACTCAGCAACGTGCTTGCCGTGTACGAAGCGCAAAGGGTTGGTCTTGAAGAGGTTCCACCCGTTTTCACCACGAAACAACGGCAGTTCTGCAGACTGTGTCAGGCTCATTTCAATGGCACCAATTCGTAGGGTTGAGCACGCCGGGACTGCCACACCACGTAAACCAGTGAAGTGGCCAGCGCCAGCACGAGGAAAAGCAGCCCGCCCATGATCCAGGCGGCCTTGCCGACGTTCGATTGAAGCATCCAGACCCCCATGAACGAAGCCAGGGGTTCGCCCTCTTGGGAGCCTTCGACCCGCCTGACTGCCTCGACCGGTACGACTGAAACGTTCTGATAAGTCAGGCCCGAAATGCCATTAGCGACCAGGGTCTTGATCTGTGGAATCAGCGGATTGATATCGAGCCCCGGTTCATACCGGATAAAAACCGATGCGGAAGATGGCGTGACATTGCGTTTAAGCAGGTCATTATCGGGCAATACCACATGCACCCGGGCCGACAGCACTCCATCGACCTGCGATACGGTATGCGAGAGTTCTTCGCTCAGGGCATAGATCATCTGAGCACGTTCCTGAACAGGCGAAGACACCAGCCCATTGCTCTTGAATACATCGCCCAGGTTGGCAAAGGATTGCCCTGGCAAGCCAGCTTCGTCGAGGATATGCATGGCCTCGGCAAAGCGTGCCTCGTCTACCTTGACGGTAAGACGGCCGTCCTTCTGAACGACGCGTTCAGCAGAAATGCCGCGCCGCAATAACTCCGCCACCATGCTGTTCGCATCGCGTTCTGAGAGGTTGGTATACAGGTCCGTTTTACATCCCTGCAGCAACGCCACCAGCGTGAGCAGTACTACCGTTTTTGCAAACCATCCGTTCCAACCGGTCATCTTATTGACCACGCAGCAGGGTGTTGGCCGCCCCGGAAACCTGGGTCGCGCCTCGGACAACCATCTGGGTTTCGATCGAATGATCGAACATGCGGCTCAGTGCGGTGACAACCTTGTCCATCTGGCTGTCCGGAAGCGCCGCGCCTTCGGCCTGGGAGCTACGGATCACCGGGCCGAAGGTCTGCGTCTGATCAACCCCGCCGTTGGCCCGTTCAGCGAAGCGATGGGAACGATCCAGAAAGCCATCCAGCCGCTCCATCAATCCCTGGCTCAGTTGAGCCGGGCTTGCTCCCTGAGGAAGGCCCTGCGCATGCATCGCCATGTGCTCGAAGAGATTCTGGGCAGCCTGCGCGGCAGGTTCCGGCATGGGCTGCGGGGCTACAGGAGGAATACTGACAGTCATGAATATCTCCAGACACACGTCGATAATGCACAGGGCCGCCAGACTTACTCGTCCGACATCGCCTCATTCAGGATTTCGTTCGCACGGGGCATGATGATCATCTGCCCGGCGACGGTCACCGCACCGTCCACCAACTGCTGGGTGAACTCTTCATCGGTCATGCCGGTATCGGACGACTCGAGTGCAGCATCAAATGTCTGCTCGCTGTTAGTGACGCTGCCGGTACTGCTGTTATCTATGGGTGCTGTTGCCATGTCCTTCTCCTTGTCTGTGAGGGCCAAAAGGCCAGATGTTCAACCCTGTCCGCTAAAGACTTCGGTTTCCGCGCCACCCCTAAAGATACGAATGCCCTGGCTTTTTCCCCTCGAAATAACGGGCCTTTCCAGGCCTTCGAGACTGCGCTGCACGTAGCCAATGTAGGCAGGCGGCCCGGATACGCTCAGAACCGAGCGGCCGGGGTTGAGCTGTATCGATACGTTCTCGCCTACCAGGCCCAGCTGGTCGAGCACGCCTCTCAAAGCCTTCTGATCGAACCGGCGGGTATCGATGATCTGACTGATCAGCTCGCGGTTGGCGTTCACATGCAGGGCGCTGCCGTCGTAGTACCAGACCAGCCCTTGGGTGGCGCTGATACGCGAGAGAAACTCACCCGCGTGCTCCGCCCGCACATGGCCCTGTACCCTGCCCTTGACCTGATCGGACAAGACCACAGGCAATGACAGATTACGACCGAACTCCATCAGTACGCCGCGTACATCCTGATCAATCACAACGTAGTGATAGGGCTGGTCCAGCCAGGCAGGTTTCTCTGTCTGTGCCCAGCCATCAAGCGCAACCCCTGCAAGCGCAAGCAGGCAACACAGTGAACGTAAACAGCGAGCGGTAAAAACAGGCAACGGCATGGCTTGCTCGTTCTTCTTCATCTCTTCCATACCCGGCTCGATGCCACATACGACTCGAACCGATGGCAGACAGTGATCCATCCCTGTACGAAGCAAACCAAACGACGACTCCGGCTTATCCTTTATCCGGAACGTTCGGACACTTTCTCGATGCCCCGAGTATGGTGAGGCTTTGTGACAAGCCCGTTGCAAGTCACCCAATGAGTGTTGTCTGTATCACAGAACCAGGGCGGTACAGGACAAGCCTCAAACACAGCCGGGCGCTGTCATCGCGCTGTCATGTTTGTCCGGCCAAATGCGCAGGATGTGGCTCTTTGCAGTCAAAACATGGAGTGTGATTTTGCCTACCTCCCGCCCTACCCGGCTCGCCCTGGCTGTTGTGTGCTCCTGGCTGGCCGGTTGCAGCTCTGCACCTTCCAATCCCCACTCTGATCTTCAGCTGGACAAACTGGCATCCGACATCGAACGCCGGGGCGACCCTGCCACCGCGTCGGCCCTGTATGCACGCGCGGCTCAACAGCAGCAGGACGCTCCCGCGTTCATTCGTCTGGGTAATGCCCGGCTTGGCAGCGGAGATGCCAACGGTGCTGCCCAGGCCTTTCGCGAGGCTTTGATAAAGGAACCCCATAATCCCGACGCGCTGTTGGGATTTGGTAGTGCCCAGCTACGGCTCGGCAATGCCAGCAGTGCGGCCAATGCGCTGAAGGAAGTTGCCCCGCTCAAGAAAACGGCCAGTACCTATAGCAAGCTGGGCACGGCCTACAGTCTGTTGGGCCAGCCAGCCGCAGCGGAAACAGCCTTTTCCCAGGCGCTTGAATTGGCGCCCGGCAATCTGGACATCCAAAGCAATCAGGCCGTCGCCATGGCGTTGGGAGGCTCACCGGATCGTGCCGTCACACGGCTGCGTGAAGTCACCCGCTCCCCTCTGGCCATGCCAGGCCATTACCGCAACCTGCTTCTGGCACTGGTACTGGCCGGTCACGAGCAGGAGGCTACGGGCTTGGTCATTCCCCAAACGACACCGGCTCAAAAAGCCCGGCTGCTCGAACAGGCCCGGCAGATCAAGTCCCTGCGCGACCCGATGCAACGCGCCCAGGCGGTAGGGCTTATCGCCACTCATCCCAATTAAAGATGTTCGCCAGACCTGATCTGACGAACATCATCACATTCCGGCAGCGTTACGGCTTGCCGCCTCCTGCTCCAGCCGTTGCCGCCTGAGGTCATCGGCGGTGTGCCCGGTGATATAGGCTTCTGCCGCACGCGCTACCGGAGCGGCCATAGCGGGTCCCATCGGACGCCCACGCTGTAGGTCAGTAGGTCGCTCGATCATTTTGGCCAGATTAAGCGCATTGGCGCAGCCCATGGGTAAACGATCGGGCGCTGCCGCCGTTTCGGGACTCAAGCACACACGGGGCACCCATACCGCCTGACCGTTGCGATCAGCCAGACGGACATAATCCGATGCATAGGACACCGGCTCCAGCGAGCACCCCGTCAGCAGCATGACAGCCACGCCGAGCACAGCAAGGGAGTGTCTTGAATCAATCCACATAAAACCCGAACTCCGAGTAAGGCTTGGTGGGCGCGGTAGACGTTCGCGCCAAGTGCTGTGCAGGATTGGACGCGCTCGGATCAAGTGGCGTAGCCAGCGTGTGGTCTGACTCAGGCTCGACAAGGTACGGCGTGATCAGAATGACCAGTTCGGTTTCGTTGCGCTGAAAGCGTTTGGACTGGAACAATGCGCCCAGGATCGGAACGTCACCCAGCATGGGAAGCTTGTCCATGTCCTGCGCGCTGTTGCGCTGGAAAAGACCGGCGATGGCAAATGTCTGACCGCTGCCTACCTCCACACGCGTATCGGCCCGCCTGACCTGAAACGTTGGCACACTGGTACCCGCTATCTGCACAGCACTGGTCGTTGAAAGACTGCTGACCTCGGGGCGAACCTGCATAGCAATACGCCCACTGGGAAGCAGCGTAGGCGTAAAGAGCAGCGATACACCAAATGGCTTGTATTCAATACCTACCAGGTCACGACTTACAGGAACCGGTACCGGCACTTCGCCCCCTGCCAGGAAACTGGCCGTTTGCCCCGTTACCGCCGTGATGTTTGGCTCTGCCAGAATTTCGAGAATGCCGTTACTTTGCAGCGCATCGAGTAGCACATCGATATTGGCGCTGCCGGAGCTGTAACCTGCCGAGATCAGATTCGTGGCCCCGGCTACTGCCGACTGCGCCAGCGGACCGCCTGTCACCAGCCCGAACGAAAACGAACCACGGGTAATGAGCGCATTCCAGTTCACCCCATACCGCAGCAACTGCTCGCGTGACACCTCGGCGAAACGTACCCGGATATTGACCTGGGGCGATTCAGGGTAAGTCGTGGTGTTCAGGGGTGGCGGGCCACCGGCTGGTGTCTGGCTATCGAGTAATGCATTTACATCCAGCGCCGACGCAACGTCCTGGGTGGCTCCCTTGGCTATCAGCCGCTGGCCGGATTGCGCCACCGAAACGCTGCTGCCTGGCTGCAATGCCTGTACGGCCTCCTTGATCGGCCCGACATTGGGCTGGACCTTGAGCTGCCAAGTGCCTTGAATGTCCTCGCTTGCATTCAGGGCAATCAGATTAGTTTCGCCACTGGTCTTGCCATAGACATACACCACTCCCGGCGAGACAACGCGCAGATCGGCAATGGCAGGATCAGCGACAAATACCGACTCTACCGGCGCCTTGAATTTCACAATCTGGCCCTCCCCCGAGGCGAGGTAAAGCACACGCCCCTCAGAACTCGCCCCCTCAACAGGTTGCGCAACGGCCCACCCGGGAGCCAGCCAGCCGCCGGACAGTAAAAGACAACCGAAACCGATAATCAGCCATTGTCTTAACGTTGGTCTCGGCACACACCCTGCCTGCCGGTAATCCTCAAACACCCTCACCATCCTTTCTGTTCCCTTACAACGGTTGTGGAGCCGTCAACGATTCCGTTACGGTGTGTGGCAAGGCCGCATTGGCCTCCGGTAGCGTGAGCGTCGTCAGCGACTGCACGGTGAATTCCCGGGTCAGGTCCTGGTAGCACAGCACGGGAACATCCAGATCATGCCGGGTCAGCAACTGCCGGAGCGGGCGACGGATGTCCGCCGTCACCATGACCACCGGATTCAGATCATGACTGGCAACGTCATACGCGTGCTGAAGCTGGATCGTAATGGTGCGGGCCAATTCGGGTGGCAGCACCGTAGGGCGGCCTTTATCACTACGGCGCAGTGGCGCCCGTAGTGCCTCCTCCAAATCCCGGGAAAAGACATAGGCCGAAATGACGCGGTGACTGTCGGCGTACGCATAGCAAATCTGCCGGGCTAGCGCAGCACGGACGTGCTCGGTCAGAATGGGCGTATCCAGATCACGCGGTGCCCACTCCACAATCGCCTCAAGAATGGCGCGGCGGTTGCGGATGGAAATATGCTCACTGACCAGCCGCCTCAGCACATCCGCGATTCGCTGCAAGGGCAGCACACGGAGGGCCTCTTTAACGAGCTCGGGATACTGCTCTTCCATCTCGATCAGGATCTGACGGGCCTCCTGGATACCCAGGAATTCAGCCGCATAGCGGCGTAAGGTCTGATCCATGCAGGCGTCAAACGTCTGCGCCAGATCCAGATGCCCTACCCCAGCCTCTACCAGCGTGGCAGCCTGTTGTGCATCCACCCACAGGGCAGGCTTACGGCGTAACAACGGGGCCGAGGCTGTATGCTCGATTGCCAGCAGCTCGAGATGAACTTCATCGTCCTGCAGCAACACCGCATCAGGGCGGATAGCTCCCTCCATGACGGGCACGCCCTCCAGATCAATCCTGAACCGCTCCGCCACGGCGTTGCGGTCAATGCGCAAGCCGATACGGGGAAGCTCGACACCCAAGTCCTCACTGATCTCGTAACGAGTACTGTCCAATCGCTGCCTAAGCGTATTGAGCGAGAGCTGTGCCACATGGGCTTCACTGATCCATAGCGTAATGCGGAAATGACCCGTGTCTTCCGCGTCTTGTATTGGCTCAGCCGTAACCTCACGTGGTTCCGGCTCCTCCTGAGCAGCCGGAACTTGTTCCGCGGTGTGTTTACGCCGATGCATGTAGAAGGCCGTTCCGCCCAGGACCAGCGAAATGGCGATGAATACAGGCGCCGGGAATCCCGGAATAAACGCAACGCCCAGCAGAATGGCCGATGTCAGTGCCAACGCCCGCTGGTTGGCGCTTAGTTGACTAATAATTTCCGTGCCGAGATCTGTCTCTGCATCGGTTGTGACGCGCGTGACTACCGTGCCTGCGGCAACCGCAATCAACAGGGCAGGAATCTGGGCAATCAACCCATCGCCTACGGTTAATAGCGAATAGGTATGCACCGCCTCGCCAAAGGGCATGCCCCGCTTGATCATACCGATCAGCAAGCCACCCAGCAGGTTCACGCACAGGATGACCAATCCGGCGATCGCATCTCCTTTCACGAATTTCATGGCACCGTCCATAGCCCCATAGAGCTGGCTTTCCCGCTCCAGGCGTGAGCGACGCCGACGGGCTTCGGCCTGATCGATATCACCATTACGCAGATCGTTGTCGATACTCATCTGCTTGCCTGGCATCGCATCCAGAGTGAAGCGAGCCGCCACCTCGGCCACTCGCTCGGCGCCCTTGGTGATAACGATGAACTGCGCCACGGTAATGATCAGAAAAACCACCAGGCCAATGACCACCTCACCGGCAATCACGAAATTGCCAAATGCCTCGACAATATCCCCCGCTTCTCCGTTGAGCAGGATCAACCGGGTCGTGGTAATGGAAAGCGACAGGCGAAACAGCGTACTGAGCAAAATTACCGGCGGGAGTGCAGAGAAATCCACTGAATGCGACACGTAGAACGCAACGACCAGAACCAACAGACTGAACGCGATATTGGTGCCGATAAGCACATCGACCATTACTGTGGGTAGCGGGATGATCATCATCACGATGGCCAGCATCATGAACAGCGCAATGACGATATCGGTACGCTGTGAGGCCATTACAGCCAGGCGGTTCAATCTGGCGAGCACGTTACGGCCCTCCGACTATCCAGATACTCACGAAAACAGCGTCGTGCCTCGTCTTTGGCACCCAACGCCCATAATGCGCGGCTACGCAGAAACTTGAGCGGCATGCTTGACCCTTCAAGCTGCTCCAGCCTTCCGATAGCAGCCAGTGCCCGCTCCCCATCACCTGTGGCAATAAAGCCATTGGTGAGCGTACGCAGCAAAGCGGTATCTGCCGGGTCGATCTGAATAGCCAGAAGCAGATAGATCAGCGCTCGTCGCTGTTGTCCGCTGCGTAGATACAGAGCGCCAAGCGAGTGCAGCAGTTGTACTGCCTCTCGATCCTGTACGTTCATAAATCGTCGATCTCGCTCAACCGCATCCCAAGCTCCCGACGTTGCTGGATTTCCTGCTCAAGCAGGCTGGCAGCAAGTGCCTTGATCTCCGGCTCGGCGTCCAGCCGAGGCAACACCGTATCAATGATGTGCTCCAGCACCTGAAGCGAGTGGCCAGGGCTGAAGATGCCAGGGTCGTTAACGGGAGGGCCGATCAGCTCCGCCAGCTCGTTACGCAGGGATTTGAACGGAGTCCGGCTGCGCAGCCGCAGCAGCGACTCGAACACCTCACTCTGCCTAACCCTGGCAACCGAGCCGGTCCGACGCAGGGATTCGCTGGACGCCTCTTCAGGCCGCTGCAGGTCCAGCGGTCGGCTGGTATCGATTCTCATCGAAAAGGCCTCCCACCCAGGGGTTGTGTAAGCAATGGCAGCGTCATAGGGTCAGGGCAAACTCGTGGCCGTTGCGACTCAGGACAATCCGCTGCGGCTCTATCCCCTTGAGCACCCAGCCGTCGTCCAGCGATGCGCCGGGGTAAAGACGTGTACCGGACTCACTAACCACATAAGGATCCTGTCCCAGCCATACCGCCTGGAACCTGACACGGGGAGAAACCGGCGCCTTGCGTAGCGTGACCGAGCTGACCAGTACATGGCTGCTGCCATATTCACCATCGAACCACTTCTGGATATCGACCCAGGCTGGTTGCTGAGCAGTATCAATTTCACCAGAGAGCATGAAATGGCGACCTTGTGATTTCACATGCAGCGCGGAAAGTCCAGCGGCCTCAAGTCGGGACAGCAATTGCCGGGCAACCTGATCGTCCCGCACCACGGGCTCCTGATCAGCGCCGCTGTCGAGTGCCGGGCTAACTGGCGCGTTGGCAATAGGCAATAAGCGATCTTCGGCTTCGCTGGTGCCGATCAATGTATACAGGCCTAGCAATACCGCCGCGCCAAAAAGTGCCATCATACCGGCGTGGGTAACAGGCCATCGCTTGGGAGGCGCAACCAACTTTGTCAGCGGAGCAGATAAGCGGATTCGAGCCTCTCCAACGGATAACTCGACCGGTAATGGCAGGCGCAGCCCCTTGCCCAAAGGAATTCGTTTTTCAGCCGTGAGTACATCGCCTCCAATTGCCTCAACGGCGACTGTATTTTTCTCCAGACGCAACACGGCATGGCGAGGCGCAACGCCTGCATCCCTGAGCACCAGATCCACCTCGTCGGAGGCACCCAGGCAATAGGCAGGTTCATCCAGCGATACCGATACGCCGGTATGCAGTCCCGCAATGACCTCAAGAGTAGGCACTGCAGGTTTTGAGCCGGGAAGAGAAGACATTGCGGACATCATTGTTTTGCCTGACCCGGCACGCATGGCAAGGCCAGCCTGCATGCAGGTCCAATCTGGAAAGCTGTCTGAACAAACAGACGGCGCCATAAGGCGCCGCCCGTCCACACCTTAGTTCTGAGGACGCTGTTTGGTCGCGTCAAGCTCAGTTTTCTTCTCGGTGGTGATCTCAGTGATCTTCGCGGATTTTTCGATGGCGGCATCGAAAGCGGCAGTCATTTTGTCGATAGCAGCGTCGGAAGAACTGGTGCTGGTCGGAGTAACATTACTCATATCAATATCTCCTTATTGAAAGATTAGACATGCGCCAACTGCTACTACACGGCTGCAGAGAAGAGCATATTTCCAGCAACGTCCTGATTCTTTCGAACCCCAATCGCTGCCAGAAGAGTGAATGTTGCCCCGCAAGGCATGAACATTTAATTACACGAATATTAAGAATTATAAATAGCTGCAAACCGACCCTTCATATAATGAGCTTTAATGTCTTAACGCCATGATTTCCAAGCAATTAAGAATTCTTTTCCACTTTATCGGTCAAGATTGCAACGCACTAATTATGCGAACAGATTCACTAAGCAGCATATTCAAACAGTTAATTGAGTAAATATTTGTAAATAACCGTTAACAAGCAGATGCTTATATATGAACTGAGCGAGTATTGCTTTGTATAAAGCATTACTCGCTTAGCAAACAGCATATGAATAAGATTTGGCAATGCCCCGCACATGAATTGAAAATAGAGTCTTTCAGTCATCGAAACGGAACATATTCCATTCAACCAATGCGTTAGTCTGTTGACCCTTATTTAATCCACCTTCTGCGTACATATTGTGAGTGTCCGTTTACCACTCAACGCTTTTGATAAGTAGACGAGACTAACGCTCGCGCCACGGCGGTCGAGTCCCCACGGGCCGTCCTGGGGCTGCGCTTACGGTCGGGCGCGGTTTTAAGGTACAGCCCCAGGCGCGGAATGATTTCCTGGCGGGGCACCTTGTCCGAGCGCTCAGCCTGAGCGTTTTCTGCATCAAACTCTTCGAGCGCATCGACCCGCGGCCACGGCTGCTTCTCATCCAGTGAAACAAAAATCGGCAGATTGGCGTGAGGCATGGCGTCATAACGAGGGCTTTTGGAGAAATACAGCATCACGCGCGGATGGGGCGCAATAGGACGGTAGCGATGCAGTTCGGCCTTCGCATCCAGAAACCCCAACGCCTTGAGCTCAAGCCTCAGATTGCGTTCCTTGTCCATATCAGCCTTGGCCACGGCATCAGCCAGCTGCGTTTCGATCTTTTCGATCACATCCTTGACAGGGATGCTTTCCGGGGCCGCCGTTTTACCCGCCCAGGTGAACAGGATACGCCGTGGCACCCCTTCAAACACCTGGATATGGCGCTCGATCTGCTTGATGACGATCGGCAGCTTGAGAATGCTCCGAAGATGCTTTCCCTTGGATAGCGATTTCAGGTTCATGGAGGCCGTTTCCTGAGCCAGAACCTCAAGAAAACGATCACGCGCGGCATTGGCCTCGCGGGCGTACTCCAGCACTGACTGCGAAACGCCGATCCACCCTGGGAGCCGCATGACAGTACTAGGGTGCTGCCCCTCCTCCTGCTCGAATTGCAGGATGGCCTTTTTCGCAGCCTCGATGGCAGGCTCGCCCACTAGCTCCATCGGTGTGATTTTAGTCTGGCCTTTAGGCTCCTTGTTGATGGGAAGCAACCAGACTTGTGCATGAACCACCGCCGAAGGCCACGTTGCGTTGAAGGCTCGCTGAGCTTCTACCATTTCCTGCCACGCTTCGCGCACGTCAGTGATCATGAGCACCTCTTTCCTCAATAAGTAATACCAACATTCATTATAGCCGTCTCATCCCAATCTGACCGATTAAACATATTCACAATCAGATAAAGCCATTGTCAATGCGCCTATTAACCTGCACTAAGCTGCAACAGGCTGGAAATGCGGCTCGCTTACTTATTATCAGGCTGGTATTACAAGACAGGGTTCCGTCTACCTCTCTAGTCAGCTTCAACGTATCGTTCGATCGGCTCCGTCATCGTTTTGCAAGGGATAAAAGGTACTTACGTTCGTCGCTTCCAAGGCACTTTTTCTTTTCCAAACTATCGGTCATTAAGCAAGGCATATATTTGCTGACCTTGCCCTTTTCACATTCGAATCGGTACGAGCTTATGCTCAGACCGATGGTGATACGCCGTGACATGAGGAGTCTTGAGATGTGCAGCCCCATTTATTTCAGCCGCTATTCACTGCGGAACCTGCTCATCATCACTGATTACTTCCCGGCAATAACTTCCCCTCTGGGCCCTTGATGGAACGGGCCCTTTCGCGGCAGCGAGCTGTTCAAAGCTCGTTTTGGCCCGCTCTGCGGGCCTTCTTTTTTCTGCATGTTCAGACGACATTTACAATGCTCACGCCCAGGAGCCCGCGCATGCCGCATGATTGGCTCATGATGCCTTCAGGCACGCTGCGACCTGGGCAAGGCTCGATATACATGGGAGCTGTCCCTTATGTTCAAACTCGCTTACGCCCCTTACAAAACCTGGACGACTATTCCTTCGCTCGGCATTCGCATGCACGCCCGCACTTGGCTAGCCCATGAAGACGATCCACATCAGGTTCCAATCATCCTGATTCATGGCCTGGCGCTTTCAAGCCGCTATATGGTCCCGCTGGGGAGACGTCTCGCATCGATGGGTCATAACGTCATGGCCCCCGATTTGCCCGGTTTCGGGCGCTCGCCTGCGCCGCGGATGTCCAAGTGGCCGGCAGGCCCGGATGTCAGAGAGCAGTCGAATCATCTGCTGGCCTGGATGGACGCCAACGGAATCCACAAGGCGGTGCTGTGCGGCAACTCCGTAGGCGTACAAATCGCCGTTGAAATTGCGGCACGCTTTCCGGATAGAGTCGAGCGCCTGATCCTGATCGCACCTACGCCAGACCCGGCCTATCGGACACCGGCGCGGCAGTACGCCCGCCTCGTCCTGAACATGCCGTTCGAGGCACCCTCGATCAACCCGCTGATGCACATGGAGTATCTTTCCAATGGCCTGCCACGCATGGTTCAGCAGCTTCGCAGAACGGTGGACGACCCCATAGAAAACCGTCTGTCCCACGTGCATGTTCCTGCCCTTGTAATCCGTGGCCAATACGATAAGACCCTTACCCAGCAGTGGGCAGAGGAATTCACCAGTCTACTTCCCAACGGCAAACTGGTGGTTGTAGAAGGCGCGGCGCACAACGCGCACTACACCGCCGCGCCGCTCATGTCGCAGCTGGTCCATCGGTTCATCACCGGTCGTTTCGATACCCGGGCAACCGACATGAGTAATGAAATTGTCGTCTCTGGCATGGATCAGGGTCGTGATCGGCTGGCGCCAGCCAAGTTATTATCACCTCGCATGCACGGCCTTCTGGACTATGCCTCTGCAGGCCTCTGTCTGGCGTTGGCAGGTGTCAACGAGTGGGGACCGCGCACCCGCCAACTGTTTGCCGTTGCAGGTCTTTCAACCGCAACCTACAGCCTTCTGACCAACTACGAGTATGGTCTGGTGCGCAAGCTGCCCATGACGGTTCATCTCAATATCGATACCTGCAGCGGATTGAAGCTCCTTCTGGCCGCCGCTACCTTGCTTCGCGGCGAGCCCGTAACCGGACGCTGGGCCGTTGCGGCTCAAGGTACGTTCAATCTGCTGGCTGTGGCGGCAACACGAGTTCCAATGGGCCCGGCTCGCCTGGTGCCGGTGCAAAACCTGAGCCTCTGCGCTCCTACGGACTACCACCCCGCTACCGCCGATGAGAACACCTACTCCCAATGACGTAAAACGCAGCTCACAACTTACAATGGCGCCTGCGCCTAGCCACAACAGGCATAGGAGCCGCAACCAGGCGAGCTGAACCGTGGAGTTGCCCAACGATAGGCGTTGGGCAACTCGTTACCTTCGAACGTCATGAACTCCATACGGGCCGCAAGGGAGCCATTTACCAGGCGCATCCACAGCTCGGCTGGAAGCGTATTGAAGTAGCTGTCCATATCCGACTGCGACTGCCATTGGCCATACACCAACCAGCAGTTTTCCTCTTCTGGCGATGGCATGACGGTAAAGGTGAGACACGTCTGCCCTGGATAAGGCAATCCCCTGAGACATGCCCTGAGGGCTGCGGAGCGCCCGGTACGGGCATGGATCAAGAGCAACGATATATAAGGCGATGCGGACATGAGTCCTCCTCCGAGATGAAGTGCCATGGGATGAAACCGAAAGCCCTTAATAAGGGCTCGCGGTCGGCCTGACGATAATCTCGCTTACGTCCACTTCGGCAGGCTGCTCGATTGCAAACGCAATGGCGCGCGCGATGGACTCCGGTGAAATAGCCCCTCGGCGAAACGCGTCCATGGCTGCCTGAGCGGTTGGATCGGTGATGGTGTCAGCCAGCTCAGACTCCGTTACCCCGGGCGAGATCACAGTGACGCGGATATCGGCCCCTACCTCCTGACGCAACCCTTCGGAAATGGCCCTGACGGCAAACTTGGTTGCACAGTAAACCGCGGCAGTAGGGCTGACAGCATGCCCGCCAATCGAAGACAGATTGATGAACTGTCCGCTACGCTGCTGCTGCATGACCGGCAAGCCCGCTGCTATCCCGTGGAGCACGCCCCGAATGTTTACATCGATCATGCGATTCCATTCGTCAACCTTGAGCGCTTCAAGCTTGGAAAGCGGCATCACACCCGCATTGTTGACTAATATATCCAGATGTCCGCCCTGCTGCTGAGCGAACTGCACAAACGACTCCATATCCTCCAATGCGGTAACGTCGAGCCGGCGGTAGTCAGCCTTGCCGCCCTGCGCCCTGATTTCAGCTACCAGGGTCTCAAGCCGCTCTGTACGACGCGCCCCTAGAATGACGAAGCCGCCCTGTGCCGCCAGATACCGTGCGGTTGCTTCGCCAATGCCACTGCTTGCGCCGGTAATTGCGATGACCTTGCCTTCTAGACCTTTCATACGAATCTCCTTGCCTGTCAGTGAGGGCGGCCGGTGTTGCCGCGTTAGTGACAAGGCTAGAGCCGAAAGGCATTCAGACGTTAGACGGATCCTGCTCGCTTCTTGCCTGATCCTGCACGGAGAAGAATGCAGTGGGCCAGGGAGCGCCTATCCAACACGATTATTCGCGCTCTGCAGGCAAGGTTGGACTACGCTGGCTTTCACAATCCTGCGGACCGCGGGCATACCATGACAGGATCAGGCAAGAAGTCAGCAGAATTGATATAACCCTGCATTGCCACTTTTGGTTATCGTGACGCCTGACTTGATCGGTACGCCTGTGCACGCCGATACAATGGGAACCACAAGCTTCAGGGGATCAGCATGGACTGTGTAACGCATGAATCCACTCATAGTCGAGACACGCTTCAGCAGCAGGAACTGGCAGCGCTGATCGATCAGCTTACGTTGACAGATGGCGCTCATACCACCCGGATCGACGGTCTCTGCCTGATGCGTGCAAGCCAGCCCTCAGACCCTGTGCATGGGATCAGCAACCCCAGCTTTTGTGTCATCGCACAAGGTCGCAAGCAGGTTACGCTTGGCGATGAATGCTTTACCTATGACCCGCTGTATTACCTGGTGGGCTCCGTCTCGCTTCCTGTAACTGGCCAGATTATCGAGGCTACCCCCGAGCGCCCCTATCTCTGTATTCGGATCAACCTGGACCCGGCAGAAATTACCCGCCTGATAGCCGACGCCGGCCCGACAGGTGTCCCCGTCGTACCAGCCCACCGGGGCCTGTACGTCGAGCGCGTGGATAATGCCATGCTCGATGCCGTGACTCGACTGGTTCGTCTCTTGCACACCCCGCGTGACGCGGCGATGCTGGCCCCTCTGGTGCTACGAGAGATCTATTATCGGTTACTGCGTAGCCCCCAGGGATATCGACTGTACGAAATGGCAATAACGAACAGCCAAACCCACCGTGTGAATCGCGCCATCAACTGGTTGAATCAGAACTACATCGAGCCGTTGAAGATCGATGAGCTTGCCCGGCGCGTCAATCTGAGCCCTTCAACGCTACATCATCGCTTCAAGGCGGTGACTGCGATGAGCCCACTGCAATATCAGAAGCAGCTACGCCTTCAGGAAGCCAAGCGCCTGATGCTCCATGAGGGCATCGATTGCTCGTCGGCAGCGCACCGGGTGGGTTATGAAAGCCCCTCTCAATTCAGCCGCGAATACAGCCGGTTGTTTGGCGCGCCGCCCATGAAGGATATGGCCCGCTTAAGAGCGAGCGCGTAGTAACACCTGACGTCCTACCGCCCGCACTTAGAACCTTGCGCGCACCTAGCACGGCAGACTACCCCGGCGGGATTAGACCTTTGTCTAACCAACAGCAATGACCTATCGGTCAAACCCAGCATTTCTCTGCTCCGCTCTTATCAATCAGGTCATTACGCCACTATAGGGCGCTTGTACCCTGGCTTTGAGCTTAATCGACACCCTTAAAAGCTTGTAAGAGAATGTTTCCAGCGAAGGGTTTCCTTACAGGAGTCTTGGCGAAACTCGTAAGATACGACAACTTACCGCCTCCAAGAAAAAGGCGTCGTTGACATCGCAGGTAAGCACTGTTAAAAATTTCGCCATCTAGTCGTATGATGTCTTACGACTCAAAATAATACTAATAACCAGGAAACTGACATGGCGACCAGTTCTGTAGAGAATCAGCGTTTGAACCGTATCCTTCTCACCGGCGCCGCAGGCGGTCTCGGGAAGGTACTCCGCGAAGCCCTCCGCCCTTACGCTGAAGTGATTCGGCTTTCCGATATCGCCAACATGGCACCCGCCGAAGGCCCCCATGAAGAAGTCGTTCCATGCGACCTTTCTGACAAAGCCGCCGTCGATGAACTCGCCAAAGGTGTAGATGCGATTCTGCATTTTGGCGGGGTTTCGGTTGAGCGTCCTTTCGAGGAAATCCTGGAAGCCAACATCAAAGGCGTCTTCCACATTTACGAAGCGGCACGCCGCCATGGCGTCAAGCGCGTCATCTTCGCCAGCTCGAACCACGTCATCGGCTTTTACAAGCAGACCGAACGTATCGATGCCAGCTCGCCGCGCCGCCCAGACAGCTACTACGGGCTGTCCAAATCCTATGGTGAAGACGTCGCCAGCTTCTATTTTGATCGCTATGGCATCGAAACCGTCAGCATCCGTATCGGCTCCTCCTTCCCCGAGCCGCAGAACCGCCGCATGCTGGCTACCTGGCTGAGCTACAACGATCTGACCAATCTGATCGCCCGCTCCCTGTTCACGCCCAATGTTGGCCACACCGTCGTGTTTGGAGCCTCCAAGAACCGTGACGTATGGTGGGATAACCGCCTGGCCGCTCACTTGGGCTGGGAGCCACAGGACTCCTCCGAGCAGTTCCGCGAGAAAGTCGAAGCAGAGCCGGCTCCGGCTGCGGATGATCCGTCCATGGTGTATCAGGGCGGCGCTTTCGTTGCCTCGGGTCCGTTTGAATAAGTACGCCGTTGCTTGCGATGGATCAGGACGATCGGACTGAACAAGAGAGATAAGAATGATGCAAGCTGAACTGATTCTGGATGCCCGCAACGGTACGGGAGAAAGCCCGGTCTGGAACCCACGGGAACAGGCGCTCTACTGGGTCGATATCCCTGCTCGTACCCTCAACCGCTGGAGTGCTGCCGATGGCAGCACCCGCGCCTGGCTGGCTCCAGAAATGATCGCCTGCGTGGCACGCTATGACGGCAGTGAGACTGCATGGTTGGCAGGCCTTGAGAGTGGTCTGTTCAAGGTAGAGATCACCGACGGAGACACCTTGCAAGCCACAGCCTTGGCCAACGTGACGCACCCGACCGGAAACATGCGTTTCAATGATGGACGCTGTGACCGCCAGGGTCGCTTCTGGGCGGGAACCATGGTCATGGATATGGCAGCTGCAACACCGGCGGGAAAGCTATACCGCTTCCCTGAGCAACACTCGACCGCAGCCGATGGCCTGACCCCGATTCTGGAAGACCTTATCGTACCCAACGGCCTGGGCTTCAGCCCGGACGGCCGGACCATGTATCTGTCCGACTCCCATCCCAATGCACAGCTGATCTGGGCATTCGACTACGACACGGATACCGGCACGCCCCACAATCGCCGCCTGTTCGTTGACATGAACAATCATCCAGGTCGCCCTGACGGCGCCGCGGTGGATGAGGACGGTTGCTATTGGATCTGCGGTAATGATGCTGGCCAGATCCATCGCTTTACCCCGGATGGGAAGCTGGATCGTTCGCTGACCGTACCGGTAAAAAAACCGGCCATGTGCGCCTTTGGCGGACCGGGCCTGGATACGCTGTTCGTCACCTCCATCCGACCTGGCGGTGATCTATCTGATCAACCTCTGGCGGGCGGTGTGTTTGCCTTGAGGCCTGGCGTGAAAGGCCTGGAAGAGCCGACGTTCAGAGGATAGAACAACGCCTTCTACTACCGCTGTACTCCTCATAACAAAGACAAGATGTACTAAGGAGTTATCTCATGAATTTCAAACGTAACCTGTTGGCCGCTGCATGCTGTGCGCTTCTGACTCCCGCAATCGCACTGGCTGATATCACCCTGAAGTCTTCGGACGTTCACCCGGCGGGCTACCCGACGGTCGTTGCCGTCGACAACATGGGTAAGAAACTCAAGAAGGAAACCGACGGCGAACTCAGCATTCGCATGTTCCCCGGCGGTGTTCTGGGTAGCGAAAAGGAAGTGGTCGAGCAGGTTCAGCTGGGCGCGATTCAGATGGCTCGCATTTCCATCGGCTCGGTAGGCCCGGTAGTGCCGGAAGTCAACGTGTTCAACCTGCCCTTCGTCTTCCGCGACGAAGCGCATATGCGCAAAGTGATTGATGGTGAAGTAGGCCAGGAGTTGCTGGATACCGTAACCAACTCCAACTTCAATCTCGTCGCATTGGGTTGGATGGATGGCGGTACCCGCCATCTGTACACCAAAAAGCCGGTGCGCAAGATAGAAGACCTTGGCGGCATGAAGATCCGTGTAATCGGCAACCCGATCTTCATTGACACCCTGAACGCCATGGGCGGCAGCGGTATTGCGATGGCAACCGGTGAGATCTATAGCGCCTTGCAGACCGGCGTGATCGATGGCGCGGAAAACAACCCGCCTACCATGGTTACGCAGAACCATTTCCAGGTAGCCAAGTATTACACCCAGACAGGTCACCTGATCCTGCCGGAAATGCTGGTCATGTCCAAGGCCACCTGGAACAAGCTGACGCCGGATCAACAGGCGCTGGTCAAGAAAACTGCACGTGAAGCGCAGATGGAAGAGCGTGAGCTGTGGGACAAGTACAACGCGGAAAGTGTCGCCAAGTTGAAAGCTGCCAACGTTGAGTTTATCGAAGTTGACCGCAAGCCTTTCTATGACGCCACCGCGCCGGTACGTGAAAAATATAGCCAGCAGTACGGACCCAAATTCGCCGAGCTGGTCAAGCGTGTTGAAGCGGTGCAATAAGGCCTGACGGCCATTACAACAACAACCTGACATGCCCTGCTCGCTCCGAGGTCCTCTCGCAGCGAGCATGCGGCCGCTCGGAGCTTTTCATGAAACATGCTCTTCTGCGTGTCAACGATGTCATCTATACCCTCTGTGTCTGGATAGCGGGCCTGTCAATTCTTGTCATCTCGCTCATCATTCCGTGGGGTATTTTTACCCGTTACGTAATGGGAACCGGTTCATCCTGGCCGGAGCCTATCGCCATTCTGCTCATGTCCATTTTCACGTTCATTGGCGCAGCCCCCAGCTACCGTGCCGGTGCGCACATGGCTGTAGCAATGTTTACCGATCGTCTTCCGCCACTGCTCAAGAAATACGATGCCGTTCTGGTCAATCTGCTGATGACCGCCATCAGCCTCTTCATGACGATCTGGGGTATCAAGCTGTGCATGGCGACCTGGTACCAGTTCACCAGTGACCTGGCCTGGCTCCGGGTAGGGATTGCCTATTCGCCTATCCCAATCGGTGGCGCGCTGACCCTCTGGTTCGTGCTCGAAAGAATCATTTTTGGCGATCAAAGCCAACGGCGCGTCGTGCAATACGATGCGGTAGAAGAAGCGGCCGAAGGAGTTGCCTGATATGGATGCGTTCGTATTACTAGGCAGTTTCATACTGCTGATTCTGCTGGGCATGCCGGTTGCCTACGCACTTGGCCTAGCGGCGCTCGTCGGCGCCTGGTGGATCGATATTCCGTTCGATGCGCTGATGATTCAGGTGGCTGGGGGTATCAACAAGTTTTCCCTGCTGGCCATTCCCTTCTTCGTGCTGGCGGGGGCCATCATGGCCGAAGGGGGTATGTCGCGGCGGCTGGTGGAGTGTGCCAACGTGCTGGTAGGCTTCATCCGCGGTGGGCTGTCGCTGGTCAACATCCTGGCCTCGACCTTCTTTGGCGCAATTTCCGGCTCCTCCCTGGCGGATACCGCCTCGGTAGGTTCGGTGCTGATTCCGGAAATGGAAAAGAAGGGCTATCCGCGTGACTATGCCACTGCCGTTACGGTCAGCGGCTCGGTTCAGGCGCTGCTGACTCCACCCAGCCACAACTCCGTCCTGTACTCGCTGGCTGCGGGTGGCACTGTTTCCATCGGCTCGCTGTTCATCGCCGGCATTGGACCGGGGCTTCTGCTCAGCTCCATTATGATGCTGATGTGCCTGTTCTTCGCCAAGAAGCGCAATTACCCCAAGGGTGAAGTCATTCCCATGAAGCAGGCGCTGAAGATCTGCGTCGAGGCGCTCTGGGGCATGATGACCATGGTAATCATTCTCGGTGGCATTATCTCCGGCATCTTTACAGCAACGGAATCTGCTGCGGTTGCCGTGCTGTGGGCATTCTTCGTGACGATGTTCATCTACCGCGATTACAAGTGGAATGAACTGCCCAAGCTCATGCATCGGACCGTACGTACGGTCTCTGTGGTGATGATCCTGATTGCCTTTGCCTCAAGCTTTGGCTACATCATGACGCTCATGCAGATACCGGCACAGATCACCGGCGCCCTCATGACCATTTCGGAAAACCGTTATGTAATCCTGATGTGCGTAAACATCATGCTGCTGATCCTGGGTACGGTAATGGATATGGCTCCGCTGATCCTGATCCTGACGCCTATCCTGTTACCGGTCATGATCTCCATTGGCGTAGATCCCGTGCATTTCGGCATGATCATGTTGGTCAACCTGGGTATCGGTCTGATCACCCCACCGGTAGGCGGCGTGCTGTTCGTGGGCGCAGCTGTAGGCAAGGTGACTATCGAGCAAACCGTAAAGGCGCTGCTGCCGTTCTATGTAGCCCTGTTTGCAGCCCTGATGGCCGTAACCTATATCCCCGCAATCTCTCTCTTCCTGCCCAGCCTGATGGGTAACTGATCCATCGCATGACTGCTGGTCTTATCGAGACCAGCAGTCCGTCTCTACTGCCGACTGGCAGCTCATCGGATCACCCCTGCAATTCGCTTCGTTTCCCCGCAATTTTTCCTATAGTGAACGTGCCATTATTGATAGCCTTTCAGTACGTTACTGCCTGCATTAATGGCCTGAGCCTGTTGAACCTATAAGAACGATAAAGCCCCACCTGGAGGATGCCTTGATGCAACATGCCGAACGGCTGCCTGCCGCTCTCATCGATGAGGGGCAGTATCGTCTGCTCGTGGAAGCCGTTTCTGACTACGCGATTTTCATGCTGGATCCGGACGGTTTCGTAGCAAGCTGGAATCCCGGCGCTCGCCGCTTCAAAGGGTACGAGACAACAGAAATCCTCGGTCATCACTTTTCGTGTTTCTATACCGCTGAGGACTTGCTGACCGGCCTGCCCGGTCGGGCACTTGAGCAGGCCCGCTGTGAAGGCCGGTTCGAGCAGGAAGGCTGGCGTGTTCGCAAAGACGGCACACGCTTCTGGGCACATGTCGTGATCGACCCTATCCGTAACGCACAAGGCACGCTGTTGGGCTTTGCCAAGGTGACGCGCGACCTTACCGAGCGAAAGGCGGCGGAAGACGCCTTGAGAAAAAGTGAAGAGCAGTTCCGCCTGCTGGTTCAAGGCGTCTCCGATTATGCCCTTTACATGCTGGACCCGACCGGTCAGGTGACCAGCTGGAATGCCGGTGCCGAGAAGATCAAGGGCTACACCCCACAGGAAATCATCGGTCAGCATTTCTCACGCTTCTACACCCCTGAAGATCGGGAAGCAGGCCTGCCGCAACAGGGGCTGGAAACGGCTCAACGTGAGGGTCGTTTTGAAAAGGAAGGCTGGCGAATCCGCAAGGACGGTACACGCTTTTGGGCCAATGTTGTCATCGATGCAATAAGGGACGACAACGGCACCCTCCTCGGCTACGCCAAGGTCACCCGAGACATCACCGAGAAACGGGAAACCCACCTGGCTCTGGAGCAAGCCCGGGAGGCCCTGTTCCAGTCACAGAAGATGGAAGCCCTGGGCCAGCTGACCGGTGGGATTGCCCACGACTTCAACAACCTGCTCATGGTGTTCATTGGCTGCCTTGAGCTGGTTCGCAAGCGTGTGCCGGATGATCCCAAGGTTACACCGCTGCTCGACAATGCCATCCAGGGCGCACAGCGAGGCGTGTCTTTGACCCAGCGCATGCTGGCCTTCGCACGCCGTCAGGAACTGAATCCGGAGACCATTGAGCTGCCTACTCTGGTCCGCGGTATGGCCGAACTGCTTCAGCGCTCCCTGGGCCCGTCGATCAAGATCGAAACCCGCTTTCCGCTGATTCTCAGACCCGCCCACGCCGACACCAATCAATTGGAGCTGGCCCTGCTCAACCTGGCCATGAATGCACGAGACGCCATGCCGGAGGGCGGCTCCATCATCATCTCGGCCCGTGATGAACTAATCTCCCAAGGCCATCCCAGCCACTTGAAACCGGGGGCCTACGTCTGCCTATCGGTACAGGACACCGGCCAGGGAATGGATGAAGACACATTGTCCCGTGCCATGGAGCCTTTCTTTACCACCAAGGGCATCGGTAAGGGAACGGGGCTTGGACTGTCCATGGTGCACGGCCTTACCGAACAATCCGGTGGCAGGCTCATCCTCAAAAGCCGGCTGGGCGAAGGCACTACAGCCGAAATCTGGTTACCCGCCGCACACGTATCTGATGCCGGCATGCAGACCACTGACGACCCTCTACCCGCGCCTTCAACAGACAAACCCGGAAATACCTTTCATATCCTGGTGGTAGACGACGACCCGCTCGTCCTGACCAGTACCGCTGCCATGCTGGAAGACCTGGGAAACACCGTTTACAAGGCCTCCAGTGGCACCCAGGCGCTCGATATAATGAGGAAGGCATATCCGCCTGTCGATCTGGTCATTACTGATCAGGCCATGCCTTACATGAGCGGCACTCAATTGGCAGAGGCCATACGGGCTCATTGGGCGGACCTTCCCATAGTGCTCGCATCAGGGTATGCCGAGTTGCCAGCAACGCTTTCGGTTGATCTGCACAAGCTGGCCAAGCCCTTCCGCCTGGAAGAGCTGGCCAAGGCCATTGATCAGGCCATGCGTCCGGACGCCATAGCCTCGGCTTGATGCTCTCACGCCGGGTGGCCATCGCGCACCCGGCCTTCCATCGGCTCGATACCTTTCAATAGAAACTCCACACCAGCGAAACAGCTCCTATAAAACGTATCCGAATCAATAACCTGATCTGGATTACCACCCCCTTCTCAGCTCATACCTCATTCGCCTTAACCTGACATGGCAAGTATCGCCTCACATTCAGCAGGAAGCCGCACAGTCGAATAGAGCAGTAAATCTGTCTTGCGGAGTTATCTATGGATGCTCAGTGTGAAGTTTGTTATTCAATTTTCCCTCCCATCGAGAATCCCAACCGAAGCGGGATGCTTCAGGTTGACGACACCCATCAACTCTATTGGGAGGAGTCCGGCAATCCTGAGGGGTTACCCGTCGTCTATCTGCACGGCGGACCTGGCGAAGGGGCCCCGCCCTCCAAGCGCCAATTCTGGGACCCGGACTATTACCGCATCATCCTCTTCGATCAGCGTGGCGCGTTACGCTCCACTCCTCTGGCCGAGGTTAAAAACAATACGACCCAGCATCTGATCGATGACATCGAGACCCTAAGGGAGATGCTCGGCATTGACAAATGGCTTGTCTGTGGCGGCTCATGGGGAACCACCTTGGCGCTTGCTTATGGCGAAGCCCATCCTGAGCGTTGCCTGGGTTTTGTCCTGCGTGGCATCTTTCTGGGCACAACCGATGAGATCAACTGGTTCGTTTACGGTATGCGCCTGTTTTTCCCAAAGGCCCATGAAGACTTCGTCAAATGGCTGCCAGAAGAAGAACAAGGTGATCTGCTGGAAGCCTACAGCAAGCGGGTGATTTCCGAAGACGAAGACATCCGGAGGGAGGCCGCCCGTTACTGGGTAAAGTATTCCGGCAGCTGTGCGCTGCTGCGCCATGATCCTGAAGGCGTTGAAGAGCAAGTCGCTGACGATACGACCATGATGGGCATGGGTATCCTGGATCCGTATTACTTCAAGCACAGCATGTTTCTGGAAGACGACCAGTTGCTTCGCAACATTGACCGTATCAACCACCTGCCGTGCGCCATTGTGCAAGGTGGGCACGATATGATCGCAACGCCTCATGCTGCCTATCGGCTGCACAAATCCTGGCCTGGCTCCGTGCTGAACATGGTGCCTGATGCAGGCCACTCACCAATGGAACCCGGAACGCTGAGTGGGCTGATCCAGGCGTTTGAAGTCTTCAAGAAAACCGGCGACTTCCACCAGCCTTGATAGCTCTGTCACGACACAGATACCGCTGGAGCGCTTGCAATAGACCACGCCACACAAGACCTGTGGCGTGGTCGAGGCTGCTGGCAGGGTTTGCCGCACTGGCAACCACACGGCAAACCTTTCCAGAGAGCAGTTAGAACATCAATCCATACCCCATCGGGTACAGAGGTTTGCGGTTGCCTTCCTGGTTGGTTGAGTGACGGTTGATTACCTGTTCCATGGAAAGCGGCAGATCAAACGGTAGCTTGCCTTTGAAGCGGGTCGGATTGACTACCGCGTCCAGAAGGATCTCGTCGGATACACCAAAGTTGCCGATCAGAGCGCCTACCTGCCCCTGAAGCTTGGTCAGTACCGCCGGACGATCCAGATACACACTTACAACGGTCGGCACACCCTTTGCGCTGGCAGCCTTGATCTGGATAAGGTCTGGATTGTCCTCCGGGTAGTCCAACGAACCCTCATGCTGCATGCTTCCGAACAGATAATTCGGATGTAAGAGCTCGTAGGGCGCTGTGGAACGCATGATGGCAACGTCCGCCTTGTCCAGCGAGTCCACGACATTCAGGCCGGCCTTTTGCGCCGCAGTGGCATCGACGTTATAAAGATAAACGTTTCGGCCCTGGCCAATAGGCAGCAACTTGCGGTTCTTGAGCAGTACCAGCGAGTTCTTTTGTGCGTCATCTGCCAATTGCTGATGCTCTGCACTGCCTACAACCTCGGCAGCCTTGGATTCATCCACATACGGATTCTCGAAGAGTCCCTGCTCGAACTTCTGCTTCATGATGCGGATGACCGCCTCGTCCACACGACGCTCGGACACGAGCCCCTGCTTGACCGCACTTACTACAAGACTGCTGTCATCCACTCCGCCAAGCTGGTCGACCCCGGCGTTGATAGCCTTGGCGGTACGCTCAAGCTCTGTCAGCGACTCGACCCCCCAGGGCATTCCCAGCGAGAACGGCTCACCCGGCTTGCTGCCGTTCTGGCAAGCCTCGTTACAGTCTTTGGTGATCAGCCAGTCGCTCACGACGACGCCCTTAAAGCCATAGCGGTCCCGCAGGAGATCCTGTAGCAGGAAGCGGTTGAATCCCGCCCCCACCTGCTCTTCGATCGGCCGTCCCTGGTGAGAGGCGTTCTGCAGAATCGAATAGGTCGGCATGACGGAGCCTACATTCGCCTCGAATGCCCCTATGAACGGAACGATATGCTGGCGAATGTCCTTGCCGTAGAAGTCTGCGTATTTGCCATAGGCATTGTGGCTGTCCCAGCCATCCTTCGCTTCTCCATAGCCTACCCAGTGCTTGACCACCGTCACCACACTGCCAGGGTTTAGGAAATTACCATTCTGCATGCCTTGAACATAGGCGCGAACCAGACGCTTGGCCAACTGGGCATCTTGTCCGAAAGTACCACTGCCACGGGGCCAACGCGGCTCGGTATAGAGATCCGCCTGCGGAGATAGCGCCACGTTGATGCCTACCGCGCGATACTCATCGCGTACGACCTCGGCAAAGGTCTTGACGACCTTAGCGTCCCCAATGGCGCCCAACCCCAACGCTTCCGGCCATTTGGAGAACGAACCGGACTGGTTGCTGGCGCCTGGTGTGTAGAGGAAAGAGTTGCGGGGGTCGGTGCTGATGCTCAGGGGAATCGCCAGCCGCGATTGTTCAGCCAAGACTTGCAGCGCATTGTTCTGTTTGGCGAAATTCTCGGGGTCTGTATCCAGGCGCGTGATACAGGTGTTTACCTTCTTGGTTTCGATCGTCTTGGCAATCGCGTCCTGATCATAGACGGCACCGCCACCCAGCCCACCGGCATCCGCTACGGTCGGAAAGGTGCCATGCATCATGGCGCCTGCTTTTTCCTCAAGCGTCATCCAGGTGACCAGGTTGCGGGCACGGTCCTCGGCAGGCAGTCGCCAATCCTCGTAACGATCCAGCCGACCGTTACGGTTCATGTCCTTGAACTGCAAGCCGCCCACCGTTAGTACAGGCAGGTCTTTCTGCTCAAGTGTTACACCGTGCGAAGAAATACCTTGCGCCGAGACTCCTGTTGCCAGTGTGGCTAAGCTGATTAAAGCAGCGGCCTTTTTCATCGAACCCTCTCTTTTCCTTGTTATTGGTTAACGTAGCGCACTAATGATCTAGGGCACTGGAACTATAGAGCAGGTTTTACGAATCCGCCTGTTAACCCTACCGATTTGTCTGGCGCAGGTATTTCAGCAAGCTTATCTATGTCTTGGCACGCCCCAGAATCTGGTCCATTACCCGGTCCGTTTTGACGGCTTCCCTCGCCAGCGCAGCGTAGTCACGCTCACCTCGAATATGCGCATTCATACCCAGCACGTGATACCACTGGATATGCTCAGGGTGCTGGATGTACTCGCTGACAGTTTCTTCAGCGTCCAGCCGGACCGGTTCATCACCAAATACTGAAAAGAGAATACGCCCTCGACTGCCAATGATTTCGACTCGATCTTCATGGCGGTCAGCCACAAAATTCCAGCACCCCATGCCGAGCGCGCCGGATGAGAAACGCCAGCTTGCAACTACTGCATCTTCCGCCGCATAGAGCCCTGCCTGCCTTGCAGTGAAACCGCTTACGGCCACGATATCGCCCAACAGGTACTGGAACAGGTCAAGGCCATGACTGGCCAGATCGGCAAAGTATCCACCTCCTGCGACAGCCGGGTCGGTTCGCCAGTTGGCGTGCTGCTCCAGATCTTTTTGCGAAGGTGGCTTTATCAGGCTCCAGGTCAGCTGCCTGACCTCGCCAATATGGCCCTGCGTCAACCATTCGCGTACCCGCTGAAACCGGGGCAGTGACCGACGGTAATACGATACGAAAAGATGGCGACCCGCCTTGTCGAATGCCTGCTGCATCTCCTCGCTCTGCGTACTGCTGAGCGCCATCGGCTTTTCGACACAGCAATGTTTACCTGCGGTGGCCACCTGCATGCTGTAGGCATGATGGCTGTCGGGAGGCGTTGCGATATAAACAGCGTCCACGTCTGGATCATCGATCAAGGCTTGCGCATCGGTGTATACCCGCGCAATGCCATGACGCGCCGCATAATCGGTGACTGCCTCGGCACGGCGGCCCATCACCGCTACCAGCGCAGAGCCAGACGCCTTGTAAAAGGCTGGCCCGCTTTTCCGCTCCGTCACATCCCCACAGCCAATCATTCCCCAGCGCACAACATCCATGAATTCTCTCCCGTTCAAGGAATCAATAGGTTCGGCACCTTTTTCTCTTGTCTTCGTGCGATACGACCACGCAGACTCAGGACTACCGTATAAAACAGGTGTGTCGGAATAGTAGTCACTGCATCCTATGCTGCGAACTGTTAGTTGGTAACGGCGCGGTGACAAACCGTCTGCCCAGGCATACAGCACGTTCGGCATAGACAATCCATCCGCAACAAGAAGCGAGCCACGATGACCAGCAGCCAACGCCCGGTAGCGGGCCTCTCCCTACCTAAACCCATTATCGAGCGGGCCGAAGCCCTTTTGCAGCAAGGTGGTCGTCGCCTGCTGGGAATCGCTGGCCCACCGGGTGCTGGCAAGTCGACCGTGGCAGATCTGCTGGCGGCTGAGCTGGGCACGCGAGCATTGGTCGTACCCATGGACGGCTTTCATCTGGCCAATCGGGAGTTGGCTCGCCTTGGCCGCGCGAAACGCAAAGGGGCACCGGATACATTCGATGTGTATGGATACCGGGCCCTGCTGGAGCGCCTCAGGCACCAGCAGGCAGACGAAACGGTCTACGCGCCCTCGTTTCATCGTGACATCGAGGAAGCCATTGCCGGATCGATTCCAGTCTCATCCGAAGTGTCGCTGATCATCAGTGAGGGAAACTATCTGCTACTTGATGAGGGCCCCTGGCAACCCGTGGCCGAACTGTTCGACGAGTGCTGGTACGTTGCTGTCGACCCTGATGAGCGCCGTACCCGGCTGATCGAGCGCCATATGCATTTTGGGCGAAGCCGCGAAGCTGCTCAGGCCTGGGTTGAGCAGACCGATGAGCCCAACGCTCTGCGTATCGACCAGTACAAGGATCGAGCCCATCTTCAGATTCCCTGGTCTGATGGACCGGCCCGGTAAGTGAGCTGCGTAATGAATCAAGGATCTGGCTGATGCGTTTCAGACAGGCCCTTGAGGCAGTAGTCACTAGAATAACATCCCCAACAAAGACGCTTTGACCGCCGCCTCCGCCTTATTGGATGCATGAAGTTTCCGCATGGCATTTACCAAGTGAAACTTAACGGTACGCTCGTCGATATTAAGAATCAGTCCAACTTCGATATACGTCTTGCCTACGGCTGTCCATTTGAGAACTTCCCGCTCACGGCAAGTTAGTTCACTCGTACATTCAGGCATGGTTTTCGGAGCCAGAAAACGCACCATTGAAGAATGAACAAGCGTAGTCAGCCATATAAGCTTGGCTTCTTTTTCGTCGAGTTCTGTAACGGTAAGTTTTTCCGAAGAACGAACCAGCGACAACAATCCCATCGTCCCGAACTGCCCTCGCGACGACAGGCACCAGCCATGACGAATGTCATGCTGCATCGCCTCTTCCCAGAAATCATGCTCCACTGCTGGTTGCTCCGCTGACCAGATCAGAGGGGACTGTTCCCGGATACCGTGCCGTACAGTTGGGTCGATGCAGTAATAATTATTAGCTACATACTTACTTTTCCAGGCATCAGGAAATGTTGTAAGAAGTTCTATTTTTGGGCTAGAAACAGGAAGTGGCGCCTGAAGGCCATAAGAACAGAATTGAAACCCCAGACCTGAAATGATCTTTCCAAGCTCACTGAACAATTGATGTTCGGATTTAGCCCCGGAGCATAAAGAGAGATAATCCTCACGCCAGTCTTTCACATTACTTCAACCTTTGTAAAAGATGCCCAAATGGGCAGTGGTTTGTTTCTAACAGGCTCCGTACCATCATCTATTGGTGATGACTTAATTATTGCGAAACAACTTGTAAGGTGATGAATCTTGGTCGATTTAGGTATTCTTTCGTCGCATCCCAAGGGCGCTGCCATGTCTTTATTAGCACCAGATCATTTCATCCGCATGTCTTACAAGGAGTTCAGCGACGTCACCTTTTACCAATACATGGCCTGGATGGACATGGATCTTGTTGAGGAGCTGCACAGCCTTGGAATAGACGCCGCTTCTGCCGGATTTTGCGAATGGGCCAGCACGACACATTCACCCTCCATCAGCATTGGCTGGACCTGGTTCAGACAAAGTTCAATTGGAAGCCCCTACCTTGCTCCCGGTGGAATCAGCACCAATCTGATGCTGCGATGTGCAACCGGTTACGATCTGGGACCACGGGCTACAGAAGAACTACTAATATCCTGGCTCTCTCGACAAAACTGGCAGTCCGGAATTCCAGTCACCTTATAAGCAGACCTGTCCAGATGGGCAGCTGTCCAAAAAAACGTCGCTCTCTTGTAATGGAGTAAAGACACTTACGGAGATGCGATATGCTTAATATGGTAACAGGGACGGTTAAAGATTTAAAACCGGCCATGGCACAGGCCCTTTCGGTATATCGATACAATATTTTTGTTGAAAAGATGGGTTGGCCTCTCGAGTGTCAGGAAGGTAACGAACAAGATGAGTTCGACCGTGAGGACACCCTTTATGTAGTGGCACATGACAGCAACAACGAAGTCTGTGGCTGCGCCCGCTTACTGCCTACCCATAAGCCGTATCTACTGGGTGAAGTCTTCCCCGAATTAATGGAAGGCGCGGCCTTACCGCATTCTTCCGATATTTGGGAACTGTCTCGCTTTGCCTTGAGCACCCCCAAAAATAAAGTATTAACCGCTGCGCAATCATGGCAAAACAATATCGCCTTGATGTCAAAAGTAGTTGATGCTGCAAGTGCTCGAGGAGCGCACCGCCTGATCGCTTTTTCCGGTGTTGGCAACGAAAGACTGCTCAAACGTGCCGGCCTGAATATTCACCGTATTTCCAAACCACATCTTATTGATAACAAACCGGTCGTCGCTTTCTGGATAGAAATCGACAACCAGACAAGAAATGCATTAGGTCTTCAATAAAACGACCTGATTGCCATGCGTGCTTAATAGAAAGATGGATAGACCAATCAATAAAAGGACGTTGATAAAAAGGCCCTAGTTTGGCTTTAAAAACACATCAGGTGATCCCTGCCTTTCAACACCTGAAAGCCAGCTTGACCTTGAATATACGCTTCCCAATCATTTAGATGACTTAAACTCATGACTCAGGCAATCAGATCTTATTCCAGCCGTACAGCAGACAAATTTGTCGTCCGTCTTCCTGAAGGAATGCGCGATCATATTGCGGATGTAGCCCGTCACCATCACCGGAGCATGAACTCCGAAATTATCGCTCGCCTTGAGCAGAGCTTGATCCAGAATGGTGAAATGGACGGTAGCGCCAGAATGCGGCTGGATAGCCCTGAGCTGAGCGCCCATGAACGCGAACTGCTGCAGCGCTTCAGGGGCTTGTCAGGACGTCAGCAGAACGCCTTGATTTCATTGATCGCCGATAACGCAGCGACAGCAGCACGCGAATAGGCACTCTTATCCGGGCCTGCCTTCCGCCATAAGGGCGGGTCCGGATCTTTTCAGGTACAGCCCAAGGCTCATCCCTACCTCCCCAGCCCCGCCCTAGGTTCATCCCCTCTGAAAGCAAGCGAACCGCAGATGACAACAGCGCCGCATTATCTATAATTGGATTCTGCCTTTGCTCTCTTCTTGTCATCTTTAACAGGCTGCAATGTTTGCTTGCTTCTTTGCCCTTGCGTGCCTGTATGTTCAGAGGCTTTCGCCATGCGCGTCTTTTACTTTCTCTTGATTCTTACCACGGGTCTTGCATTTCTCTGGTTATCACTCCCTGATATCCCCGGCCTTATCACGTTCTCGTGAATACTTCTGGTGCCTGGGCTTTATCAGGCGCCAGGCTAACCTCACCTTAAGCACCACCTGACCGTAGCGCACGATGTTGCTGATAGCGCCCCAGCAACGTACCTATCGCGACAACGATCAGCGCGCCTGTTACACCCGCTGCGTAATGCGCCCATGAAGGCAAGGCAGGCAGGCTGGTATCGGCCACCGCCATTCCACCCGCAATCCAGCCCAACAGCGCCGCGCCCAATTTGATGATGATTGGAAAACGCTCCATCAGGCGCAACACCAGCTTGCTCCCCCAAATAATGATCGGGATGCTGACCACGATTCCAAAAATGACCAGTTCGAGCTGGCCATGGGACGCCCCTGCCACCGCCACAACGTTATCCAGGCTCATAAGCGCATCTGCCACGATAATGGTCCAGATAGCGCCCAGCAGTTTCGGGCTTGCCTTCAAATCAGCATGTTCGTCCTCACCCTCGGGCAGCATCAGTTTTACACCGATCCAGGCGAGCAGCAGCGCACCGATTAGCTTGAGATAAGGCAACGTCAACAATTCAAGAGCGAAAAAGATCAATACGATCCTGAGCAGGATGGCACCGAGCGCGCCACCCAGAATGGCTTTATTTCGCTGCGCCTCGGGCAGTTTTCTACAAGCCAATGCAATTACCACGGCATTGTCGCCACCCAAGAGGATATCGATCAGGATGATCTGTCCAACAGCAAGCCAAAGATCAGGATTATTCATCAAATCAGTCAACACTATCTCCCTTGAAACAGAGACAGCCGCAACGTGCCGAGCCAGAACACGCAAAGTCTGCCGGTGAGGATTTACACCCCTTGTGGAGCCTCAATGTATCCAAAGGTTTCATGAAGAAGTGCAGACGACCGGAAAGAACGCCTGCTGCCGAGGTCATACGTCTATCCCTACAACGCGTTGTGGATGACATTACCGCTACAAGGAGCTCTTGTGGAACCGCTGAAAATCGCCACATTCAATGTGAATGGCCTGCAGGCACGACGTGCTCATCTGCTCGAATGGCTACACCGTGAATCCCCTGACATTGTGTGTTTGCAGGAATTGAAAATGGCTGATGCCAGTTTTCCTGTCGATGAGATCCAGAATGCCGGTTACGGTGCGTTATGGCAGGGCCAGAAGTCCTGGAATGGAGTGGCTATCCTGGCAAAGGGCGAAACGCCCCAGGAAAGTCGACGCGGCCTCCCGGGTAATGAGAACGACCCCCAGAGCCGTTATCTGGAAGCGGTCGCTCATGGAGTCGTCGTGGGTTGCCTGTATCTTCCCAATGGCAACCCACAACCAGGTCCTAAATTTGACTACAAGCTGGATTGGTTTGAAAAGCTGAATGCTCATGCTGCCCAGCTGCAGGCAAGTGGTCATCCGGTCGTTCTTGCAGGCGACTACAATGTCATTCCTACAGATGAGGATATCTATAGCACGCGCTCCTGGCAGAAAGATGCGTTATTGCAACCGGAAAGCCGAGCCTGCTTCGAGCAGCTTCTGGAACAAGGCTGGACCGATGCCCTGCGCACCTGCCACCCTAACGAGCGCATCTATACATTCTGGGACTATTTCCGCCAGCATTGGCAGAAAAACTCGGGCATGCGTATCGATCATCTCCTGCTCAGTGCATCACTTGCGCCACGTCTGCTGGATGCCGGTGTAGACCGCTGGCTACGTGACCAGCCCCATGCCAGTGATCACGCTCCTACCTGGATTACGCTCAAGGCCCCATAGACGAAGACACGATTCGGTCATGGACACCATGCTACATTCGGGATCTGTCCATCGCCACAAAACAGACCGTGACTCAGCCTACCCTCCTATCGGACCGTTTGCTATTAAGCCCGCTCCTGCCAAGTGATGCGCCACGCATTCAGTTGCTGGCCAATTCGCCCTTGATTGCCGATGTAACGGCGCACATTCCCCATCCGTATCCCGATGGATTGGCCGAATCATGGATCGCTACTCACATCGCTCGCTGGGAAGCCGGCGAGCTGGCTGCCTTTGGCATTCGATTGAAACAGACAGAGCAGCTGATTGGCGTCATTTCGCTGAATCACATCCGTGACCGACGCGCTATCGTTGCCTATTGGATCGGCGTGGATTACTGGAATCAGGGATACGGCTCCGAAGCCTGCAAGGCTATTACAGACTTTGGCTTTCAAACGCTGGACCTGATCGAGGTGCGCGGCAATCATCTTGCGCGCAACCCTGCCTCAGGCAGGGTTCTGGTCAAGAGCGGCTTCGAGTATCTGTTTTCCAAAACCGCTTCGCTAGGTCTGAAAACGGAAGACGAAATGATGATGTTCTATCGACTCACCCGTAGCCCACAAGGTGAGGCAGCCAGCGTCTGAACGGATGCCCTCCGGGGCAGACCGGACGGCATCCGTGTTAGAGGTCAATGCGCCACCTCGTCGAGCTCATTGCTTTTGATCTGCGTCAGCCGCCCTTCGAACAGGCGATACACCTGATCGGCCACATCAATCAGTGCAGGCCGGTGCGATACGGCAATTATGGTAATACCAGGGGTTAGCGCTTTCAGGGTATGGCTGATCGCGGCTTCGGACTCAGGATCTAGCGCACTGGTGGCCTCATCCAGAATCAACAAACGAGGGTTATGCGCCAGGGCACGGGCAATAACGATACGCTGACGCTGCCCACCCGAAAGACGTCCGCCCCGCTCCCCTACGACAGCATTCATACCGCCGGTGAGTTTTTCCACGAACTCCCATGCTCCGGCTTGCTTCAGCGCCCGCTCGGCATCAGCAGCCGTAAGCTCGGGATCACCCAGCGTAACGTTAGCCAGAACGGTGTCATGCAACAGTAAGGTTTCTTGCGGCACATAGCCAATCAGGCGACGCCATTGGCGCTTGTCGAGCTCCTCAATCGGAACACTGTCGATCAGGACACGTCCAGACTGGGCAGCCAGCAGCGCACATATCAGATCCAGAATAGTGGTCTTTCCCGAGCCAGACGGCCCAATGAGACTGGTAAACGTTCCAACCGGAATAGTAAGGTCCACCTCGCTCAGGATCGGTTTGCTTCCGTAATGAAAGGACACCTGCTCGAACACGATAGCGCTTTTCAGAGACGGTGTGCGGGTGCCGCCATTGGGCTCAGCATCCGCCAGCGCCGCGTTGATGGAATCCTGTAACGCCCAATAGGCGCTCTCCTGTGCGGCCATCCGATGATAGCGCTGCTGTGCCTTGTGAAGCAGACCCAGTACCCGCACCACCAGAAAGATGAGCACCATGACAGACGACAGAGGCAGCTTCCAGACCACCAGCGCCGCATACAGCCCAGCGGCTGCCAGGATGGCAAGCATGGGCTCCTGAAGCGCACGCAACGCTTCACGGCTCATGACCTCACGTTCCATCGCCTTGTTGAGCTCGGCTGCCTGATGCCGAAGCAGCGAATCGGCAATGTCATAACGCGCCATGGCTTTGAGCGGCTTGACCGACCCCAGCGTATCGGTCAGATGAGCCAGCAGCTCGCGCATGAGACTGGTCTGACTCTTGCCGGCGCGCCGGGACGTCTTTACCAGGCGCTGCAGGGCCATCAGGAGAAAACCTCCCAGGATGAGCGAAACCAGCGTTGCCTTCCACGAAACGATGAACGCAATGACGGCATACACAACCGCCTGAATGACCAGCGCCAACATATTGGCCGCATGCTCATACCCTGTCGAGGCACGATAGGCTTCGGTCGCTACAGCATTGGCCAGCGCACCGGCAGGCTGACGCAGGTAATATTCCCAGCGACTCCCCAGCAACGCACGAATCAGATCGATTCGAAGGTCAGTGGCCACATGGGCTACGGCATAACCGACCTGACGGTTACCCAAGAGCACCAAGGTACTGCTCAGCGTCAGCCCAACAACGATCACGACCAGCATCGTTGCCAGTGTAGGCTCAAGACCCACCAGCCCAAGGACATGAATGACCTTATTGGCCAGGTCGGAATGCGCCTGATCGCCCAGGGCAATAGAGAGTAGCGGCAGTAAGGTCGTCAAGCCGACCCCTTCCGCGATACCTGCCAGCAGCAGGCTTATCAACATCAGAAACGTACGCACCGGGTAAGCCCGGCCGTAAGCAAAAAGAATCCGCATGGTATATCCGTTAGCGATGGGCTCGGTTAACTGGATAGGGAGCGCACGGCTCAACCTATCGCCAGACTACAAAGGGGTAATCCAGCTCCGTATCCCTGTGAGCCTATAGCTTGGTTCATAAACTTTCGATTTGCCTTACCCCTGTAAAAGCGGCGTAAGGCAGACACGTCAGCCGACTTGCGCCGCGGTCGAAAACACATCACGCAGCGTTGCAAAGGCAGCAATGATCTGGTCGATCTGTTCTGGCGTATGAGCGGCGCTGACACTGCAGCGAACCAGCGCATCCCCGTTGGGGCTGGCAGGAGGCAGCACCAGATTCACATAAACGCCCTGCTCGATCAGCGCTTCCCAGAAGGCAACCCCCTCCTTGGGCGAACCCAGCATGACCGGAATGACAGGACTCGGTCTTGAACTTACCCGATAGCCTAACGCCGACAATCCCTTGTGCAACTGTCGTGCATTGTCCCAAAGCTGCGTTCTAAGCTCGGGACGGGTACGCAGGCTACGTAACGCCGTACGCACGGAAGCAATCACTGAAGGCGAAGGTGACGCTGTAAAGATATAAGGGCGACTTGCATAACGAAGCAGATCGAACTCAGCGTGCTGGCTTGCTGCAAAGCCGCCAATCGCACCCAGACTCTTGCTGAACGTACCCAGGATGACATCTACCTCATCCTCGACGCCCAGCTCCTCGGCCAGACCGCGGCCGTTGGCACCCAGCACCCCAACGGAATGCGCTTCATCAACCAGCAGATATCCACCCAGACGACGCTTGACCTCGACGATCTCCTTGAGTGGAGCCTGATCACCCATCATGCTGTAGATGCCTTCTACAATGATGATCGCATCACGGGCCTTTTCGCCCAGGCGAAGCATGCGCTTTTCCAGGTCGGCGGCATCGTTATGCCGGAAGCGAATGACCTGGGCCCCACCCATGCGGCAGGCATCATAGATACTGGCATGGCAATCGGCATCCAGCAGGACGATGTCGTCCGGCCCCGCCAGGGTGCCGATAATGCCTAGGTTGGCCAGATAGCCTGTCGAGAATACAATGACCGAGCGGCGCTGAAAGAAATCACCTAATTCCTCTTCAAGTGCCATGTGGCTGCCGTAGCTGCCATTGGCCATGCGCGAGCCGGTCGTACCAGTGCCTTCATGTTCCAACGCCTGCTGGGCAGCCTTGATGCATTCAGCATCGAAGGTCAACCCCAGGTAATTGTTGGTTCCCGCAAGCACTACACGCCACTGCCCAATACGTCCTTCAGTAGGCGTATAGATTTCGTCGATGCGCGTACCAAAGGGACTGGGCTCCGCCTGGATCAGAGCGGTACGTTCCTGTGCCAGCTTGTTGAACTTATCGAACAGTGCCATCTGCAGGCTCCAGCAAGGCGATGACAGCATGTGCCAGTTGCGCGGGGGTTCGGACGTCGGTCAGGACATTGAGCGGGATGGAGATATCGAACTCGTCTTCCATTTCCATCAGAAGGTCCATGACCTTGATGGAGTCTAGGCCAAGCTCCTGAATCAGATCGATATCGGGATGAATAGGCGTACCGGGAGGCGCAAGGCGATTGAGGTAAGCAAAGATCTTTTCGAGTATTTTTTCTTGGGATGTCATGACTAAGTCCCTAAACGGAATGAATGCCCTAGGCCTTTCAGAAACTACGCTCTTGCAAAGCCTTCTCCAGCAGGATATTTGGATGCCATCCCAGTGCCTGCTCAACGGCTGCATTACTGCATGACCAGTCAGGATGTCTCAACTCACCTACCTTGGCAGGTGTCAGCATGGGCGCACGTCGTGTCAAGTGGGAAAGGGACAGATTGACTTGTGCCATTCCCTCAAGCACTGCGGCAGGCACAGTAACCTTACGCACCGGCCCTTGGCGAACTCTTTTAGCAATCTCGGCAATGCTCTGCCAGTCATAGCCGCCAGGATGACCATCACTGAGTTCATAGGTAGCCGAGTGTACCTGTGAGGCACCGACCCAAGCCACCACAGCGCGAACGAGATCTTCCACATGGATGAATGACAAGCGTGCGGATTGCTCACCCAGCGTCAATAGCCAGCCACGCAGCAACCACTGGAATAGTGGCCGTATCTCCTTGTCGCCAGGCCCATAGACCGCGGTAGGTCTGAATACCGTAACCGGAAGGTCGCCGGCCCGTTGCTGGATAGCCTGCTCTGCCTCACGTTTGGAGGCTGCATACCAGGACAACTCTGGATGCCGAGCCGCTAAAGAAGACATCAAAAGAAACCGCCGGCCTGCGCCAATCCGCCGTACAGCCTCCATCAGATGGGCGCTACCGTCGACGTTGATCCGGTTGAACTGATCGGGAGTGCTGCCTCTAACGGCACCGGCAAGGTGAATAACAATACCCGCCCCGTCTACCAGACGCTCAAGTGAGGCAGGCTCCTCAAGCGAACCCTTAATCCAGGTGACGCCGTCGCAGGGGCCGTCTTCGCGTCGGTTTAGAGCGCGTACCGTGAGATTCGCTTCAACCAGACGCTTGCGCAAGATGGTTCCGATGAAGCCTGTCGCCCCCGTGAGGGCGACAACCTGAGCGGTCAAAGGCTTATCCAGCAGCAAGAGAGAGGCCGCAATCAGCCTCGATCTGCTGGATAAACCGCTTGCGTGCCTCGGCTCGCGAGGGCTTGCCGGATGACGTACGCGGTAATGAATGGGGCGGCACCAGCTCCACCCGGCAGGTAAGGCCAAACTCGCTGTTGATGAGCTTGGTCAGCGATTGAGCAAAATGCTCACGCTGTTCCGTATCCATGATACGGCACTGAACCTGGACGATGACCTGAGGCTCTTCTTCGCCTGGGATAAGAAAGGCAATGACATCCCCAGGACGAATATCCGGCTGACATTCGGCCAGGTACTCAATGTCCTGAGGCCAAATATTACGTCCGCGCACAATGATCAGGTCTTTGCGGCGACCGGTAATATAAAGCTCACCCTTGGAGAGATAGCCCAGATCTCCTGTATCCAGCCAATCACCTTCAGGGCTCATGACTGCCTGGGTAGACTCTTCGTCGCAGAAATATCCCGACATCAGGCTCGGCCCTTTCAAGGTAATACGACCGATTGCACGCTCAGGTAAGGCATGTCCATTGTCATCACGGATTTCAAGCGTATGTCCGGGCAGGGCCGCACCACAATTGACAAAGCTGCTGGCGTTGCTGTCCGGCCCGTCGAAAGGAATGGCCTGGGAATGGTGCTCAAGCTCCCAGCGATTGATACGGTCCGTCTGGATACCGGTATCACGACGCGCGAAGCTGACGCCCAGGGTGCTCTCCGCCAGTCCATAACAGGGCAAAAACGCCTTGCGATCAAAGCCCGTCCGTTCAAACTGCATGGCGAAACGGTTCAACACCTCTGCCCTAATGGGCTCGGCGCCAATACCTGCGATGCGCCAGCTGGACAGGTCAAAACGCTCCATATCGCTTTCGCGAACACGGCGCGTGCAAATGTCGTAACCAAAAGGAGGCGCAAACGAAATCGTACCGCGGTTCTGGCTGATCAGACTCAGCCACTGCCTGGGACGCATGGCAAAGTCCTGGGTCCGCAGATAGTCAACGGACAGCTGGGACGCCATCGGGCCAAGGACAAATCCGACCAACCCCATGTCATGATAGAACGGTAACCACGAGACGCAGCGATCACCCGGCTGAACGCCCAGCCCATCTCGCGTAATGCCTTGCAGATTCGCCATCACAGCCCGCTGCGTTACAACGACACCACGGGGGAAACGGGTACTGCCAGAGGTGTACTGCAAATACGCAACCTCATCGGCACGGGAAGGCACCAACTCGACTGCTGGCAGCGTGCGCAGGGAGAGCTCCTTGGCCGTACCGATGAATCGCATCGGCTGCTCAGCAGCCTCCTCGGCAAACTTGACCAACTCGGCCGGTGCGAATACGGCAGAGGCCTCGCAACTCTTGAGAAGTCCCTTGAGTTTCTTGACGTAGATATCGTGACTGCCTAGCCCCGAGGGAATCGGCAGCGGAACGGGCACAAAGCCACCGTACTGACAGCCGTAGAAAACCTCCATGAAAGACAGGTCGGTGTCGGCGATCAGGGCAACCCGGTCTCCCCGCTCAAGTCCCAAACCATGAAGCCTTTTAGCTACCTTGAGAGCCTCTCTTCTGAGGGCACCGTACTGTACAACAGCCGTCAGGCGGCAACGGCCATCATAGAAATTCAGCCCTGTCTCCCCTTCAGCTGCATAATCAAGCGCTTCCGACAACGTCGAGAAATCAGCCAGGCGCTGGGGTAAACCATGTTGAGTTAGTGTTGCAGACATGTACAGTTCGGCCATCCCTTTGGTCCTGCTCTCAGCACATCGCATGCAGCGGGCCGATCAGCAAGGCCAGCAATGCATCAGTTCATCACGTAATTTAACGCTGTCGACCTTTTGAAACTCAATTGATGAATTCAACTGAGGGGGTCCTGGCCAGGCACTATCACTGAACTCCCGGTCAGCCCAAGTACGGGGACTGTTGTAACGAGGTATTACATGAAAATGGACGTCTGGATCGACCATCATTAACATTAGATAGTTCAGTTTGTCGTAGTTGAAAACACTTTTTAAAGTACTTTCTATATCGACAGTAACGTTCTTCAGTTCTGCAAATGCCGCCGGACTCAATTCGGCAAATGCCGTGACTCGCTCCTTGGCGATCAATACCAGAGAGCCTAATGTTACCTGCTGGGGTCGCAACAGCACGGACCAGTAGCGGTAATCACGAATCACCGTATCAGGAGCGCCAAACTTCTTCATGGTGGCGTTCAACGCATCAGTCGATTCCATCCAGATCCCATTGATCATCGTATGATTAGGTTCGGCTACGGAAGTTAAATGTTTATGCGCTGCTTTGAAAGCCTATTCTTAGCATTAATTCTTGTTATTTTTTGAAACATTCGCAATACCATAAGCGCATAATCATGCTTTAGGAAGAAGAACGAGTGTATGTAAGGAAGCATGTTTCTAGCGCAATCCGAAGCATTATTGTTCAGCTAATCAAGCTAAAGGTCTTCATGTGGATCAACTTACTTCCGGGATCAAACAAACAATTGAAGTCAGGCCGGTTGGCAGCAAGGCGGATATGGCGACTTTTATCGGTTTCCCGGGCCGCCTCTACAAGAGCGATCCGAACTGGGTCGAACCTTTGCATTTCGAGCGCCACGAGCACCTCTCTCGAAAAAATCCCGTATTCGAACATTTGAAATGGCGGGCCTGGATCGCCTGGTCAGGTCATGAGCCGGTAGGACGTATCACGGCGCAGGTAGACACGCTCCATCGAGAGCGCCATGGTCAGGACACCGGTCACTTCGGCATGCTCGAAGCCATTAATGATCCGACCGTCTTTCAGACACTGATCGATACGGCTGAAGCCTGGCTGCTTGAGCAAGGCGCTCATCGTATTACAGGCCCCTTCAGCTTGACCATCAATGAGGAGAGTGGACTTCTCGTCGAAGGCTTCGATACACCGCCGATGTTCATGATGGGCCACGGCCACCCCTACTACAGCCAGCAGCTGGAGAACAATGGCTACCAGCCCGCTGCCGATCTTCTAGCGTACTGGATGCGTACGGACGAGCTCAACTTCACGCCGACCATGCGCCGTATGATGGATCGCTACCGTGGGCGTGTTCACATCCGAACGCTGGACCGTAGCCGTTTCGCCGAAGAAATGCAGACGCTGCGCGACATTTTCAACGATGCCTGGGCTAATAACTGGGGCTTCGTTCCCTTTACCGAAGCCGAGTTCCGGGAGATGGGTAACAACCTCAAGCTGCTGGTGCCCGATGACCTGCTGTACATTGCTGAAGTAGATGGCAAGCCCAGCGCATTCATCATTGCCCTGCCCAATCTGAATGAAGTGATCAGGCCACTCAACGGCAAACTCCTGCCCTTTGGTTGGCTGCGTCTGCTGTGGCGACTCAAGATTCGCAAGCCAACCACGGCTCGTGTACCGTTGATGGGGGTACGCCAGGAGCATCAATTCAGCCGCCTTGGCCCTACGCTGGCATTGCTTCTGATCGAAGCGCTCAAACCACCCTTCGTCAGGCACGGCCTTGAAGCCCTGGAGATGTCCTGGATTCTAGAAAGCAATACCGGCATGCGCACTATTCTCGAGCAGATTGGCACCCACCAATACAAGCGATACCGCGTCTATGAAAAGCAGCTATGAATCCAAACCCTTTTCGGCACTGGTTCTGGCCGCTGACCGACATGACGGGGACGCAGTGGCAACGGCGGCCGGTGTGGACTGTAAGGCATTGGCAACCGTAGGCGGCATTCCGATGGTTCGCCGTGTAACTAGCACCCTGCGCTCAAGCCCTCTGGTGGAGCGCATTACGCTCATAGGCCCTACCCGCGCCCTGTTGCGCCAGGAACCTCAGATAGAAGCATGGCTGCAAGCCGGTGAAATCAACTGGCTGAGCCATGCGAACTCCCCCAGCGCCAGCGCCGCGCTGGGCCTTGAGGCGGAGGATCCAACGCAACCGGTGTTATTGACGACTGCCGACCATGCGCTGCTGACGCCAGATATGGTGGACTACTTCCTGACCGAGGCCCGGCGCAGCGGATGTGACTTTATAGTAGGCGTCGCTCGCCTGGAAACAGTCAAGGCGCGCTTTCCCGGAAATCGCCGCACGGCGATCAAGCTCAAGGACGGCCCTTTTTGTGGCTGTAATTTATTTGCATTCATGACGGAGCGCGGTCATCAGCTGGCCCCTTTTTGGCGGCGTATCGAGCAGGAGCGCAAGCGACCATGGCGAGTCATTACAGGCGCCCTGGGCTGGACAGCAGTGCTTCGTTACCTGGCGGGGACGTTGACCCTGGAGCAGGCACTGGAGCGGTTGTCACGTAAACTGGATATGCGAATTGGCGCGGTGGTGCTGCCCTTCGCCGAAGCCGCAGTCGATGTGGATACGCCGGCGGACCGCCAACTGGTAGAGACGATCCTGGCGGAAAGAGTCGGGAGTGAAGCGGCTCAGTGTTGAGCCGCTGCTGATGTCGCCATCTGCCACGTATGCACCTTATGCTTGGCAGCTTCGAGATCCTGGGGAAAATCCAGCTCGCCCCAGCTCAGCCCCTCAATAGACTGTACGAAAACCTGGCCGGTCTGCTGAGCGATTTCATCGATAATACTCAAATACCAGCGCTGCAGGGCTTCCGGCCTACGCATGTTGTCTTCAAGCGCCTTGTGAAACAGAGCGGCCCCCTCCGGCTGGAAGTACATCATGCCGATTGATTCACCATTGACCGTTGGCAACGGCAACGTCTTGCCCACACGCATCAGCTGATCGCCTTCGAGACAGACCTTCATATCATCACTGTCATAGGAAGGCTTGCGGTCGATAGCCAATGTGATGGGGCGCGGCGACGCACTCAGAAGACGCTTGAGTACCGGCAGATCAAACAGCGTATCGCCATTGAGTAGCAGAAAAGCATCCCGCATGGCCTCTCGCGCCATCCAGCAACTGGCCAGGTTATCCGCCACCTCATAAAAAGGGTTAAACAGCGTGTGGATGACGCCTGCACCATAACGGTCACCCAATACGCGCTCTACCTGACCCGCCTCATAGCCTACGACAACCGTAATATCTTCTATTCCAGCCGCCATCAATCCGTCGATTTGCCACTCAATTACCGTCCGGCCTTCGAGTTCTATAAGGCACTTGGGCTTGCTTTCGGTATAAGGAAGAAGCCGACGTCCTTGCCCTGCACTCAAAATAATTGCCCGACGGGGCTCGTTCCGTTCAAGATTCAATGCCGTCTCCTAACAGGAAGGAACTTAACCACCTCGAAGCAGCCAAACTCGGCCACAACATTTAAGGATGGTTTTTCAGCCAGTTACGTATGAATAAGCGGTATAGTAACCAGCGGGTGTTTTGGAACCACAGAAGGCTCCAGAGTTCATGCGTTTAATTGAGCGTTATATTATCTCTGAAATATGCCGTCCATTAATGGTCATGGTGGGAATTCTCACCTTTATCTTTGCCAGCTATTCCTCGGAGCGTTATCTGGCTGAGGCGGCAAATGGCACGTTGGCACTGAGTGTCGTTCTGGATATCGTCTATTACAAGGTACTTATTGCGCTCGAAGTGCTTGTCCCTGTAGCGCTTTATGTCGCGGTCGTCCTGAGCCTGGGACGTTTGTACCACGATACGGAAATGACGGCTATCGCTGCATCAGGTGTCAGCCCGCTGCGCCTGTATAAAGCTATCCTGTTGATTGCGCTGCCCGTTGCGATCGCCGTTGCCTGTCTTTCCCTCTATGGCCGACCCTGGGCATATGACAACGCCTATCGACTTGAACAGCAGTCCAGAACGGATCTAGACGTCAATCATTTGCAGGCCGAACGCTTCAACGTCAATGAAGACAATGGCCGGATGATCCTGGCAAAACACATCGAGCCTGACTCAGGCGCGTTAAAGGATGTGCTGATCTATGACAGCGGCGCAGAAAGAGCCCACCTTTTCAGGGCCCGCCAAGCATTGATTACAGACCCTAATCCGGAAGACCCTGTTCTGTCCTTGGAACAGGGTACTGCCTACTCACTGGAGCGCAAGGGCAGCCGGGACCAGACCATGCTTTTCAAGGATATGACCCTGCACCTGGCGCCGGTTGCCCAAACAGCCGAGTATCGCCGCAAGGCCGCACCCAGCAGTGCCCTCACAACTTCGTCAGCCTTATCTGATCAAGCAGAGCTGCAATGGCGCCAGACCCGAGGCATCACCACCCTACTGTTGGCACTTTTTGCCATACCACTTAGCTATACCGCTCCCCGCAAGGGCCGTTTTGCGAGAATGCTACCGGTCACGGCGGCATTTGCTCTGGTTTTCTATGCCAGCGACATTTGCCGGAGCATGGTTGGCAATGGCTCGTTGCCCCTCTTTCCCGGCATGTGGCTGATCCCTATTCTCATGATGCTGGCGCTGTTTGTCGCCATCCGGCGGGACGTAGGCAAGAAGCGGATCCGCACGGCATGAAGATCATTGATAAATACCTGTTGCAGTCCCTCTTCATGGGCTTCATAGCTGCTGCCGCATTGTTACTGCCACTGTTCAGTACCCTGGACCTTGTCGGGGAGCTTGATGACATTGGCGGAGATTACCGGCTTGTCCAGGCCATTGAGGTAGTCGCCATGACGCTGCCTCGACGCATGGTAGAACTCGGCCCCTTCATTGCCTTGCTGGGCGGTATCGCTGCACTAGGGCAGCTGGCTCTGACGCAAGAGCTCAACACGCTGCGTGCTGCTGGCATCTCTGCTGCCCGTATCGGACTGAGTACCGTGTTAGCCGGCGCGCTGCTTGCGGTAGCACTGGCGGCAGTCGATGAGTTTGCTGCCTCGCCTCTTCAGCAAAGCGCTATTCAGCTACGTGCACATGCCATTGCCTCAGTCGAAGGGAACGGCAAGGATGGCAGCATCTGGGGGCGTAAGGACCAGCAGTTCGTTCGTGTAGGCGGGCTGCGCCTGGGACGGATTCCTACCCATATCGAAGTGTTCACCTTTGACGGCAACCAGATACTCACGGAATATCTGTTCGCTAACTATGCCGACATTCAGCCCAAGGGGATATGGCAGCTGCATGATGTGACGGTAAAGCGCTGGGTCGATGGTGACGAGACGGTCGAGCACATGGATCAGATGATTTGGCAATCAGTGCTGCCTGAAACACGCCTGCAGGAGGTTGCGCTTCCGGCGTACAGTCTTTCCTCCCGGCAGCTTTACCACTACATCGAATTCCTGAAGGGCACCGCGCAACCAGCGGCCCAGTATGAAGTGGCCTTATGGGAAAAGCTTGGAACACCTTTGCTGACCCTGGCCATGATACTGCTGGCCGTGCCTTTTTCATTTAGCCAGGTACGCTCCACCGGGCTGGGCGGCAAGCTGGCCCTTGGCGCAGTGACGGGGCTGCTGGTTTATCTGACTAATCAGATTATTGTAAACCTCGGCATTCTGTTCGGACTTGTTCCTGTTCTGGTGGGAACCGTTCCGGCGCTGTTAATGCTGGTATTCTCGATGAGCCTGATTTTTCGGTTCGACAGAAAACGATAAGGCGGTACGAAAGGCTGCCAAACAGGCTGCGGCCCTCGTCAGACAGGGCTCGCAAGGCTTAATAATTTAAATAACACATCCATTGCGTGGACTAAGGCAGAACTTATGACGATACAGGTCCATCTGGTAGGCCGTTGCGAGGTGATCTTGTGGGGCCTGACCTCACGGGAGCGGCTGCGAAGAATCCTGAAAAAATTTCCCAAGGCGCATCTGGCCAGCCCCGGCGAAGCGCTTCCTGCTGAAGGTGATGTTCTGCTGCTGCGCGAGGATTATCTTTACGATGACCGGGTACTGAGAGGATTGCTGGATACCCAAGACGTTGCCTTGCAGGACCCTCGGGATGGCGCGGTTGTCGCGGCCCGACTCTCCGCCTCGCGCCTGTCTGGCGTTGCCGACCTGAATGCACCTGCTGTCTTCCAGCTGCGTCCTGCGCAACCTGACACCGTAGCCTCCGGCCTACAGACCCAGCTGCGCAAGTTCGATCAGCCTTGGGTAGCAAGAATCACCCAAAGCAACCGCCAGCACCTGGAAAAGTCCTTGTTCAATGGTGCGTACAAGGGTGTAACGGACTTTATCACCCGCGGCGTCTGGCCTGTGCCGGCACGCTGGGTAACCCACCTGTGTGTTCGTCTGGGCCTGAGTCCCAACCACGTCACGACCGCCAGTTATGTGCTGGCCATCCTGGCCGGTTGGTGGTTCTGGAACGGGCAGTTCGGCCTGGGCCTGATCGCTGGCTGGATCATGACCTTTCTCGACACCGTGGACGGCAAACTTGCCCGCGTAACGGTAACCTCGACCCGCTTTGGCAATATTTTCGACCACGCCCTCGACATCGTGCACCCCCCGCTCTGGTATATCGCCTGGGGTATGGGGCTTGCTGCAACCTGGAGCTACAGCCTGCCGCTTTCTTTAGTGTTCTGGGCCATCTTTATTGGCTATGTAGCAGGACGCCTGTGCGAAGGCTCGTTCAAGTTTGCCGCCCCTTTTTCGATGTTCCTCTGGAAACCCTTCGACTCGCTGAACCGACTGGTTACGGCCCGCCGCAATCCCAACCTCTTGCTGCTCACGCTGGCATGGGCTGCTGGGGCCAGTGATATGGGCCTGCTACTGGTGGCAGCCTGGACAGTTATTTCGACGCTTGTTCTGGCGTGGCGCGTCATATGGGCCATTACGTTGCGGCGACGCGGTGCAGAATTGCAGCCGTGGTTAAGCCAGATCGATCTCAAAGCTGAAGGGCATCGTCCGGTGGTTCGGCTGTTTGCTCCCCGCTCCGGGCTAGCCGATGCCTGAATACGAACTTCCCGTACCGAAACGGATCGGGATACTCATGAATCCATTGAGCGGTCGTGTTCGTCGACGTCTGCAGCCTTTACGTGCATCAATTGCCACCCTGCCTGGTGTCATGTTGCATGAGGCTTCAGAACCAGCGGATATTACCCGCGCGCTGCTTCAATGGCAGGGAAACTCACCAGAACTTGTGGTTGTAATCGGTGGCGACGGCACGTTACAAGCCGTCCTGACGGCTCTGCTGCAAACGTCTTCCACGCCCTTACCTGCCTTGTTGGTAATTGCCGGTGGCACCACAAACATGAGTGCCGCCGACCTGGGCACACGGGCGAAACCTGAGGCCGTACTGAAGGCCTTGCGCGCCTGGCTGGAGGGCCAGGGAGCGGCGCCGCGCCAGGTGGAGCGGGCCGCGCTAAAAGTCGTGGGCGACGAGACGAACGGGCCACAGTACGGAATGTTTTTCGGCACGGGAGCGATTCTGAGCGGTGTCCGGTATTTTCATCAGCATGTTCGCCCAACGGGTGTACGCGGTGCGCTAGGCCCTGCCCTGGCCTTTATCCGTATGCTGCTGTCGCTGCTGCGCAGCAAACCCCATCCACTTCTCCCAGCCACACCCGCGTCACTGAGAACCGATACGCATGACTGGAGCAGCAGCTGGCTTCTGGTACTCGCGTCAACGCTCGATAATCTGTTGATCGGCTGCCGCCCGTATTGGGGCACCGAAGCGGCCCCTATGCATTTCACAGCCGTCGAGCATCAGCCGCGACGGCTGATGCGCGTCCTACCGTTCCTGCTGTGCGGTCGCGGCAAATCGGTCGCGCATGAGCGGGACGGCTATATCAGTCGTAACCTCAGTACGCTCAGTCTTGAGGGCAGCTCACATTTTCTTCTGGACGGCGAACAGTTCGAGGCTACTTGCCCGATTCGTCTTTCAACCACCGCTCCCCTGCGCTTTCTAACTTACTGAGGCCGGCCATGCCAGATCTTGCCCCGCTCCCCCGTCCTTCACCGGCATTGCTTGAGGTGATCGCCAGGCAAAGCGGGCAACCGGTACGCCAGGAACTCGATTGCCTGTGTGAAGCGGTCCAGGCACGGTTTGGCGAGTCCGTCGTAGGCGTGCTGTTTTATGGCTCCTGCCTGCGAAGTGGCAATCCGGCCGAAGGCATCGTTGACCTGTACGCTATCGTCGACAGTTATGCGGGGGCACATGCCAATGCACTGCTCAGAGTCGCCAATACGTGGCTGCCGCCTAACGTTTTCATGTTGCAGGCCCGCACGTCTGAGGGAGACGTACTGCAAACCAAATGCGCGGTGATTTCGCTGAAGGATCTGGAGCGCGGCACTGCCCACTGGTTCCAGAGCTATCTATGGGGCCGGTTTGCGCAGCCGTCTCGCCTGGTGTACTGCCGGGACGACACGATACGGCAGCGTATTTATCAGGCACTGGGCTACGCCGTCTTGAGGTTAGTGGAACAGACACTGCCCTCAATGCCGGAACGCTTTAGCAGTGAACAGTTATGGCAAACGGGCCTTGCCTTGAGCTACGGTACTGAACTGCGTCCAGAAGCCGCAAGTCGGCCTGCCGAGCTGGTTCATTATGATAAAACCTACTACCGTCAGTTAACGGCAGCCGTTGCCAATGACTTTTCCAGCATGCATCGAATAGCGTCTGAAGAGAATCTTTATTCGCATATGCCTTCCCGTGAGCGCTTGCTCCAAAGCCGACAGCTGTGGAGCACCCGGCGGCGTCAGGGACGAATGCTGAATATTCTTCGGCTGATGAAGTCTGTTTTCACATTCGAGAATGGAGTGGATTACATCGCCTGGAAGCTGGAACGGCATATGGGCCGGCCAATCGAGGTAACGCCTCGGCTGCGCCGCTACCCGCTGATCTTCGGCTGGCCGTTGCTGTGGCGGTTATTGAGGGAACGTCGTTTACGCTAAATCGAACGCAAGCGGAGCGCTCTTCGCTTGCATCAGGAACCATGCGGCACTGCCTACGAGGTGAAGAGTGGAAAAGACCCAGGACAACGCCACGCTGTCTACTCAGAAACGCAAACGCAAAAAGCACCGCCCCAGTGTGGCGATCGGTCTCTGGATCATCAAGCGCCTGGAAAAAGCGATCAAGCACTACTCCAAGGTAGAAACGACACCCTTTATCGATGCCGGCCAGTTTTCCTGGGTGCCTGAACTGGAAACCCACTGGGAAACGATTCGTGCCGAGCTGAATGAAGTCCTGCAAAACAAGCACAAGATTCCCAATTTTCAGGACATCTCCAAGGACCAGAAAAACATCACCCAGGATGATCGCTGGAAAACCTTCTTCCTGTACGGATACGGCTACAAGATGGATGGCAATTGCCTGCGCTGCCCGGAGACTACTCGCATCATCGAGTCCATCCCAGGCATGTTCACGGCGTTCTTTTCCATTCTGGAGCCTGGAAAGCACATCCCATTGCACCGCGGTCCCTACAACGGGCTGCTCCGGGCTCACCTGGGGCTAGTCGTCCCCGAGCCGAAAGAAAAGTGCCGTATTGAGGTGGGCGGCGAGACCCGGCACTGGGAAACCGGTAAGTGCATGATCTTTGACGACACCTACCGGCATCAGGTCTGGAACGAGACCGATGGTGTTCGCGTAGTACTGTTCCTGGACATTCAACGACCCCTGGCTTGGCCGGGCTCGCTGCTTAATCGGATCATCCTCCGATTGATTCGCTGGTCACCCTTCATTCAGGATGCGCGGCGCAACCATCGCGCCTGGGAACGTGGTTTGGAGCCGTAACGATAGAATAACGGCTCGGCGTTTCCTGGCGTCGAGCCGCCACTCAAACGTAGTTATTCATCCAGCAATTTCTGAGCATCGTCCCACGCAGCAAGATTGCGACGTGCTTCCTGAACGAATGGGCTCCGCTTTACTGCACCTAAAAACAGGTCGCCCAAGAGCCGTCCCGGGAGGCGCAATGGCCGTTTGAACTGGATTAGTAGCACGACCCGCGTCTGATCGGTTTCATTCCAGACCTCATGGGGATAGGTGTCATCGAACACGATACATTTGCCATCATCCCAATGGACCATTTCATCCCCTACCTGAATGCGGCAGTTTTCACGTGGAGTAGGCGTCAGCAGTCCCAAGTGACACGTCATGATGCGCTTGGTCACTCCGGTATGCCGCGGAATGTGCGCACCCGGCGTCAGGATAGAAAAGAAAGCACTGTTCAGACCAGGCACTACAGACAAGGCCTCGGTGGTCTTTGGGCAACGCAGGCAGTTTTCTTCGATCTTGTAGCCATACCCCCACAGAAAATAGGAGCGCCAGCTATTACCCTCGGCGATCCTGCGGTGATCAGGCGAAATATCGCGAAGCGCAGGAATTGAATCCATGCCCTTCAAGAGCTGTTGTACCTCCTGTCGTATACCCTCCCAATGCTGTTCCAGCGAGGCCGTCCAGGGAAACAGCTGCTTATCGAATACAGGCGGATCGCCGACCAGAGAATTTTTGGCCAGATAGCTGTTAAGCGCGGGCCGCAGCTTTTTACCGGTCCGGTAGAGGGCGCTGCGTTTGACTTTTGTTTTAGCGGCAACAGGAGGTGCGGCGTTGGTCATTGTACGTGTGTCCTGACGGTATTCGATGCGGCCCAGCGGACCGCCTGCATGTATGCCTAGATGCGATTTGCCGACAAGGCCCGCTCGCCTGTAATCACAGCCCGTACGGCCTCGATAGCACGCTGGCGCGAGGTAGCCATAAGCGCTGGCGACAGACCTGGCACTTGATCAAGTCCCTGCGGCAAAGGCAAAAGCCCCAGCGCTACATGAACTTCCTCGATTCTTCGCTCACGCTTGATGAGTCCTTCCTCTACAAGACTGTCGTAGAGTCGTCCGGTCTTGTTCTGCTGCCGGGGCGTGCCACGGCTACCTGCCACCCGGTCAATCACGCCTAGCTTGCGTTCAAGCGCATGATGCACACGTGCCTTGAAATGGCGCCGTACCGGTAATGGGAAAACTGCAACCGGTTTGCCGGTCAGGGCAGCCTCCGTCAGCATCGAGACACTTTCGCCGGTCACGATGAAGGCATCGGCCAACGCCAGCAATGCCCGGTAGGGATTATCGCTACCCTTTTCAAAACGGTAACACCAGTGCGGCGTCTCGATGGCCTCTAATAGCGACTGGGTAACCGGCTCTGCGGTACGGGGGCTTGTAGAAATCAGAAGCGATCCCCCCTTGGCCCCGACAGCAGCGCTGGCCTGGGCACCCAGTGTTCGCCCTGCGGCCTTGTCCAGTTCGTAAGGAATACTGCTTCCCCCTACCAACATGGCGACCCAGGGCCGCGGCAGATGCGCAAAACGCTCTTTCCAGACCGCCAGCTCTTGGTCAGACGGTATCTGATTCTGGATAAAGGGCACAGGTAAATCCACTACGTTGTCCCGCAGTGGCAGGCTGTATTGAGGTGTGGTCAGGACCAGATCAAAGCTGGATAACGGTGCGCGTGGGCGCCCAACGACTACCAGACGGCTCCGCCCTTCGGAACGGCGCTGGATCCAGTGCGCCACCGGGGCTGTACGCCGGCCCGAACTCAAGACAAGATCCGGCCAGGGCGCGGCAAGACCCGGCGCGGACTGAGCCATCTTGCCCTGCAACAAGGCACCCGGCACATACTTGGCCGGCTTGAACCGCGTTTCCTTGCATTCATATGGCCAGCCAAGCGACTCGGCAATGGCAACCAACTGTGCATTATCGCCCGCATGTTGGCCCAGCAGTACCCACACCTTGGGCAGCGCCTCTGCCCGTCGGGAACGTAACGGGAAGTCCGCCAGATAACGCTGCAAGGTGCCGGTGCCGTCTTCGCAGTCAAGCTGCCAGCAACGATCCGGATAGCGCTGGGACACACGGCGCAGCAGTGCCCGCCATCCCTTGATCGAGCTGATGAGTGACTCATCTGTCCCTAGTCCTGTCCGGATGTAGACAAAACTGCGGCTAAGCCTGAACAGCCGGTCCACGAGCCAGGGCACATCTTCCGGTGGCAGATGCTCAAGACCACTGACCGCCAAAAGGTCATGGCTGGGCAGGTCTGGTTGGCGCAATTGCTCGAAGCGGTAGTGGGTCGTAGCCAGTGAGTCCTTATGAACATCAGTCCAGTGCCCTACGAAGGCGATATCGTTGCCGTTCAGTGCGCTTGCAAAGGACAGGACATCCGATGGCAGAGACGCAGCAGGCGATGCCAGCGTCTGACAGGCTGCGTTAAAGCCCGGGCTAGGACTCGCCATAGTGTAAGGCTCGTAACCTTTAGCATTGGCCGCCTGCTCAAGGCTCAGGAAATACTCGGCATACGGGTTGATCTGATAGGAGTATTGCTCAGGTGTTGGCCGCCAGGGCTGCAAGTGCAGCGTGGTGTAGTGCAGCAATCTGGAACGGCCATGCTCATACTCAAGGTCACGCGCATGCCAGACGGGGTCGAGCTGTCCCCAAAGGCCGGGTTTCTCGGCAGCCTGGGCGTGCAACGCCTTCTTGCTTTCACAACGTGCCTTTTCAAAATTCCAGACCTCGACCATGCGCTCGCAATCGATCAAGGCGACGGCCGTGTCGTTTGGGGTTAACGCCAGATAACCATGCTCCCCCATAGGTTGATCAAAGAGGTCCGCCGGATCAGCCGTATAGATCTGATCCACATCGTTATAAATGGCGCGCCCATGACGCCCAGCCAGATCCGGAATGGCAAATCGATAATTCGTAAACCCGGTACGCCAGCGGCTTTCATCAAAGCCCGGCAGACGGGTCATGCGGTAGACCTCGTAACGCCGATCAGGATTGCGCACCTGCTCCAACGAATACACAAAGATCCGCTCGGCGCGGTATTGTGCAGGCTCGGTTCCCAGGAAAATACGTACAGCTGGCTGTTCGGGTGCCCCTGCCCTTGCTTCCAACACAATCGGCACAATATGCGGAACCGCCATGGGCGCATGAGCAGCCTGGCTAGCAGATGTTCCGGCCGAAGCGGTGGAGGGAGACACTCGTTTTTTTTCCGAACGGGGCAGTTTCCACTTACGTATAGCGCGCGGCGCTTTCCAGGCAAAGAAAGTCATGCGTCCTCTTATGCTTCGATCTGAGGCAGAACAGCTGTACAACCTGCCTTGGTTGCTGACGGAAGAACTATAGTTCCCCTGTTCAGATTGAACAGGCTCTTGCACACATCACAAAGCGCGTGGCTGGCCCTTTGTTATCACTGCTTTTCCTATACTGCCAGCCCGTGAAGCCAATCCGCGTTCTATCAGCGATTCGTGTTGCAGACAACCGCTTTTGCACGTTTGCGCCTAGCGCTGGCATGTACCTTGAACATCCGGTGAGGTTTTTCACGCTCACTCTATAAGAGGCTATTTCATCCCATGCTGAAAAAATCCCTCGCAAGCGCGCTAGGACTGGCAGGTCTGCTGGGCGGACTTACCGCGGCGCCCCAGGTATCCGCAGCGGAAAAACCCATTGCGCCCAAAGTCATGCTGATCGCCATGTTTGGCCCGGAAGCCAAGACCTGGATCGAGCAACTCAAGCTCGATAAAAAGGTGCCGATCGAAGGGTTGTCTGCCGAGTATCCGGATGTGCTTTGTAATGAGGCGCAGGTGTGTCTGATGACGACCGCAATGGGGCACACCAATGCCGCGGCGTCGACTATGGCATTGGCCTTCTCACCCAAGTTCGATCTGCGCAAGACCTATTTCCTGGTCGCTGGTATTGCAGGAATCAACCCGCACGAGGGCACCATTGGCACTACGGCATGGGCGCACTATCTCGTGGATTTCGGCATCCAATGGGAGCTGGACGCTCGAGAAGCTCCGGCTGACTGGAAAGGTGGCTACCTGGGTATCAATACGCGTCATCCCACTCAAAAGCCTCCTCTGGACTACAAGACCGAAGTGTTCGAGGTTAACCAGAAGCTGATGGAAAAGGCTTATGCCCTTTCCAAGGACGTCAAGCTCATCGAAAGCCCCGAGTCTACTGCGTGGCGCAAGAAGTACAACTATGCGCCCGCCAACCAGCCTCCTGTGGTTACCCGCTGCGACACCGTCGCCGGCGATACCTGGTTCTCCGGTACGCTGCTCTCCCAGCGCGCCGAAGAATGGACGCGTACGCTGACGGATGGAAAAGGCCGTTACTGCACCACGCAGCAGGAAGACAACGCCACTTATGAGGCGCTGCTACGGGCCAGCCGTACGGGCCGTGTCGATATCCAGCGCCTGGCCGTAGTGCGTGGCAGCTCTGACTTCGATCGCCCTTACGAGGGTTATTCAGATGTTGAAAACCTGATTGATTACGCCAAGCAAGGCGGCTTTGAACCTGCCCTGGAAAACCTGTTCCGTACAGGCAATCCTCTGGTGCAGGACATCATTAAGAACTGGAGTACCTGGGAAAAAGGCGTTCCCTCCTCCTGATTAATGAAAACAGGACCGGGCATAGATGTTCGGTCCTGTCAGTCATCCTAGCCGCACCGTTAACGTGCAGTGTCGCCCGTAAACGGACCATTCCCGTAACCATTCCAGAAATTGGTTCGCATAGAGACTGAACCAATGCCAGATCATCCCCTACTCCCTGCCTCAACACCTTTGTACCAAAAGCCTGACACGCCTGTAGTCATAGCCTAAGCGCCCGGTCATAACCGTTTCGCCAGTATGAACCAATCGCTATTGGCATCTCGCTTGCAAAACTGCCTGTAACTGTTGCGCCCCACTATCAAGCATATACAAGGCGCACAGACAGACATTCATGTTGGCCTGAGAGAACATGATGCAAACGTGCGAAACGGAAACTCCTATCGATCAATCAGCCCGGATGGCACTCGATGCCCTTCGCCAGCTGGTAGCACAGCATTCGGCATTTCCGGAACGACCTCTGCCTCCGGAGCGTGATCTGGCTGCTGGCTTTGGCGTTAGCCGTCGCTCGGTTCGCCGCGCCCTTTCAGTGCTTGAAGCAGAAGGACAGGTGTGGCGCCGCCAGGGCAAAGGCACCTTTGTAGGCCCAACCCCACCCAGTGCGTCCCTGAGCTTTACCAAGCTGTCCAGCCGAACCAACTTCATCGAAATCATGGAGGCCCGCCTTTACCTGGAACCTGCTCTTGCCTCACTGGCTGCCATTCGCGCCAGCGGCGAGCAGATGGCAATGCTGCGGAGGCTCGCTGAACGTACCGGCCAACAACTCAATGCCCAGACGCCCGATGCAGAAGCACTGGAACTCTGGGACAGCGCCTTTCATAGAGGCATTGCGGAAGCCGCTGGCAACCGACTGATGCTGGATATTTTCGAAATGTTCGATGCCATTCGCCTGGACTCTGTCTGGCGCGACCTGCGCCAGCGTGCCCGCAACACTGACCGCATGCATGCGTATAGCCATGATCACGACGACATTGTGTCCGCGATCGAACAGCGTGACCCCGGCAAGGCGGCGATGGCCATGCGTGGCCATTTGCGTGCGTTGCAACAGGCGCTCGACACCGTTATCCATCACGATCTGGTGAACAGTTTATGAGCGAATCCCCATGCTCTGTCTTGAGTATCCGTAACCTGACCGTTCGCTTTAAAGGTGCAGCGGCCAATGTAGTAGATGGCTTGTCATTCGACATTGCGCCAGGTCGAACCCTGGCCATTGTTGGTGAATCCGGCTGCGGCAAGAGCGTAACATCCATGGCGCTGATGGGGCTTCTACCGGATAGCGCCCAAGTGCATGCCGATACTTCGACCTTCCTTAACGAACCTTTGCTGGCAATGACTGAGCAGCGTCGCCTGGATGTACGCGGTAACCGCCTGGCAATGATCTTTCAGGAACCCATGACGTCACTCAATCCGGCATTCACCATAGGTGATCAGATCACCGAGAGCGTCGTGCGTCACCAAAGCCTGTCTCCCCAACAAGCCCGCCGCCGGGCGTTGGAGATGCTGGAAAAAGTCCGTATACCCGCAGCGGCTCAACGGCTGGAGGCTTTTCCCCACGAATTGTCAGGGGGTATGCGCCAGCGGGCCATAATTGCCATGGCGCTTGCCAACGACCCAGCCCTCATCATTGCCGATGAACCAACCACTGCACTGGATGTAACCATTCAGGCGCAGATTCTTTCCCTGATCGCAAACCTGCAAGCCGAAACCGGAACAGCCATGATGCTGATTACCCATGATTTGGGCGTCGTTGCAGAAGTAGCTGACGATGTAGCGGTCATGTATGCGGGCCAGGTTGTCGAAAGCGGTCCCGTTACTGCGCTGTTCGATGACCCTCAGCACCCCTACACCATTGGCCTGATGGGCTCGATGCCCTCGATGGGCCCGCGTGAAGATCGCTTGGCCACCATTGCCGGCCGTGTTCCCACGCCTGCAGAAATGCCCAGTGGCTGCCGCTTCGCCAGCCGCTGCCCTTTTGTGATTCAGGCGTGCCGCGCAGATCGTCCCCCGCTACGCGAGATCACACCAGGGCATCTGGCAGCATGCATTCGTACACCGCTGGAGCAGCACTTGGGAGTTAGCGCATGAAAACGCCCGAACGCCCTATTCTTGAAGGCCTTCATCTGACCAAACACTTCACGTCACCTACAGGCTTTCTGCAACGCAAGAAGGCTCCTGTTCAAGCCGTCACGGATGTTTCCCTGTCGATCAGACGAGGCGAGACATTAGCCTTGGTAGGCGAGTCGGGCTCCGGCAAGTCAACCCTGGGGCGATTGCTGCTCAACCTGCTGGCGCCTACCGCTGGCGATGTCATCTACGAAGGCAGAAACCTGGGAAACCTGCCTGCGGATAAGCTCCGGCAGGCAAGGCGGGAATTGCAGATCATCTTTCAGGATCCCTTTGCCTCACTCAACCCCCGGATGACAGTGGCCTCTATCGTTGGCGAACCCATCTGGCTGCATACTGATAGCCACCGCGCAGATCGCGCAGCACGAGTAGCAGAGCTCTTGCATACCGTGGGCCTGGCCCCTGAACATGCCAACCGTTATCCCCATGAGTTTTCCGGTGGGCAACGCCAGCGTATCGGTATTGCTCGTGCCCTGGCCTCCAATCCACGCTTGATCCTAGGGGATGAACCGGTTTCGGCATTGGATGTGTCGGTCCAGGCGCAGGTCGTCAACTTGCTGGAAGACCTCAAGCATCAGTTTGGGCTGACGCTGCTTATCGTGGCCCATGGACTGGCCGTGATCCGCCATATGAGCGACAGAGTCGCCGTGATGTATCTCGGGGAGATCGTGGAGCTGGCCGAGGTCGACACGCTGTTCGAAACGCCACTTCATCCGTATACACAAGCGCTTATGGCCGCTGTGCCTGTCAGCCACCCCGGTCTGCGACGGGCTCGCCCCGTATTGGGTGGGGATATGCCAAGCCCGGCAAATCCACCGCCCGGTTGCCGTTTTCACACGCGCTGCCCCCATGCCCGCCCCCTCTGCAGAGAAGCAAAACCTGCCTTTGAATCTGTCGAAGGGGCGCGTCAGGTTGCCTGCCATTTCTGGCGCGAAGTTGCGAATGCCGGTGCAGGAAATTCGATTGCGCCAGCTCCCAGCCCCGCCTTCTCCCAACGCCTTCATCTATTCAAAAGCCATCAGCCCTTTGCCCTGGAGAGCCAGCCTTGAATCCTGTACGCCTGTTGACTGGAGCCTTGTTATTGACGATCGGCACCACGGCATTTGCCGAAACCACCTTGCGCATCGGCATCCAGGACGACCCGGATGTTCTGGATCCGCACCGTTCACGAACCTATTCGGGACGTCTGGTATACACCGCCCTGTGCGACAAACTGGTGGATGTTGCGCCGGACCTAACCTTTGTACCGCAACTGGCCACAGGCTGGAGCTGGAGCGACGACAACCTAATCCTGACCGTGACGTTACGTGAAGGAGTGACCTTTCATGATGGCGAAGCCTTTGATGCCGCCTCGGTCAAATTCAATCTGGACCGAGCTCGTACGTTGCCCGATTCACTGCGCAAGAGCGAACTGGCCTCTATCGAACACGTGGATGTAATCGATCCCAAGACCGTAGCGATCAAGGTGAAGCAACCGGACGCTACCCTGATCGCCCAGCTTTCCGACCGGGCCGGCATGATGCTTGCCCCCAACGCCTCACAAAGCGATGTCGGGTCCAAACCTGTCTGCTCCGGACCCTATAAATTCGTGCAACGCGTACAGCAGGATCGCATCGTGCTGGAGCGCTTCGATCATTACTGGAACACGCAGGCCTATCACTTTGATAAAGTGATTTTCCTGCCCATACCTGACACGTCGGTTCGTCTCGCAAACTTGCGCTCTGGAGACCTGGACATCGTCGAACGTGTTGCTCCCACGGACATCAAGGCGGTCAAGGATGACCGGAGTCTTACGGTCTATAACACGCCCGGCCTGGGGTATATGCAACTGATGGTCAATGTCGCCAATGGTGACAAAGCCAAAAATCCGTTGGGAAGTGACAAGCGTGTCCGCAAGGCCTTCGAGCTGGCAATGGACCGGGACGCTATCAACCAAGTGGTATTCGAAGGACTTTACGCGCCGGGCAATCAGCCTTTTCCACAAAGTAGCCCTTATTTCGATAAGGAACTACCACTCCCCTCGCGAGACATTGCCAGAAGCCAGGCGCTGCTGGCGGAAGCAGGCGTTAAGCCCCCGGTAAACGTTGAGCTCAAGGTTGGCAATACACCTGTCTCTCAGCAGGTAGGCCAAATTATCCAGGCGATGACGTCCGAAGCGGGATTCAACGTCAATCTGGTCGCCACCGAGTACGCGACGCTTCTTAACGAGCAGCAATCCGGAAACTTTCAGGTAGGTATGAGCGCCTGGTCCGGTCGTCCTGATCCAGATGGCAACCTCCATCAGTTCGTGACATGCAAGGGAAACCAGAACGATGGCCATTACTGCAATCCAAAGCTGGATGAGCTGCTTAATAAGGCACGTACTGTCAATGACCAGGCCCAGCGTCAGGATCTGTATCGTCAGGCGATGACCATCGTGGCGGACGAAGCGCCGAACATTTACCTCTACTTCGAGCCTCGACTGATTGTGGCGAATCGCAAGGTGACAGGGTATGTCTCCAACCCGGACGGACTGATCCGCCTGGCCAACGTGTCATTCGCGCAATGATCGATACGGCCCGCTGCAGTAAACCGCACGGGCCGGTAATCCACGAGGGTTATGCATGCTGACGTTCATCCTTCGCCGCCTGCTCAGTGCCATCCCAACACTGGTTCTGGTCTCGCTCTTTGTCTTCACCCTGCAAAAACTGCTGCCCGGCGATCCGGTGCTGGCCATGGCTGGGGAGGAGCGCGACCCCGCTGTCATCGAATACTTAAGAGACAAGTATCGTCTTAACGATCCCGTACCGGTTCAATACCTGAACTGGGTGGGCAATGTCTTGAAAGGTGATTTCGGTACTTCCTTGCGCACCGAACAACCAGTGACCGCGCTTATCGTCTCGAAACTGCCGGTCACCCTGGAATTGTCAGTTTTCGCCTTGCTGATTGCGCTGTTGATAGGTATCCCCACCGGTATTCTCTCGGCGGTGCGTAAAGGGAGCGCGGTAGATTACAGTGCGAACATCGTTGCCCTTTCTGGTATCTCTATTCCGCACTTCTGGCTGGGGATACTGCTCATCATGGTGTTTGCGGTAAAGCTGCGCTGGCTGCCCGCCTCCGGTTTTGTACCGTTCAGTGAAAACCCGCTGCAAAACCTTAAAACCTTGTTGTTACCAGCCTTCGTGCTGGGTGCAGGTCTTTCCGGAACCCTGATGCGTCATACCCGCAGCGCCATGCTTGAAGTGCTGCGCTCAGACTATGTGCGGACAGCGCGCGCGAAAGGGCTGTTTCCCAGAACAGTCATTCTCAAGCACGCCTTTCGTAACGCGCTGATGCCCATCGTGACGCTGACTACACTGCTGTTCGGCGAACTGCTTGGGGGCGCAGTCCTGACTGAGCAGGTGTTCAGTATTCCCGGCTTCGGCAAGATGATCGTCGATGCCGTTTTCAACCGGGACTATGCCGTGGTGCAAGGTGTAGTGCTGTGCGTAGCCATTGGATTCGTGCTGATGAATCTGCTGGCCGATGTGCTCTATCGCCTGATCAACCCGCGCCTGAGGACTGCCGCATGAATGCCATTGCCACCCCTCTCCCTCCTGTCTTACAGACCCGTCTACAGTCTCGTTTCCTGGCAAAGTTTTTGAAGAACAAGGGTGCTGTCATCGGTGCAGCTATCCTCTTGTTATTTGTCCTGGCAGCTGTTCTGGCACCCTGGATTGCGCCCCATGATCCACTCAAGGCGAACTTTCTGGCCGTTCGCAAGGCACCTTCGGCTCTGTATTGGCTAGGCACGGATGAGCTGGGCCGCGACCTGTTCTCACGCCTGCTCTGGGGTGCGCGCAGCTCGTTGCTGGCGGGTGGAGTATCGGTCGCCATCGCCATGGCCATCGGTGTTCCGCTAGGTCTTATAGCCGGCTATTTTGGGGGCGCGCTGGATGCCCTTATTTCCCGGATCATGGAAGCACTGCTGTCTTGTCCGTTTCTGGTGCTGGCTATCGCGCTGGGGGCATTTCTTGGCCCTAGCCTGACTAATGCCATGATCGCCATTGGCTTGTCTGCCATGCCTATCTTTGCGCGCCTGACGCGCGGACAGGTCCTTTCGATTAAACATGAGGACTACCTGGAAGGTGCCCGCGCCATTGGCCTGCCGGATCGCTGGATCATTCTGCGCTATGTGTTACCGAATGTCCTTTCGCCGCTGGTAGTCCAGGCAACCCTGACCATTGCCTCAGCCATTCTCGCAGAAGCGAGTCTGTCGTTCCTGGGCCTTGGCCAGCAACCGCCAGCGCCCTCCTGGGGCTCCATGCTCAACACAGCCAAGAATTTCATGGAACAGGCGCCCTGGATGTCTATTGCTCCAGGCGTGGCCATCTACATCACAGTGCTGTGCTTCAACCTGCTGGGCGACGGCTTGCGCGATGCGCTGGATCCCAAAGACTAACCGTCAGACAAGAAGAGAGTGATCCCATGTTTGATCATCTGGATTATAGCCAGCCTTACGCCTCTGCCCGCTCCCCTGTCATGGGACGGAACATGGTAGCGGCCTCCCAGCCACTGGCCGCCCAGGCAGGCCTGGACATGCTGCGCCGTGGCGGTAATGCGGTAGATGCGGCAATTGCTGCTGCCATGGTGCTTACGGTAGTAGAGCCAACAGGGTGTGGTATCGGCAGTGATGCCTTTGCCATCGTCTGGGATGGCAAAACATTACAGGGCCTGAATACCTCTGGACGCGCACCGGCAGCGTGGTCGCCCCAGTATTTTGCAGGGCACAAACACATGCCGGAGCGCGGCTGGAATGCAGTGACCGTGCCCGGTGCGGTTTCCGCCTGGGCCGGGCTTTCCGAGCGTTACGGCAAGCTGCCTTTCACCACGGTGGCCGAACCCGCCATACGCTATGCGCGAGAGGGTTACCAGGTAACGCCTATCATTGCTGAACTCTGGCAGCGAGGCGGTCAGCTCCTGAAAGATCAGCCCGGCTTTGCCGAGTGTTTTCTGCCCGATGGCCGAGCCCCCAGAGCCGGGCAGAAGATTCAACTCAGGGACCATGCCAAAACGCTGGAGCTGATCGCCGAAACCCGCGGCGAAGCGTTCTATCGAGGCGCCCTGGCCGAAGCCATGGTTGCTCATGCCAGAGCCAACAACAGCGTTATGAGCCTGGATGACCTGGGCAATCACTCAATTGACTGGATCGATACCCTGTCCACGCCCTTTGCAGGCGCCATGGTCCATGAGTTGCCTCCTAACGGCCAGGGCATCGCTACGCTCAGCGGCCTGGGGATTCTGGAGGCCATCGGTATTGGCGATCATCCTGTCGACAGCCCCGAAACCCTGCATGTGGTATTGGAAGCGATGAAGCTGGCCCTGGCGGACCTCAATCATCACATTACAGATCGGGACCATATGCGCGTTCTGGCTCACCATCTGCTTGACCCGGCCTATCTAAAGGAGCGCGCCAGGCTGATCGGCGAGACTGCTGCTGACCCAGGCCATGGCTCGCCCAAGCCCGGCGGTACGGTGTACCTGTCAGCGGCAGATGAAAGCGGCATGATGGTGTCGTTCATTCAATCCAACTACATGGGTTTTGGCTCCGGCGTAGTGGTTCCAGGCACGGGAATCAGCCTGCAAAACCGCGGGGCGGGCTTTTCTCTGGACCCAGAGCACGTCAACACCGTCGCTCCCGGTAAGCGCCCCTTCCACACCATCATCCCCGGTTTTGCCATGAATGCCGACGGCACGCCGTTGATGTCGTTCGGCCTTATGGGCGGTCCCATGCAGGCGCAGGGACACTTGCAGATGATGTTGCGTATCCTGCGCTACAAGCAGAACCCGCAGGCGGCGGCCGACGCGCCCCGCTGGCGGATCGAGTCAGGTCGGAAGGTTGCCGTTGAGCGACAGTTCGATTCACAGACCGTAGCTGCCCTACGCGCCAAAGGACATGATATCCAGGTTGAGGCGCCAAGCGGCGTGTTTGCATTCGGTGGTGCTCAGATCATTCAGAAAACGGCCAATGGTTATGTCGGTGGCTCTGATCCACGCAAGGACGGTCAGGCCGTCGCGTTCTGACCTTGCCGGAGGGAGGCCGCGCAGGCCTTCCTCCTATCCCTTACACCTGATCGAGTCTTAGCTCATTCCAGGTCCTCACGAAGGTGCTAGTCCTGATAGTTTTCTTCTTCTGCATAAGCGAACTGGATGAATCGCTTGGCCTCGTCGAGGCTGCCGACGCGCTTGACGCAGCGTGTGCCCATTCTGATTTCATAACAGCTGCCGCCAGTCGCATCTGCGCATTCGAACACGTAGTAACCATTGGAACTGCTGACGACTTTCTCTTGCATGAGTGCGCTCCCTTTCTCAGGACGGTGAATTCGTTATCGTCACGCCCTCAGTACATGCAATTGGGCGCCCTTCTAATGGGACCCAAATATTCCCTGGCAATTCGCCTCAGTCACGGCAACGACCTGTTTGTTCATACAACAGGTTTATGCTCAGTCTGGTACAGGCGACCGTCGTGCCCTAACCGTCGCTGAAGGATTTTCCTACTAATCACTGGTCTCGGCAGCTCCGCCCGAATCTGGCTGCTGGCTCATGTGAGTAAACTGAAGGCGATTGGCCAAGTTAGCGCTGTTGTGTTTGTTTCGCTCCGTCACCGATCCGTTTTTTCTAATATCATCGTGCCACAGCACCAAAAGAGCGCACCATTAAGCGAAGCTCATCACACTTCATCACCCGTATTGCGTTAAATGATATTGATTTTCATTCAACACAAGGTCTACTCTGAATGGGCTTTGCGATAGTAATAAACACTTACTTTTAATGCGTTATCACTGCTTTTAAATTATAAAGGCTAAGCCGTTTGATAATGGCATATAGCTAACTATTAATATCAAACTACCGTGAGAGCCCGGCGAGGCATATATCCCGACAACATGTTGGGTTATTGCAGAATTGTTTAATCAATTGCCGAGGTTCCATTCGTGAATAATCCATTGCATTCGTATGCGGCCATTACTGCATACCCTTCCGCTCGCCTACAGGATGATCAGGCGACTTCGCATCTTTTCAACGAAAAGAATGCGCAGGCCTATGAAAGCCTTATGGTTCAAGGGGCTGAATGTATAAAGGAAACATTGCTCGGTATCGATAAACCTTATACCGGCATATTGCCGCATGAACTAAAGCGGCAGTTCGACGAAGTGAATCTGGATGAAAAACTGGGTAACTTCAACGAGGCACTGGAAGAACTAAAAGCACTGTACCTGAAAGATGCTGTTTACTTCCATCATCCTCACTATGTTGCTCATCTTAATTGTCCTATTGTTATTCCGGCTATTCTTGCCGAACTGGTACTTTCTTCTATCAATTCCTCACTGGATACATGGGATCAAAGTGCCGGCGGCACGTATATCGAACAAAAGTTGATTGACTGGACGGCTGAGCGTATCGGTCTGGGCAGCGAAGCCGATGGGGTATTCACCAGTGGTGGTACTCAGTCCAACCTGATGGCCATGCTGTTGGCCCGTGATCATGTGTGCAACCGTCAGACCGGTCACGCCAGCAACAAGACGCAAGGCTTGCCGACCGATTTCAAACGCCTGCGCATCCTGTCATCCGAGGTCAGTCATTTCAGCGTACAGAAATCCGCGGCCATCCTAGGCCTGGGTTATGACGCCGTGATACCGGTACGCAGCGATGCGCGCAAGAAAATGGACTTGAGCGATCTGCGCCGCGTGATGGAAGAATGCGAAGCCGATGGGCTGATTCCGATGGCGGTAGTGGCTACTGCCGGTACTACGGATTTCGGCAGCATCGATCCATTGGAAGACATCGCGGCAATCTGTCGCGAGAAAAAAATCTGGATGCATGTCGATGCCGCCTACGGTGGCGGACTGCTGATTTCGCCCAAATACCGTAACCGTCTGGCCGGTATCGAACATGCCGACTCGGTCACCATCGATTACCACAAATCATTCTTCCAGCCGGTCAGTTGCAGTGCGTTTCTGGTACGGGATCGTCGAGAGCTGGGCCATGTCACCTGCCATGCCGATTATCTGAACCCCAAGAGCCAGACCCAGGAAGGCACACCCAACCTCGTTAACAAGAGCATTCAGACTACACGCCGCTTTGATGCGCTCAAGCTCTGGATGACGTTGCGCACCATGGGTGCGAATGCCTTGGGTAGCCTGTTCGATCACGTGATCGACTTGACTCGCGCAACCTATCCGCTTATCGAGCGTGACCCACGCTTCGACATTGCCCATGTTCCTGAACTGAGCACCCTGGTCTTCCGCTATATCCCCGAGGAGCCGCTGAGTGCCGAGCAGATCGATGCGACCAATGCAGCCATTCGCAAAGCGCTGTCTCGTAGCGGACGCGCCATCGTCGCCGGCACCAAGGTAGGCGGCCAACAGTACCTCAAGTTCACCCTGCTCAACCCCATGACCACCCTGGACGACCTGCGAGGCATTCTCGACGCCATCAAGCATGAAGGTGCCCGTTACGTTAACCAACAATCTGCCCTGGCCACGTGCTGATCTGGAGAACCACCATGACGGCTTCAACCTACGATTTCATCGCGATTGGTGTTGGCCCCTTCAACCTGGGCTTGGCGTGCCTGACTGCTCCCATCGACGAGCTCAATGGGTTGTTTCTCGACAAGAACGAGTGCTTCGATTGGCATCCCGGCATGATGCTGGAATCTGCAACCCTGCAGACGCCCTTCCTGGCCGATCTGGTCACCCTGGCGGACCCGACCAGCCCGTTCAGCTTTCTGAATTATCTTAAATCCACTGGCCGCATCTATGCGTTCTACATCAAGGAAGACTTCTTCCTGATGCGCCGCGAGTACAACCAGTACTGCCAATGGGTCATCGATCGGCTGCCCAATATCGAGTTCAACCGATACGTCGAACGTATCGACTATGATCCGGCAACCGGCCTCTATACGGTGAACTGTACCTGCACCAAAACAGGAGAACGCCTGGTTTATCAGGCGCGCCGTCTGGTCCTGGGAACTGGCACGTCACCCTACATCCCTGACTGCTGCCAGGACGCCAGCAGCCACTTGTCCCACACGTCGACCTACCTGACCGACAAACAGGCTCTACAGGCAAAAAGCACCATTACGCTGATCGGCAGCGGTCAGAGCGCGGCGGAGATCTACTATGACCTCTTGCAGGAAATCGACACGCGCGAGTACACCCTGAACTGGATCACCCGCTCGCCTCGCTTCTTCCCGCTGGAATACAGCAAGCTGACCCTGGAGATGACATCGCCCGAGTACATCGACTACTTCCATCAGCTGCCTACCCACAAGCGTGACGCCTTGATGCGCAGTCAGAAGGGGCTCTACAAGGGGATCAACAGCGCCCTGATCAATGACATCTACGACCTGCTGTACAACAAGAGCTTATGCGGTCCGGTCAGGACCAACCTGCTTACCAACACGGAGCTGCAGGACTGCCGCTACGATGAGCGTACCGGCACCTTTACGCTTACCCTGTTTCAGGAGGAACAGGAGAGCCGCTATACGCTTCAGACTGACGGGCTGGTATTATCCACTGGGTATTGCTACAGAACCCCTCCTTTCCTTCAAGGGTTACGCTCACGCCTGCGATTCGATGAGCGTGGCCGCTTCGCCGTCAATCGAAACTATACGATTGATACCGCCGGCCAGGAGATCTTCGTCCAGAACGCCGAGCTTCATACGCATGGCCTGGTAACGCCCGACCTAGGCATGGCGTGCTACCGCAACGCCTATATCATTCGCGAGATGCTCGGCCGCGAACATTACCCCGTCGAACGCAAGATCGCCTTCCAGCAGTTCACGGCGCCCTCTTCGACACTGCTCCAGCCGGAGCCGGCCAAGACATGACGCTGCGTACCTCGCTGATCGCCATGACGGCCCTTGCCGTCATCAGCGACACCATGCTGATTCCGTTCTATCCGCAGTACTTTGCCAGCCGTTTCGGTGAAACGCGGCCGGAGCATGTGGGGGCCTATCTGGCCGCCATCTGCTTTACGGTCATGCTCGCGCTGCCCCTCTGGGCGCGCGTGGCGCGGCGGGTACACCCGATCCGGCTGCTGATCTGGACGCAGCTCGCCGCCGGGCTGCTGTGCCTGTACTGCTATTGGGCATCGGCGCTCCTGGAGTTCTGGCTTGTCTCGCTGGGGATGATCGTGTTCAAGGGCAGCTACCTGCTCATGTACCCCTACGTGATGAGCCTGGAGGACTCTAGGAACCATACCCATACCATCGGCATGCTGTCGGTTGTCGTTCACTTCGGCGCCATCCTCGGCGCCGTGGTGGGCGGCCTGGTCCTTCAGGTACTGGAGCCACGAGATGTCTTTGTGGTAATGGCCGCGGGGGATTTTCTGCAAATGGCGATCTGCCTGCGCCTGCTACGGCGGGAACCACCCCATGCCAAGCCGGAACAAGCCATTACGCACCGTACCGGCAAGGCATGGCCTATCTATCGGCTCTGCCTGCTGATGCTGCTGTTCTATTTCAGCGGCTACCTGGTAAAGCCGTTCTTTACGGTGTACTGGGAGCAGGTCGCTCAGCTGGACCACGCCGCCCTGACCGGACTGGTGTACGCCATTCCTGGTGGCATGGCCCTGCTCGGACTCTGGCTGAACCGGCGTACCAGCAGCCGACAACAGGCCCTGAGCGGTGCGCTGCTGCTGGGTGTGTGCGGCCTGCTGCTTCAGGCCGGTGAGCAGACCGCCCTGATCCTGACTGGCCGCTGCCTGTATGGCTGGGCCATGTTCCAGGTCACGGTACGGCTGGATGCCCTGCTCTTCGAGCTGAGCACGCCCGATGCGTATGCCGCTGACTTCAGCAAGATCAATTTCTTTCAACAACTCGGCGTAGTGGGCTCGTCCTTTGCGGCGGGGTCCCTGGTCAGCACGTTTGGCCTGACTATGCCCTTTCTGATCGGCGCGGCAGGCTTTGCCCTGACCGCCCTTGCCTATCCGCTGCTGGTCCGCACAGCCCAGCCCACGACAACACCTGTTATCGACAAGGGGGTCTGATATGACTGCCATTGCCTTGCAAACACCCATCGATACCCGCCCGTGCTTCAGCAAGCCACAGCATGGACTCGGCCACTTCAGCCTGCGCCCACTCAGCCTGCCAGAGGATACGGCGCGACTACATGATTGGCTGACTCGTGACTATGCACGCTTCTGGGGGATGCAGAATGCGACCCAGGCAGAGGTGGAAACATTCTACCGCGACCTCATGGCCTCTCCTCATGCCAACGCCTACCTGGGTTTACATGATGGCGCACCGGCTTTCCTGGTCGAATGCTATATGCCGCTTCATGACCCGGTAGGCCAGCACTACGACGTGAAGCCAGGTGACCGGGGCATGCATTTTCTCGTCGCGCCCTGCGAGAAACCTGTTTCAGGCTTCACCCTGGCCGTGATGCGAACCATCATGGAATTCATTTTCAGCGATCCCTTTGCCCGCCGCGTTGTCGTCGAGCCCGATGTCCGTAACGACAAGATCCACGTGCTCAATCAGCGTGTCGGTTTCGAGTACGACCGTGTCATTCAACTGGGCGAAAAACCTGCCCACCTCGCCTTCTGCACTCGCGAGCACTACGCCGCCAGCCTTGTAATGGAGAACCGCCCATGAACCAGATGATCACTACTCTGCCCACCGCCACGCCCGGTCAAGCCGCATTGCACCTGACCCCCGAACGTTGGAGCAAGGTCAATCGCCTGCTCGTGCGCAAAGCCCTGGCGGAATTTGCCCATGAAAAGCTTATCGAGCCGGCCTTGATCGCGTCTGAAAACGGTTGGGAGCATTACCGTCTGGACAATGGCAATCCGGCACTGGAGTACCGCTTCCGAGCTCGCAAGCTGGCGCTTGATCATTGGCTGATCGACACCGCCTCGATCGAAAAGACGCAGGACGGCAACGCTGCGCCGCTGGATGCGCTGGAGTTCATCATCGAGTTCAAGGATCAACTGGGTATTCAGGAAAGCATGATGCCGGTCTATCTGGACGAGATCAGCAGCACGCTGTATGGCAGCGCCTACAAGCATGCCAAACCAGGATTAACCGCCGAAGAACTCACCCGCGCTGACTTCCAGTCCGTAGAAACCGGTATGATGGAAGGCCACCCGGGGTTCGTCGCGAACAATGGCCGCATGGGCTTCGACGCGAACGATTACCGCGCCTATGCACCTGAAGCCGCCTCCCCGATCCAGTTGGTCTGGCTGGCTGTACGCAAGACCAAGGCAACGTTCTCATCGTTATCGGACCTGAGCTATGAGCGCCTGCTCGAAGAGGAACTAGGCAGCCAGACGGTTGCTGATTTCACTGCTCAGCTGACCGAACAGGGCTTGAATCCGAACGATTACCTCTTCATGCCGGCTCACCCGTGGCAGTGGTTCAACAAGCTTTCCATGGCCTTCTCGGCCGATGTCGCCAACCGCAATATCGTCTGTCTGGGCTTTGGGGAGGATCAGTACCTGGCGCAGCAGTCGATCCGCACCTTCTTCAACGCAAGCCACCCTGAAAAGCGTTATGTGAAAACGGCACTGTCCATTCTGAACATGGGCTTCATGCGCGGTCTGTCGCCTTACTACATGCTGGCGACGCCTGCTATCAACGAGTGGCTGAAAGCATTGATTGAAAGCGATCCGTTTTTGACCGAAAACGGCTTCAGTATCTTGCGTGAAGTAGCCTCGGTGGGCTATCGCAACCACTACTACGAGACGGCACTGGTCAACGACACCCCTTACAAGAAGATGCTCTCCGCCCTGTGGCGCGAAAGTCCGGTTCCACAACTAAAGCCCGGCCAACGCCTGATGACTATGGCCTCGCTGCTGCATCTGGACGCCCAGGGAGACTCGCTCCTCACGGCGCTGATTGCCTCCTCCGGCGTAGATACGGACACCTGGTTGCGCCGCTATCTCAACGCCTACCTGACGCCCCTGCTGCACTGCTTCTATGCTCACGATCTGGTGTACATGCCTCACGGGGAGAACCTGATTCTGGTACTGGATAACAACGTTCCGTCGCGGGCAATCATGAAAGACATTGCGGAAGAGATCGCCGTGCTGAACCCTGATGCCAAGCTGCCGGAAAAGATCAAGCGATTGGCCGTCTCTGTACCCGAAGAGCTGAAAATCCTGTCGCTCTTCACCGACGTGTTCGACTGCTTCTTCCGCTACATGAGCGCCATTCTAGTGGAAAAAGCCGACTACTCTGAGGACCGTTTCTGGTCGCTGGTAGCCGAGTGCGTCAGCACCTATCAGCAGAGCCATCCTCAATATGCCGAGAAATTTGCCCGATACGACCTGTTTGCGCCCGAGTTCATCCGCTCCTGCCTGAACCGTCTTCAATTGGGCAACAACCAACAAATGGTCAATCTGGCAGATCCGGCTGGAAACCTGAAGCTTGCCGGAACCTTGATCAATCCGATCGCACCATTTAAGCGTTAACGTGAATAAATCCGCTCCGGCCGCCTGCATAGATAGCCGGAGCGGACAGGATGGGAAACCGTAGAAACAGCCAGACGTTGCACCTGTTAATGGCATCTTCACGCGGTGCGCTTAGGATGTAACACCTTCTGCATCACTACTGATGTCGCGTTGTGTTAATTGGATCAAGTAACTTACAGGTGTACGTTCGTCCACCTATAAAGCGAAGCGTCCTGAAATTTGAGAAAATAAGGGATTGCGCATGAAGCGCGTCTGATCTGGGCTGGCAAAGCTATGAATGGTGTTATCGAAGAGCCTAAAGCTTTGCTTGAAGGCCACTGGCTTGTCTTGATTGAAGATGATCCACTTCTGCAAAGTATCTTATCGGGCTTCGTGGAAGAACTGGGCGGTCGTGTCAGCAGCTTCGAGACGGCTGATGATGCGTTGGTTTACATGCTCAGTGCAGGTGAAAAGCCCTCTCTGGTCGTCACCGATCATCTGGTGCCTGGGCAGATCAAGGGCGCCGAGCTGGCAACCATGGTTGGCGCACGCTGGCCAGGTCTTTCAGTCATTGTAACCACCGGACGTGATCTGGAGACCATTCCTGAGCTACCAGACGGCATGCTTTATCTACAGAAGCCGTGGGATTTGGTACAGATGAAAAAAGCCATTATCCAGATGCTAAAGAAAACATCTATCAGCCTCTAGCAAAAGCGTGCATCCATTCAGACTGCGCCGCCAGTCATTCTTTAAAGAGCTATCCACGAGAAGACGGACTTTCCTCAGCTTAACCTGCCACATGGGTAGCAAAGCGATTCGATCCATACCCATGCTGTCTGGATAACGTGGATCAGATGCAGATGGTCAGGATGCCTTTAGGTTTCGTCCAGAATCATACGCACCTGCTTTCCGAACGCTTCAAGGGAGAAAGGTTTGGTAATCAGATGCATGCCCTCTTTGAGCTGCGCTTGTAGCGTGGCGATATCCTTGGCGAAGCCAGTAATGAACAGGACTTTCATCTCTGCTCGCTGATCGTGTATCAGCTTGGCAAGCTCAGAGCCACTCATGTCTCCAGGCAGCCCGATATCGGTAATCAACAGATCGATTCGCTCATGCCTTTCCAGCTGTTTGAGAGAAGATTTACTATCGATACCCTCAAGAACGGTATATCCCAGCTCCTCTAGCAGCTCGGTCAGCATCATTCGAATGATCGAATCATCTTCGACCAGTAGAATCGTTTCGCCTGACTTGGCCTCAGGAATGGTATTTTGCTCAAGGGTAATGATTTCCTCAGAGGTCACCTCATGGCTGGGCAAATACAGCGAGACAACAGTACCTTTGTCCGGACTGCTCTGAATAAAGGTTTGCCCACCGGATTGCCGGGCGAACCCATACACCATGGACAGTCCCAGGCCGGTTCCCTCGCCAAGTCCTTTGGTTGTAAAGAACGGATCAAATGCCCGCTCGACCACCTCGGCTGACATACCGATGCCGTCGTCTGTCACTGTAAACAACACGTAAGCACCTGGAGCCAAGCCCTGAATAGCGGCCTGGGTCTTATCGACCTCTACGTGTGAGGTCTGAATCTGGATAGTGCCTCCATTGAGCATTGCATCACGGGAATTGATGCAAAGATTGAGCAAGGCATTTTCAAGCTGGCTGGGATCACAGAGCACAGCGCCCGTGTCAGGCGCGAATCTGGCTTCGACCGATATCTGCGGTCCTACGGTGCGCTTGATCAGCTCCTCCAGCTCCACCACCAGTCGATCTGGTCGTACCAGCCTGGATTCCAAAGGTTGCTGGCGTGAGAATGCCAACAGGCGATGAGTCAGGGCCGAGGCCTTGTTGGCCGAACTCATGGCTGCGCCAATATAACGTGACAGCTCGCCTGATCGGCCTTGCTCGACCCGTTTCTGCAGCAACTCAAGAGCAGCGATAATCCCAGCGAGCATATTGTTGAAGTCGTGGGCAATCCCTCCTGTAAGTTGCCCGATGGCATCCATCTTCTGGCTTTGACGTAGTTTCTTTTCTACCAACTCACGCTCACGCTCGGACTCACTCAGTGCAAGCGTACTCTCGGATACCCGCTCCTCTAGGACATCGTTCCAGTCTCGCAACGCTTCTTCCAGCTGTTTGCTTTCGACAATACTTTCGACCGTACCATGCCAGCGGAGGATTTCTCCTCGGGCATTTTTCCAGGGGAATGCGCGAACCCGATGCCAGGCAAACTGTCCGGACGCTGTTCTGATCCGAACCTGAGAATCATAGGGCGAACCGCTGCTCAGGGACCTGAACCAGGCGCTATCAGTGGCTTCTATGTCGTCTGGATGAACAACCTGCTTCCAGGTATCACGCAAGGCCTGTTCATGGGAAAGTCCTGTCAATTCCAGCCAGCGCTCGTCAAACCCGGACATCCTTCCATCCGGCGTAGCCGTCCAGGGAATCTGCGGATTCAACTCCGATGAAATCCGGTACTGCTCCTCACTGAGTCGCAAGGCCGCAGCTATCTGCTTGGCCTTCTCCAACGTGGTCAGCCGATTGACCGAGGCAGCGAGCAGGTTCGCATAACTTCGCAGGAACTGAATGTCGCTGTCGTTAAAACGCCGTGCACTCCGGCTGTCGACTTCAAGAATGCCGTAGGGCTTCTGATCTCGGGAGCCGATAATAATGACGTTGATTAGCGCTTTTACACCGTGATCCTTGATGAAATCCGCATAGACGAAGCGTTTTTCGGTATTTATGTCATCGGAAATCACTGGGAAGCCGGTCTTTAGGGCATGGCCCTCAGAAGAACGCTTGTCAACCTTGATGATTTCCTGGCCTACGATGCCCGGCCGCCAGCCCACACCTGCCTTTACAAGCAGGGTGTGGCCATCAGGCTGAAGCTCCATCACCTTGGCCAGATCTGTACCAAGCGCGTGCCCTACAAGGCGACAAGCCTCGTGAAGTATCTCATCCAGGCTTTCTGACTGAAGCGCCAACTCACCAAACTGGGCAAGGATAGCTTGCCGTTTCAGTAAATCAGCTTCGCGATTGGTAGCAGACAAAAGACTTGGCTCCCTCGATAGGCTGAATAAGACTCGGACTCCTTACCCAATACAGACGTTCGTTCAGCCAGACGAAATACCAGTACCCGCCTTGAACATGCAGCGACAGGCTAAAGCGCAGAGCGCTCCTGTGGCGCCTCCGAAAAGGTTCTGCCAACCACATGTCGTCTGCTCAACGATAGGGGTCGTCGGCAGACCACTGTGCCTGGGAAACCGCCTTTACAGTTCAGAACGGTAGCGTTTGATACCACCAGGCCCCTATCCTCATTATCCTAATAATCCGTGCGCCTGCTCTTTCCTGCCCGTTGCGAATCCCTTTCCTCTGGAGCGTGATCATGACCCAGGCAGCACCCGGTTCCGTCGACACCCATACGTTGCGAAAAGTCATTGCCGCCGCCTCGATCGGTAATTTCGTCGAGTGGTTCGACTTTGCCATCTATGGCTTTCTTGCAACGATCATTGCCGAGCAATTCTTTCCCAGCGGCGACGCGAAAGCCGCTTTGCTCAAGACCTTTGCCGTATTCGCCGTTGCCTTTGCCTTCCGGCCATTGGGCGGCATCGTTTTCGGCATGCTGGGCGATCGGATCGGCCGCAAGAAGATACTGGCCCTGACGATCCTGATGATGGCCGGTGCCACGACGCTGATAGGCCTGCTACCTACCTATGCCGCCATAGGCATGGCCGCTCCGCTACTGCTGACCGTTATCCGATGCGTCCAAGGATTCTCGGCCGGAGGCGAATACGCTGGTGCCTGCGCCTATGTCATGGAGCATGCACCACGGGAAAAACGCGCCACGTACGGAAGTTTCGTACCCGTATCGACGTTCTCGGCCTTTGCCTGTGCAGCCGTATTGGCCTACGGTCTGGATGCTACGCTTACCAAAGACGCCATGGCCAGCTGGGGCTGGCGTATACCCTTTCTTATTGCAGCGCCTCTGGGCCTCGTAGGCCTATATTTGAGGTTGCGGCTAGGCGAGACCCCGGCGTTCCAGTCTGTCGAGGCTCAACACGCAGTAGCACATGCGCCACTGCGTGAAACGCTCAAGTCCAATGGCGGAGCTATCTGTCGGCTGGGCGCGTTTATTTCCGTAACGGCCCTGTCCTTCTACATGTTCACAACCTACTTTGCGACTTACCTGCAGGTAGCCGGTGGGCTTGATCGCGCCTCCGCCCTTCTGGTTACCGTCATTGCCCTGGTTTTTGCAGCCATGCTATGCCCATTCGCAGGTCTCTTTTCAGACAGGGTTGGGCGCAAGGCTACCGTATTTACAACCTGTACCTTACTGATCGTTGTGGTCTATCCGTCGTTCTGGATGGCCAGCTCAGGCAACCTGCTGCTGTCGGTTCTGGGCGTACTGCTATTGGCCGTCGGAGCGGTACTGTCCGGTGTCGTCACCGCTGCACTGCTGTCAGAAGTCTTCCCCACCCGGACGCGTTACACCGCCTCAGCCATTACCTACAACATGGCTTATACCGTTTTCGGCGGTACTGCGCCTCTCATGGCAACCTATTTGATTGCACAGAGCGATAGCAACCTGGCACCAGCGTTCTATCTCATCGCGATATCCGTAATGGCGTTGATCGGAGGTCTGCTGCTACCCGAGACGTCAAAGGTTGAACTGAGCGAGGTAACCGGGCGTGTGCCCGCTGCGGAGACGGCTTCCTTGACCAGCATAACCACCTGAGACGCTTTCAGCGTCAGGCGGCAAACCTGTCCATCGCCTGAACGTTTGTCAGCCTTTGTAACGACTAGGGAACAGGACGTCTCGCAGTGGAGTCCCCTTTAGATACCGATTGGTTCTATATGGAGATAACACACGATGAAAGCCCTGCATGAACCACTAATGGCCACACGCAAGTCCCAGCAGTCACTCAATGAGCCTAATGTACAGGGAACCGAGCGCACCCTTTCCCTTGTAGGTGGTGGCTTACTCCTGGCAGGCGGCCTGCGCCGTGGCGGTCTTCTGGGGCTGGCACAAATGGCCTTGGGCGCACTGGTAACAGCCCGTGGCGTCACTGGTCGTTGCAAGGCCAAGGCAGCGCTTACGCCTACGCCATACGAATCGCTTCTGCAGGAAGAGTACGGCTGGACCAATGCCGAAGCAATTTCCCGCACGATTACCATTGGCAAACCGCGTGCTGAGGTCTACGACTTCGTACGCAGCATTGAAAATCTCCCCCTCTTCCTGCGTCGCCTCGAACGCGTCCAGCAGATGGACGCCACTCACTATCGCTGGGTTGCGGTAGGCCCACAGAATCGGACAGTAGAGTGGAATGCGTTCCTGGAGGAAGAGATTCCGCAGGAACGTATTGTCTGGAGCACCGAATCCACGGCATACCTTCAGCATAAAGCCACCCTCACTTTCAGAGATGCCCCTAACGGCATGGGAACGGAGTTACAGGTCGTTCTGGCGTGCGAACCGCCAGCCGGCCGGGTAGGTTATGCTGCAGCCAGTCTGATCAGCCAATTCTCGGGACGTGAGCTTAATCTTGATTTGCGTCGCCTGAAGCAGCTCCTAGAGACCGGCGAGATTACCAACAGCCTCATGAGAACAGGTGCTGTCGAACGGGTCCCGGTGGATGAAGTGTCAGCAACCGTACCGTTGGAAGGCGAAGTAATCAGCGAGCCGCGCACCATCGCGTCACATACCGATGAGACTCGTCAGGGAGGGGCTTACTGATGCGCGCGCTCACCTGGCAAGCCCCTAATGTTCTTCAAGTAGAAACCGTACCGGACCCGGAAATCGTTAATCCACGCGATGTCATTCTGCGCGTCACCATGTCATCGGTATGCGGCTCCGACCTTCACCTGCTGGGCGGTTACGTGCCGGCCATGAAGCCGGGAGACATCATCGGCCATGAATTCATGGGTGAGGTAGTTGAAGTTGGCTCCGGCATTAGCCAATTCAAGAAGGGTGATCGCGTTGTTACCATTTCCATCATAGGGTGCGGCAACTGCGAACATTGTCAGCGTAGCGATTTTTCCTGCTGCGACAACTCCAACCCGAACCCGGAAACGACAGATCTGGCCTACGGCCAACCGTGCTGCGGCATTATTGGTTACAGCCATGCCTTTGGCGGATATGCCGGAAGCCATGCGACGTATATCCGGGTGCCCTTTGCCGACGTCAACCTGTTCAAGGTGCCCGATGGCGTTACCAATGAGCAGGCAGTCTTTGTGTCGGACGCTGCGCCGACTGGCTATTTTGCTGCTGATAATGCCGATATCCAGCAGGGCGATACTGTCGCCGTCTGGGGCTGTGGCGGTGTTGGCCAGATGGCCATTCGCATCGCCTACCTGATGGGTGCCGAGCGGGTTATTGCTATCGACCGCTTCGCCTCTCGCCTTGAACTGGCCGAGAAGAAGGCCGGGGCGATTACCATCAATTACGAAACCACGAATGTCCACGAAGCCTTGCTGGAGTTGACTGGTGGGCGCGGGCCAGACCGCTGCATCGACTGTGTCGGCATGGAAGCGCACGGCACCGAGCTGGATTATGTATACGACAAGACTAAACAACTGATGCACCTGCACACTGAGCGCGGTACTGTGCTTCGCCAGGCCATTCGGGCCTGTCGCAAAGGCGGGACGGTATCCGTGGTGGGCGTTTACGGCGGCCTCCTGGACAAATTCCCCATGGGTGCCATCGTCAACAAAGCCCTTACGGTTCGCTCCGGCCAGCAGCCAGGCCAGCGGTATGCCAATAAGCTGTTCGAGCACATTCAGAAAGGCGAGCTGGATCCGTCCTACCTGCTGACGCACCCGATGAGTCTGGAAGATTCACCGCGCGGTTATGCCATGTTCAAGGAAAAGACCGAGGACTGCATGCGCGCGGTATTCATGCCGTAAATGGGAGTTGTGCATGGACGATGAAAAGGATCACCCGCCTCCAGAACCCACCAAGCTGACCCAGTCCAAAGAGCGCTGGGTCAGTGAGGGGCGCTATCTGACAGGCCGTATTTCACGGCCTGAAGAGGAGCGTTTACCGCCCGGTCAACATTTGGTCAAGAACTGGCCCATACTGGATCTGGGCGTCAGGCCCACCGTTACTCGGGAACGTTGGCAGCTAAACGTGATCGGCGCAGTGAAAAACCCGCAGAACTGGAACTGGGACGCCTTTATGGCGCAACCCCAGTCTCGATTAGTCAGCGATATTCACTGCGTAACCAGCTGGTCTCGCTACGACAATCAATGGCAGGGTGTAACCACGCAGGACCTGCTGGATCGTGTACAGCCGCACCCGGACGCGCGTTTTGTACTGCTCTACTCCAACGACGGGTATACCACCAACCTGACGCTGGAGGATTTCGCAGCTCAGGGCGCCCTGCTTGCCCACTCCTGGGAAGGTAATCCCCTCTCAACCGAGCACGGCGGGCCGGTACGCCTGATCGTACCCCACCTGTACTTCTGGAAAAGTGCCAAGTGGATCAGGCGAATCCAGTTTCGGGTCAGCGATGTGCCCGGCTATTGGGAAGAGCGCGGGTATCACAATCGTGGTGATCCCTGGCAGGAAGAACGTTATTCCGACGATGAGTGATGCCTGAAGGCATCACTCACTCTTGTTTTCATCAAGGGAAGTTGGCCTGTAATGCCCTTTCCAAATCGTCAGGCTTGAACGGCTTGGCCAGAACCGGCCGATTTTTCCACTCTTCCGGCAACCCGTAGGCCCCATAACCAGTAGAGAACATAAAGGGGATGTCGCGCGCGGCCAGCTGCTCGGCAATCGGAAAAATTTCACGCCCACCTACATTCACATCCAGAATGGCCAGATCGAAGGTTTCTGAGCTGGCCAGCCGCATGCCTTCATCAAAATCAGCCGCGCTACCTGCCACGTCGTAGCCAAGCTCATCTAGGATATCTTCAAGCAGCATGGCGATCAGTGTTTCGTCTTCGACAAGCAGGACACGTTTACGGGTAGTGGTCAAACGAAGCTTCCTTTGGGCCTGACCTGCAGGCACAACAGCGGGATGGATAAGTGACATTCGAGGCCTTGCGGTACGAATGTGGTTACGACGCGCCCTTTCAGTTCACGCGTAATGCTGCGATCGATCAGGCGAGAGCCAAAGCCTTTGGTCTGGGGAGTCTCGACAGTGGGACCGTCGCGCTCCAGCCAGCTGAGTTCCAAGCAATCATGCCCCGTATGCTCATCTTTACCGACATACCACTCCAGCTGCAAGCGCCCTTCCGGGACGGAGAGTGCACCGTATTTTGCGGCATTGGTGATAAGTTCATGAAAGACCATGGCCAAGGCCAGTGCTTCTCGGGGCTCAAGCGCATAATCACTGCCAAAAAGCGCAATGCGGTCAGACTTTTCCTGCTCAGTATAAGGCGCAATCTCCTGCTCGATTACCGCTCGGAGTTGAGCCCCTTGCCATTGCTCATGGGTCAGCAGGTCGTGGGCCTTGCTCAAAGCCAGCAAACGGGCATCGAATGTTTCGCGGAATCGAGACTCGGCATTTGCGCTACGCAGGCTATAGGTTGCAATGGACTGCACCGTCATCAGCGTGTTTTTCACCCGGTGGTTCAACTCATTGATAAGCTCGCGCTGCTGAGCCTCCGCCTTCTTGTGCCGGCTGATATCCACACACATATTGACAGCGCCGGTGATTTCACCTTGCGCGTTACGCAAGGGGGACGGGTACGCCGCGAATGGAACACGCGAGCCATCCTGCCGCAGAATAAAGCCTTCTCCACCTTGTATGGCCTTACCATCGCTAAGTACTTCAGCCATGAAGCATTCATCATGGTTCAGCTCACGACCATCCGGCCACTGCATCTTCCAAGAGCCGCACCACTGGGCCTTACCCAATCGGGGACGATACCCCCAAAGCTCCACTGCGGCTTCGTTGTAAAAGGTCAGGTAACCCTTCGCGTCGGTGGTGTAAACGGCCACGGCAAGTCCATCGAGCAGCTCACTCAAATGCCGCTCGCTTTCGCGCACGGCTTGCTCGTCTTTTATCCGCTGGGTGATGTTATGGGTCACGGCCAGATGAACTCTACGACCATCCGGCAGGCGCAGCGGAACCGCATGGGTTTCCATGTTTACCCGGGAGCCAGCCAAGCCAATGATGTCGTAGGTCCAGCTGAGCTGCTCACCGTTGCACACGCGCAGGTGATTCGCGATCCATATCTCCCGATGCTCGGGCACGATGAGATCGAATACGCAAGACCCCTGTACCGCTTCAAGGCAGTCGGCCTCAATCATGGCAAGGCCGGCCCCGTTCATCTGCATCAGCGAGCCGTCTTCGGTTACGATCTTGATGCACTCGGGCGTTGCATCAACGATAGCTTGAAGAAAAGCCTGACTTTCCTGCAATTTCCGCTCGCTTTCCTTGCGCTCGGTAATATCCTGAAAGCAGTTGATGGCACCCTTGATCTGCCCGATCTCGTCAAAAATCGGCGAAATATTGATCAGTGCCCAACGCTCCTGCCCCACCAGGCTCTGAACTCGCAACTCATGATTGCGCACCGGAGCACCGGTGCGCAGCACGCTGGCCATGGGCGACTCTTCGGGTTGCATCACACGTCCGTCGACATGAAAAATTCGATCGATCCCGATATAGTAGGTTTCGCCAGGGACAAGCTCCCGCCCCCAGAATTCCGCTGCCTTGCGGTTATAACGAACAATGGCGCCCGTTGCGTCACAGACGAACGCAGCGGCCGGTAGAAGCTCGAACACCATATCGTTCAAGACATCTGACGACAGCGATGGCATCGGAGCAGGATCAGGGGAAGAGACTTCCAGCGTGCAGTTCATAATCCAGGAGGTGCTCAACAAGCCGGCCATAAAAGGTCGGTATTTTACAGTTTTGTGCCTTGAGCGCGTCATGCCCGTCTCGACAAACGGTCATTAATCGATCAAAGGGTTGCCGCCTCGTCGGAGCAAGCGAACCGATTTGCCATTTTCTGCTTCAAACATGGCGTATTGATGTTGAGGCCGTTATGCAAGCTAAGCAATTTTCCCTGGCAGACTGGCACCGCATTCTCATCGGCGAAACACCTTGGACGTTCCTGATAGAAGTGGTTATCCGGGCTGGGCTAACCTATGTTCTGATCATGATGGCCATGCGGCTCCTCGGGCGGCGCGTGGCTTCCCAATATACGCTCTTCGAACTCTCTGTAGTCGTTACCCTGGCCGGTGCAATTGGTGTACCGCTGCAAGCGCAGGAGCGCGGCATGTTGCCGCCTCTGATCATCATGGCAGGCGTCATTATCTTTCAGCGAGTAACTGCGCGTCTGACCATGCGCCATCCCAAGGTAAACCATGCCGTCTCGGGCAGTGTGATGACTGCCATCACCAATGGGCGACTGGAACTGGAGGTCTTGCGAAAGACTGTCCTGTCTCGGGAAAAAATCTTTGCACTACTGCGCATGCGCAACATTCAGCACCTGGGCCAGCTCAGCCGCGTCTATATCGAGCCTTCCGGCTCCATTTCCATCGTACTGACTGACCAGCCCTGCCCTGGGCTTTCTATTATTCCGGAGATCGACACCGAGTTGCGGGAAGCAGTAGCCAGCCGGGACCATTTTTCCTGTACGAGCTGCGGGTACACACTCAAGACTCAGCAAGAACCGCAATGTGCCTGCGAATACTGCAAGGCTGAGCGCTGGATGCCAGCCGCTGTAGAGCTGGAGGACTGAATGCTGAACATCACATCCTGGGATTGGCACCGTATTTTGCTGGGCGAAACACAGTGGCCGTTCATGATCGAGGTGGTGCTGCGTACCGGCGTGATCTACCTGCTTCTGCTCATGATGATGCGCATGATGGGCCGCCGTGTCGCCGCTCAGCTCAGCATCTCGGAACTGGCCGTCATGATTACGCTGGGTGCGGCGATTGGTGTGCCCCTGCAGACACCGGAAAAAGGCATCCTGCCTGCTGCTGTTCTCTTGCTGACGGCTCTGATTTTTCAGCGAGGCCTGTCGTTTCTGTCATTCAAGAGACGCTCGGTAGAAGTGGCGACCCAGGGGGACTCAACCATTCTCGTCAAGGATGGCCGTCTGGTCATCGACAACATGGTCAAGGCCCGCCTCTCGCCCGAACGTATTCACTCGGAGCTGCGCGCGCAGAATATCCAGCATCTGGGGGAGGTTCGCCGTGTCTACCTGGAGTCATCCGGCCACTTCAGCCTGATTAAATACCGTACGCCGCACTATGGACTCTGGCTGCTGCCAACGCCAGACGATGAAATGAGTGAGCGTATCCAAGTCAACAGCCACTATGCCTGCTCACGATGCGGTCACGTAACGGAGTGCAACCCTGCGCCTGAAGATCAGGAGTGCGACTGCTGCGGCAACAAGGAATGGCTACCCGCTGTGAGGCGTCTAGGAGTAAAGATGCAGGAGAAAGAAGACGACCAGAAAGCATCGGAGTAACCCTACCGCACGCCAGACAATAATAATTGTGGAGAACTTTCAAACGTGCGCAGCCTTCTACTTCTCATAGGTGGTCGACAGCCCTACTGGGTGTGATCTTAACCATACGCAACAGGGCCTCCCCATCATGAAAGATTATGAGCAGATATTTGACCAACCTGAGTCCATTACAGGTACCAGCGCAGCCGATGAGCTGGATTGCGTTATTGTGGGCGCAGGGCCAGCGGGCCTTACAGCTGCCATCTACCTGGCACGCTTTCACCGCAAGACGCTGATCGTCGACGACGGTGCCAGTCGTGCCGCCTTGATTCCCCTCTCTCATAACTATCCCGGTTTTCCACCCGGCATTTCGGGCAAAGGTCTGCTGGAGCGTTTGCGGGAGCAGGCAACGACCTATGGTGCTCGTTTTGAAAATGCCCGAGTCGATGACATCCAGCAGCGCCCGGAAGGTTTCGAAGTGTTCTTCAATGGCCAGAGCGTGTTGACCCGTCGTGTATTGCTGGCCACCGGTATACAGGATGAATTGCCCGATATGCCTAGTGTGTACGAGGCCATTGCAGCATCTTCCGTGCGCCTGTGCTCGATCTGTGATGGCTACGAGATCAATGGTGATAATGTGGCGGTGTATGGCGAGGCAGAATGCGCCATCTCACACGCTGTATTCCTGCGCACGTTTACGAATCGGGTGACCGTTGTCATACACGGAGAGCCAAAGGCCTGTGAGGAAGCGTTTGCTCTGGCCGAACATTATGACATTCGCCTGATCAGTGATCGCGTTGAAGGCATCCGCCTGCTGGAAGACCAGCAGGTAGAACTCAGGACCTGCAAGGGCGAGACTCATCGGTTCGACATCGTTTACCCGTCTTTGGGTTCTAGAGTCCGTTCCGAGCTGGCCATACGCCTGGGCGCCGAAGCCGACGATACGGGAGCATTAATTGTTGATGAACACCTGCGTACTTCCATTCCAGGCCTGTATGCGGCAGGCGATGTCGTCAAATCACTCAAGCAGATCAGCGTAGCGACCGGCCACGCCGCACTCTGCTCGACGGCCATTCACAGCAGTCTTGAGACCAATCCCTGGACAGCGCGGAACGCGGCCCCGACACAGTAAGCATGCAACAAAAAGGGCCAACCGTATGGTTGGCCCTCGATACAACAGAATACTTACTTCTTGGCAGTTTCACCGGCTTCGGAGCGCGCCATGAACGCCATGGTGACTTCCGGCAGATGCTCTCTCACCCACTCGGCCATGGCAATTTCCTGTGGCAGGATTTGCTCACATACCCGCTTGGTTTCCAGATCGCCAGCCGCTTCGGCGGCAGAGATCAGCACGGTGTACATGGCGATCTCGACGTTCTCAAAGACATAACTGGCCATGGACCCCTTGACCACTTCGTCAGTCATGAACATGCCGCCCATCGCCTGCCCCATGGCCATGAACTTACCGGTAAAGTCCTTCATGGTAGAGGGGCTGGTACCCAGACGGGTCAGGCAGCCTTCGATCAGCTGAAGCTGGGACTGGGTTTCTTCGATGTGCTGCTGAATACGGGCGGAAAGCTTAGGATAATTCTCAAGACGTTCCAGCTGGCCCTTCAGCATTTTGTCTGCCTGCTGTTCCATACCATGGGCATCTTTGAGCCAGTCGATCAGATGTTCTTGACGAGTAGTCATGTCTCTTCACCTTTTGGTCAGGGTAGAAGTTAGTTAAGCGAAGCGAGCTTTCCAACTTAAGCGGCTAAATCCGAAATACATAAGCGGCTGTTATTACTTAAAGTTTTACAACTCTTGTATTAAGTAATGCACAACGCCTTAGTTTCTTCGCTATCCACTTCTGTTTAGTCAACTGCCCTTCTCACTAAGTTCTCACCAACCATCGCATTATGACCGGCTGAAAAATACATACCCACAGACATAATACCTTCAAATCCCATTCTAGAGCGCTCTGTTAGCAATGAAGCGCCATATGTCTATAGCGAGACGACTTGAATTTATACAAGATTTATACAACAGCCTAGTCGACTCTTTAGTCATAAATGGACTAATCAAATCTAAAAATAAAGTTTCCTCAAAGTACATTCCACTGGTCAGTTATTTTGTGGCAAGAGGAATGCTATGACGCCTCAAGAGTCCATCCTCAGGTGCCACTATTGTGTGCAACCGTGACTATTACTGACGAGGCGATAAAGGGAATTAACCCTCTCCCGAAGCGATTAAACCTGGGGGACAAGATGGATACATTTGCTGGACTTCTGGATATGAAAGGCACGCCGCTGGATAAGCAGCGGTTTACCTGGCGTGAAATGGCCACTCGGCCGATCAGCAAGTTGGATGACGATGCGACGACTCGCATCCGCATCATTCTCATGAATGGCATTGAAACCGAAGCCCTTCGACTCAAGCATATCGGCGCGCGATTCCACAAGGAGCTGCAACCTCATCTGGCCCATATCCGCCGCGTAGAGCACCATCAAGCTACCGCCATCAACTGGCTGATCTCGGGTGACCACTCCCCGCTGGAAACAACCATTGCCTACGAGCAGGTGGCTATTGAAGTTACGGCGGCAGTCGCCCAGAACGAGCCTGACCCCTACCAGGCACAGTCATACCGCTTCGGACTTCTGGAAGACTTCGATCACCTGTATCGCTACTCGGCCATGTATGACCGACTGGAGGGCAAGGATCCGAACAATATCCTGCAAGGGTACACGGACATCATTCCGGGTCGTCCGACCAGCCAGCACCACCGGAATCCCAGTGACGATGTACGTGACAGCTATGACAAAACTACCGCGCAGCTGATCACTAAGATCCATGCGGCGATGATTACCAGCTCGGAATACCAGACTCACGATTATTACATGAATATCGGCAACACGTTTGCCGATCCGGTTGCACGCGCGCTGTATGCGGAAATCGCTTCGGTTGAAGAGCAGCATGTGACCCAATATGAGTCCCTCATGGATGCCAGCGAAACCTTCATGGAAAAGTGGCTGGTTCATGAGGCGATGGAAGTGTATGCCTACGCGAGCTGTGCCGAACAGGAAGAGAACCCGCGCATCAAGGCCCTGTGGGAGCGCTTCCTGGATTACGAACTGGGCCACCTGGAATTTGCCTGTGACCTGTTCAAGAAATACGAGCGTCGCGATCCGGCTGAAGTGCTGGTTGGCGAGCTGCCCAAAATGCGCCCCTTGAAGCGCAACCGCGATTTTGTACGCGAGACCCTTTCGAAAGAAATCGACCTGCGCGCCCACGGCATCCATTACGTACCAAAAGAGCAGGAAGACAGGGCTTCTCAGGATTACCGCAACCACCTGAACTCAGAAGGTATCCCTTCGGATATGGCCTCGGCAGGTTATATCTGGACACCCGGTACCGAACTCTTTCGTAAACCTTGAGGACTCGCCATGACTACTTCTGCACCCATGGGGTTGAATCGCACCGGCGCACAAATGTCCCCGGAGGACACCAAAAGACAAATTGAGGCTACTGAGCAGTTCCGCCAGGATATCCCCCCAGGCGATGCCTCGCGCATTACTGAGGAGCGCGTCAAGTTCATTCGTGAGCATGAAGCTATTGATGAGCAGGTCGGTTCCGTTCCTCCACCAGGCTCGGTGAAAGGCGTACTGAAAACCGGCCTGGACAAAATGATGGGTAAAAACCCTGAATTGCTTCTCGACAAACTAGGCGAGCGCCTAGCCTACGAGCGCACCGGGGTTCGTCTGTATGAAGCCTTCATTGCCAAGGTCGCCGCAGCACCCGATGCCCGCCCGGAGCTTCTGGAAACGCTCAGGACTATCCAGCAGCAGGAAGCCGAGCACATGCAGCTGCTACGTGACTCCATCGAAACACTGGGTGCGGACCCTACTGCCATGACGCCTTGCGCCCATGTCTCTGGCACCATGGCTCAAGGAATTATCCAGGTACTGACAGACCCCAGAACCAACATGGCGCAATGCCTCAATGCCATGCTGACCATCGAGCTGACAGACAATGCTGCATGGGAGTTGCTAATCGAGCTGGCTCGCCAGGCGAACCATCCCAATATTGCTTCCAGCTTCGAAGTGCCTATGCGCCATGAGGAAGAGCACCTCATCAAGATCAAGACGATGTTGCGTGACGAACTCAAGGCCCAGCTCAGCTGATTGAGTATTGCCTTGGCAGAAGGCCCGCATGATGCGGGCCTTTTGTTTGGTCTCAGGAATACGGCGTGACAGGTAGGGCTCGCTTATGATGCGAACCGCTGTAGTATTTGAAAATAACCTGATAGGCATGGTCACTGACCTTCTTGCCTTCAAGGAAATCATCGATTTCGGCGTAGCTAATGCCAAACGCCTCTTCGTCCGGCTTACCGGGCGACAGTGATTCCAGATCCGCCGTGGGAACCTTGTGCACAAGATTGTCAGGCGCACCCAGGTATTCGCAAATCATGCGTACACGGCGCTTGTTCAACCCATGCAGCGGAGTCAGGTCGCAGGCACCGTCGCCAAACTTCGTGTAGAACCCCATCAGTGCTTCCGCACCATGGTCAGTCCCGATGACCAGCCCCTTGCGGGCACCCGCCACCGCATACTGAGCAATCATGCGCTGACGCGCCTTGACATTGCCCATGACGAAATCCTGCTGCCCCTCATCACGAAAGGCCAGCTTGCTGTCCTGCAAGCCCTGCAGCATCCCGTCGGTAGCCGGCTTGATATTCACGGTCAGCACCTCGTCCGCCTGAATGAAGCCTAATGCGCGCTGGGCATCTTCTTCATCCTTCTGCACGCCATAGGGCAGCCGCATGGCAATGAAGCGGGCGTTGTGACCTTCACTACGAGCCTGCTCGACGGCCAACTGGGCGAGACGACCTGCAGTCGAGGAATCTACCCCTCCGCTGATACCCAGCACATACGCCTCCATGCCGGTCTTGATCAGATAGTCCTTGAGAAATTTGATACGCAGCTCGGCCTCACGCTGGGCATCGAATTCGGCGGGTATTTCGAGTGCCTTGATAATGTCACGCTGAATGGATTCGTAATCGTCTGACATGCGTTTAGCCTCTCTCTCCGCGTAATAGTCGTGCATGGAATAATGGAATATTCGTCAAACTGTAGACGGCTGCTGCCAATTGCACGTCCTCCCGGCCACCAAAGAACCGCTCGGTTCGGGAGAAGACTACCAGCTCGCCCTGATAACGAAAGCCCCAGCCAAAGCATACGGTGCCAGGAGGTATTCCATCTACTCCATCCGGGCCTGCAAGCCCCGTGTTAGAGATGGCGACCGCTGCATCACTGTCATGCAGAGCACCGATGGCCATTTCCCGCGCCACCTCTTCACTCGTCAGGTTGAACGTATCGATCGTGTACGGGTGAACGCCCAGCAAACGCTGCTTGGCAGCAGGAGAATAAACGACATAACCGGCATCAAGACAGGATCCACTGCCTGGAATTTCAGACAGCAGGTGAATAACCCGCCCTGCCGTGCAGGACTCGGCTGTCACCAGCAGCATGTCGTACTCTTTCAAATAATCGAGAACCGGTTGGATATCTGACCTCATGGATGCTCCCACGAAACGAAGTGCGCATTTTCGTTATGAAAGGCAGCCGCCGCGCAAGTTCGATTGGAAGAAGCTTACGTACCGTCAGGTGCGATTCAAATCGTCAGGCACATCCACGTCACGATAGATGCCGGGATCACTGCACTCTACCCAGCGTAGCTCACCTTGCCCAAACAGCCCTCGCCCGCCACGGTCGCCCGTGAGCGCACACAACGCCTTGAAGTAACGACGGCCAAACGCCACCGGATTGCCGGCCACCGGAGTGCCGGCCACAGGAGTGCCGTCTGGAGAATTACTGGATGCTTGTGAAACGCTGTTCTTTAGAGGGCAGAACGGCACGGCAATCACGTCCTCTGACACCGCCTCGGCTATCTGACGGAACGTCTCCGGCTGTATAAACGGCATGTCGCCCAAGGCGATCAACCAACCTCGATGATTTGGCTCGGCCGCAATCGCCTGCGCCAGTGTTTCGCCCATCCCCTGAGTTTGTACGGCCAGTACGTCAAAGCCTTCGCGTCTGGCGAGAGCCGCCACCTCTCCGTTATCCGGTCGGGTCACGACCACCCGCCGCTGCCCGATACCCTTGAGGTTGCGCAAAGTTTGCTGAAGCACGCGGGTCGACTCGCCTACCCCAGTTTCATACCTGGCCAGCAGCTTGTCAGTCCCAGCCTGGGCGCGAAAGCGACTGCTCTGCCCGGCCGCCATCACGATCACACACAGCGAATCAGCCACGTCAGGCCACTTGATCGACAACAGGCTTGGGCTGTTTCTTTTGTGTCAGCGCAACACCATTTTTTACAGCGACCACTTCGGCCAGCAGTGAAACAGCAATCTCGGCCGGCGTATGGCTACCGATATGCAGGCCAATAGGGCCGTGCAAGCGATCGATTTCATCCTCGCTCAAATCAAACAAGGCCAAGCGCTCCCGACGCTTACGACTGTTACCCAACGAGCCCAGCGCGCCGACATAGAAGGCCGAGGACTTGAGCGCAGTCAGAAGCGCCATGTCATCCAGACGCGGATCGTGAGTCAGCGCCACGATCGCCGTCCGCTCATCAGGAACAATGGAAAGCACCGCATCGTCTGGCATACCCGGGACGAAACGCGCCTTTGAAGTCTCCCAGCCGTGGTTGAATTCCTGCCGCGGATCGCAGATCAACACGTCGAAATCCAGCATGTGAGCCATTTCGGAAACGTAGCGGGACAGCTGACCTGCGCCAATCAACAGCAATCGCCAACGCGGGCCATAGACGACACGCAAGGTCTGCCCATCCAAATGCAGGGCGTCGTCCGCCTGCGCCGAAAACAACTGAACGGCTCCGCTGCCAAGCTCAAGCTGCCGGGCCACCAGCTCGTGATTGTCACAGCGGCTCAGTAGATCGGCAATCCACTGTGGATCACCTAAAGGCTCCTGCACCAAACGCAGCGTTCCGCCACAGGGAAGCCCGAACCGAGCGGCCTCCTCCTGCGTCACACCGTAGGTGATGAGTTCTATTCCAGTTTCGGGAATCCGGCCATCATGCATGCGCTCAATCAGATCATCTTCGATGCAGCCGCCAGAAACCGAGCCGGCAGCACGACCATCGTCCCGCAGAGCCAACATGGCACCCGGTGGACGCGGGGAGCTTCCCCAGGTCTGAACCACCGTAAACAACACAACGCGATGCCCTTCCCGACGCCAAGCCAAGGCGCTGCGCAACACGCTCGAATCCACACTATCCATTCAATTCACTCAATCGGTAAGCCAGAAGGCCATGCGCTGCCAGTGTATAGCAGGCGCGCTTTGCCTCGACAGTCACGGGTAGAGCCTTTGAAACGTATCTGGTTCCCCGTCCGTCATGGCGCTTTGGAACCTCGGACGCAGCGGCCAACTCAAAACTGGAAAGCACACACCTGGAGGTAACCGGTATGCCACGTTCGATTTGGAAAGGCGCCGTCAGTTTTGGACTGGTCAATATTCCGGTTTCCCTGGTATCCGCCACCTCCAGCCATGGAATCGATTTCGACTGGCTGGACAAGCGCAGCATGGACCCGGTGGGCTACAAGCGCGTCAACAAGAATACGGGCAAAGAGGTCTCGCGGGAAAACATCGTCAAAGGTATCGAGCACGAAAAAGGCGAGTATGTCGTGCTTAGCGACGAGGAGATTCACAACGCCCTGCCGGAAGCCACCCAGACGATCGATATTCTGGCATTTGTCGAGGCCAGCGAGATTTCCATCCTGCACTTCGAAAAGCCCTATTTTCTATCTCCTGAGAAACACAGCGAGAAGGTATACATCCTTTTGCGAGAGACACTCAAACGCACCGGCAAGGTTGGCGTAGCCAACGTCGTGATGCACACCAAGCAGCACCTTGCTGTAATCATGCCCTTGGGCGATACGCTCGTGCTCAACACCTTGCGCTGGGCCAACGAGGTTCGCTCAGCCGAGGACGTGGGTCTTGAAGACCTGGACGCCAAGGTGTCCAAGCGCGAGATCGACATGGCCGAGCGCCTGGTTGAAGACATGACCGAGTCGTGGGATCCGGAGCAATACCATGACACCTTCGAAGACAACGTCATGAAGCTGGTTGAGCGCAAGGTACGTGAGGGCAAGCTTGAAACGCTTGAAGCGCCTGAACAGGAAGCACCCAAACGTACGGCCGATGTCATTGACCTTACCGAGCTGCTCAAACGTAGCCTGAGAGGCACACGCACGCCGCCCGAGAACGACGACGAAAAAGCCCAACCCGCCAAGGCAAAGCCAAAGCGCACCAGCACCACCCGACGCTCGTCAGGTACCGCCTCACCCAAAGGCCGTAAAGCAGCCAAATAAGGAACCCGGCCATGGCGAACCCGCTGAGCGAGTACTCCCGTAAGCGAAACTTCAAGGTGACTGCAGAGCCTGAAGGCAATGCGCCCCACGCGCGCACCTCGCCCGAAGCGCTACAGTTCGTCATTCAGAAACATGATGCACGCCGGCTGCATTATGACTTTCGTTTGGAGCTGGACGGCACCTTGAAGAGCTGGGCCATTCCTAAAGGTCCCAGCTATGACCCCAAGGAAAAGCGCCTGGCTGTTCACGTTGAAGATCATCCGATCGAATACGGCACCTTTGAGGGCAGTATTCCAGAAGGCGAATACGGCGGTGGTGACGTCATCGTCTGGGATCATGGCATTTGGATACCCCATGGCGATGCAGCTACCGATTATGCGGCGGGCAAGCTCAAGTTCGAGCTGCAAGGCGAAAAGCTCAAGGGCAACTGGACGCTGGTGCGCACGCGCCTGCATGGCAACGGCAAAAAAGAGCAGTGGCTGCTGATCAAAGAAAAAGACGCTGACGCCAAACCTCATAGCGAATATGACGTAACCGAGGCTCTACCTGACAGCGTACTGAGCGAGAAGACATTACCGCGACTGGGTAAGACAGCGACGCCTGTTGCCAAGGCAGCGGAGCCAGCAAAACCCAGGCGGGCCCGTACCACGGCGGCAAAGGCAACATCTTCCGCTGCGCCTTTGGCACTGCCTGAAATGGTCGAAGCCCAACTGGCCACGCTGGTCGACGCGCCCCCGGCAGGCGATTGGCTCTATGAAATCAAGTTTGACGGGTATCGCCTGTTGACCCGTATTGATGATGGCAAGGTCAGCTTTATCACACGCAACGGCAAGGATTGGACCCATCGTCTGCCAGAACAGGCAAAGGCTCTCTCAGCACTTAGCCTGGATAATGGTTGGCTTGATGGCGAAATTATCGTACTCGACGACAATGGCGTCTCTGATTTCCAGGCCCTGCAAAACGCTTTCGATACCGGCCGAAACACCACCATCCTCTACTACCTGTTCGATATGCCGTTCTGTAACGGTACGGACCTGCGCAGTTATCCACTCGAAGAACGTCGTCGTGCTCTCAAAGCCGTACTGGATAACACCCAGTCTAACGTCATACGGTATTCGGAAGCCTTCGACGTACCCGCCGACAAGATACTGGAAAGTGCCTGCGCCATTGGCCTGGAAGGTGTCATTGGAAAACGTGCCGGCAGCCCGTATACCTCCAGGCGCAGCAACGACTGGATCAAGCTTAAGTGCAAGCGCCGGCAGGAGTTCGTCATTGGCGGCTATACCCAACCCCAGGGAGCAAGAAGTCATTTTGGCGCGCTGCTGATCGGCCTGCATGACAAGGACGGCTCACTACGCTTTGCAGGAAAGATCGGAACGGGATTTACCCGGGAAAGCCTGGCTGCACTCCATGAGCATATGCAGCCCTGCACAACTGACACCTCCCCCTTTAAGAACCCGCCTCGGGGTGCTCAAGCCCGCGGCGTTACGTGGCTCAAGCCGGAATTACTGTGTGAAGTAGCGTTTGCCGCCATCACCAACGACGGAATTGTACGCCAGGGTGTTTTTCATGGGTTGCGGCAAGACAAGCCGGCTCAGGATATTGGGCTTGAACAGGCGCAGGTCGTCCCGCGTAAGGCTTCGTCCCTTGCGCCAAAGAAAGCGTTAGCCTCAACGAAAAAAGAGGGTGCTGAAGTCGCAGGCGTGCGCATCAGCCACCCAGAGCGCGTTATCGATCCGTCTTCAAAAACCACCAAGCTAGACGTCGCAGAGTACTACGAGCGTATTGCGCCATGGATGTTGCCGCACCTAAAAAACCGGCCGGTTGCCTTGGTACGGACTCCTGAAGGCATCAAGGGCGAACAGATATTCCAGAAGCACAAGCAAACCCTGGCAATCCCGCATATCCGCGAATTGGACCCGGCTCTGGATCCAGGCCATGCACCGCTTATGGTGATTGATAGCCTTGAGGCACTGCTGGGCGCTACGCAGATGGGCACAGTCGAACTGCATACCTGGAACGCCAGGGCTGACCAGATCGGTAAACCGGATCGCATGATCTTCGATCTTGATCCTGATCCCAAACTGCCCTGGAAACAGATGCTGGAGGCAACGGAGCTGTTGCTGACCCTGCTGGATGAGCTGGGCTTCAAAGCCTTTATCAAGACCAGTGGCGGCAAGGGCCTGCACATTGTTGTTCCTCTGCAACGCAGAGATGACTGGGATAGCGTGAAAGACTTTGCACAGGCCATTGCTCAGCATATGGCGGCGGTTATTCCAGAGCGCTTCTCCGCCAAGATGGGCGCGCAGAACAGAGTCGGCAAGATCTTTATCGATTACCTGCGCAATCGCGAAGGTGCTACCACGGTATCGGCCTATTCGCTACGGGCACGCCCGGGTCTGGGCGTATCGGTCCCTATAGGCCGTGAGGAGCTGAAAACACTTGAACGAGGCGACCAGTGGACACTGGAAACGCTGTTCGACCATTTGGATCATCGGCAAGATGATCCTTGGGCAGATTACGCAACCGTGCGCCAGAGGATTACCGCTGCGCAGCGAAAAACGTTAGGTATGGAGTAAATGATTCGCCTGTACTGTTGATGTGCCTCAAAAGCGCCCAATATCAGTTCGGCATTATGCGAGGTAGTAGCCTCGCACGAGGAACAGCGATATGACGACGCTCAATACCCGCACCCTGGAGGAAAAAAGCGCCTCTGCGCAGGAGTGGGCCGCTTGGCCCCGATTTGCCGGAATTCCGGAAGTCGATGCCAATCATTTGGTCCCGCCAGGTCGACGGGCCGTAATTATCGCGCCCCATTCGGACGACGAAATTCTGGGCTGTGGCGGCTTATTGGCCCAGCTTGCCGAGCTGGGGCGCAAAGTTCTTTTAGTCAGCGTAACGCGCGGTGAATACAAGCAAGGGCTGGGCAGCCAACCGGTTTTCCATGTACCTACCCTGCCGGAAAGTCGTGAAGCCAGCCGACGGCTGTGCCTGGAGTCCGTCGACATCTGCCGGCTGGACTTTTCCGACGGCATTGCCAGCAATGAAGAACAACGACTTAGCGAACAACTGGCGGCACTCATCAAGTCGACCGATACGGTGTTCACCGCCTGGCGCGAGGATGGTCATGCCGATCACGAAGCGACAGGCCGTGCCGCCAGCTTTGCCTGTGTAGTCACAGGGGCTCGCTGTATTGAAGTGCCGCTTTGGGCATGGCAATGGCTCCGTCCGGGTGATGATCGCTTTCCCTGGGAGCGTGCCCGACGGCTACCGCTGGATGAGTCCAGTCTTGCCGCTAAGCGCTATGCTGTCGAGGCGTTCAACACAGCCAACGGCCCGGCGCCGGAGCCTATCCTGCCATCCCATGTATTGTCGCGCCTGTTTCGGCCCTGGGAGATCTTTCTGGTTTGAGCACTACCGGTTACGGTCAAGCAACTGCATGCGAGGCAAGGCGAAATGCCAACGGATCGCGGCAAGCCGAATGACAAGCACTACCAGCATCGCAACGCCTGTGACCAGCTCTGCCGGCAGCGCCAGGCGGCTCAGCCCGATGTATACCAGCGAGCCGAGAATACAGGGTGTAGCGTAGATCTCCTTATGAAAGATCAGTGGAATGTCATTGCAGATAATGTCTCGGATGACACCACCAGCCACACCGGTCATGACACCCATGATGACGGCTGTGCTTAAAGGTACCTGCTGACGCAGGGCGACTTCCGTTCCGATCACGGTAAACACTGCCAGACCAAATGCATCGGCGATCAGAAGCGCTTTTTCCGGTATCGGTCGCGTCAGACGTACCCACAGCACCGTACCTAAAGTGGCAAAGACAACCACTGCAATGTAGGTGTCGTCCCGTATCCAGCTTACCGGATGCAACCCCAGAATCACGTCTCGCAGGGTTCCGCCACCCAGTGCAGTTACCAAGGCCACTACCAGAACACCAAACAGATCCATTGCTTTGCGCCCGGCCATCAGGGCGCCGGTAATAGCGAAAACGGCAACGCCAAATAGATCGCACAGATAAAACAGCGAAACCATCGAGGGCTCCATCAGAGGGTAAAGAAGTCACCCGGCGTTGTTCCGAACTGCGCTCGAAACGCAGCGATAAAGGCTGACGGCGAATCATAGCCGCAACTCAAAGCTACCGCCGTGACACTGTCCCCCCGCTCAAGCAGGGTCAGTGCGCTTAGCAGACGCAGCTTCTGCCGCCAGGCTCTGAAGGTAAGACCGGTTTCCCGCTGAAAATGTCTACTCAGGGTTTTTTCGGAAGCCCCCAGCAGTAATGCCCACTCCGCCAGGGTACGCTGATCATCCGGCGCTTGCTGCAAGTGTTCACACAATCGGCGCAGTCGAGCATCTGCTGGTAATGGCAGCGACAACGCCATATGAGGCGCGATTGCCAGTTGATCGATCAGCACCTCGACCAGGCGTCCTTCGCTGCCTTCTTCATCGTACTCGACAGGAAAGGTCGTAAACGTTCGTATCAGTTCGCGCAACAGCAAACTGACGCTCAGTACCCGACACTCGGCCCCCCGGTTCGGCAATAGCTGCGGTCCTAGGTAGAGGCTGCGCATTTCAGCCTCGGCTGAAGAGCGCACCTCATGCTCCAGCCCCGCCGGAATCCACACAGCCCGCTGAGGAGGTGCGACAAAACTACCCGCGCGAGTGTGCACCGAAAGCACCCCCTTGATGGCGTAGGAGAGCTGCGCCCACGGATGACTATGCCAAGGCGTCCAGGAGCCACGTGCCAGCGACTCGGCCCGGGCATAAACCGGGCGAGGCAGCGCTTTGAGAGAAGGAATCTGCCGGCGTAACTCAGCGGATTGTCCGTTAGGCGACATTGAAAGCCTTTTTGACGTTAGTCGGAATAATCACACCACAGTAGACTGCGAAGTCAGACTCAACAACTGTTCGAGAGATGTGAATGGCTCGTCCACGCTTTTTACCCGACAACTTTACGTTGTACCTGATAGCAACCGTCACGTTGGCTAGCATCTTTCCCTGTAGCGGAACCGCTGCCGGGGTACTCAATGTGATCACCAACATCGCCATTGGCCTGTTGTTTTTTCTGCATGGCGCCAAGCTATCACGCGAGGCCATTGTAGCGGGCGTTACCCACTGGCGCCTTCATCTCCTGATCTTCTGCTGCACCTTCCTGTTATTCCCGCTGCTGGGCTGGGCGCTCAAGCCGCTGCTTTCGCCCCTTGTCACGTCTGAGCTTTACATGGGCGTACTGTATATGTGTGCCCTACCGGCAACCGTACAGTCCTCCATCGCCTTTGTTTCAATGGGCCGCGGCAACGTGCCTGCCGCCGTGTGCAGTGCCTCGGCGTCCAGCCTGATTGGTGTGTTCCTGACACCGCTCCTGGTAAGCCTGCTGCTGGACACGCAAAGCAGTGGAGACACCAATGGCATGTCCACCCTAGATGCCATTACCAAGATTTTCCTTCAGCTTCTGGTTCCCTTTATTGCGGGTCAAATCCTGCGCCGCTGGATTGGCGGATGGGTCGACAAACACAAGTCCAGCCTCAAGTTTGTCGATCAGGGCTCCATTCTGCTTGTTGTCTATACTGCGTTCAGCGCTGCCATTCTTGAAGGCCTCTGGTCATCCATTCCACTGACCGCTTTGCTGGGTCTTGCTGCAGTCTGCTCGGTAATCCTCACCCTGGCGCTGCTGATTACCCGCTATACGTCGCGCCTGTTGGGCTTTAACAAAGAAGACGAGATCGCAGTGGTGTTTTGCGGCTCCAAGAAGAGTCTGGCGACTGGCGTGCCGATGGCCAAGGTGTTATTCGCTAGTAGCAGCATGGGTGCCATTCTGCTACCCATCATGCTGTTTCATCAGATCCAGCTGATGGTGTGTGCGGTATTGGCACAGCGCTACGGGCGGCGTGAAGAGACAACCGCCAGTGAGACCAAGGTAGCCAAGGCGCACTGAATTCTTTTGCTTCACCTATAAAAAAGGCCGGTCACTACCGGCCTTTTTTATGTATTACGTAAATCAGTCTTCCCTCACTGGGGAACGCATGGTCACCCATTCTTCCGCTGCTGTCGGGTGAATACCGATGGTGTCATCAAAGCAGCTTTTGGTTGCACCGGCCTTGAGAGCCACTGCCAGACACTGGATCTGCTCGGGAGCATCGGGCCCGACCATATGGCAACCCAGCACCTTATCAGTCTCGGCGTCCACGACCAGCTTCATGAGCGTACGCTCCGTCTCATTGGTCAGGCTAAGCTTGGTAGGCTTGAAGGTCGTCTGGAAAATCCTGAGCTTGTAGCCCTTTTCACGAGCCTGCTCTTCACTCAGTCCTACCGTTCCGACGTTAGGCAAGCTGTAAACCGCGCTAGCGATGAGGTTGTAATCAAGTGGCTTGTAACTTTCAGGCTTGTACAGGCTGCGGGCCAAGGTCATGGCCTCTGCCAGGGCAACAGGCGTCAGCTGCACACGGCCAATGATATCCCCAATCGCATACACTGAGGGCTCCGTGGTCTGGAAGGCTTCATCCACCTTCACAAAGCCACGTTCATCGAGCTCGACGCCAACGTTTTCCAGGCCCAAGTTATCCAGCATGGGGCGACGGCCTGTCGCATAGAACACGCAGTCAGTTTCCTGAACACGGCCATCCTTGAGCGTAACCTTCAAACTGCCATCGCTCTGCTTGTCGATACGGGCAATTTCCGCATTAAACTGCAGATCGTGGCCTCGCTTGAGCAATTCATCTCGCAGATGCACCCGTACGCAGTCATCAAACCCGCGCAGGAATAACTCCTTGCGGTACATGAGAGTCGCCTTCACGCCCAAGCCGTGAAAGATCGATGCAAATTCGATCGCGATATAACCGCCACCCACGATGATCATTCGCTCGGGCAGCTTATCCAGATAAAAGGCTTCATTGGACGTAATGATGTGTTCACGACCAGGCAACTCGGGCACTGAGGGCCAACCGCCTGTAGCGATGAGGATTCGCTCGGTGGTGTAGCGCTTGCCCGTTACTTCGACAGTATGCGCATCAATGATTCGCGCATGGTCTTCCAGCAGTGTCACACCGCTGTTGATGAGCAGTGCACGATAGATGCCGTTCAGTCGACGAATCTCATGGTCTTTATTGGCTAGCAGATTCTGCCAATCGAACCCCTGTTCCTCGACCTTCCAACCATAACTGCGCGACTGCCTGAACTCGTCATGGAACGAAGCCCCGTAGACGAAATACTTTTTCGGCATACAGCCGACATTTACGCAGGTGCCGCCCAGGTAGCGGCTTTCCGCTACGGCCACGCGAGCACCAAAATCGGCGGAAAAACGCGCTGCACGAACACCGCCCGAACCCGCACCGATGATAAAAAGGTCAAAATCGTATGTCATGACGAATCCTGATCGGCTCAACTGCTCATCAGCTTAACGCACCTGCATCGCTGCTGACGAAAATACTGTTGCCTTAAACGACAGAAGCCACCCTAAGGTGGCTTCTGTCAAACACAGGCTAACAAGGAGATCAGAGCTCCTTGTAGACGTTCTCGAAGCAGAAGTTGGTTGCTTCAACGAAGCCTTCCGCACTACCGCAGTCGAAACGCTGACCCTTGAACTTGTAAGCCAGAACACAACCGTCCTGAGCCTGCTTCATCAGGGCATCAGTAATCTGGATTTCACCGCCCTTGCCCGGCTCGGTCTGCTCGATCAGGTCGAAAATATCAGGCGTCAGGATGTAACGGCCAATGATCGCCAGGTTGGAAGGTGCATCTTCCGGCTTGGGCTTCTCAACCATGTTGTTCACACGATAGATATCATCACGGATCATTTCGCCCGAGATCACACCGTACTTGTGTGTTTCGTTCGCAGGTACTTCCTGGATAGCCACGATGGAGCAGCGGAACTGGTTGTACAGTTTGACCATTTGCTTCAGAACGCCATCGCCTTCGAGGTTCAGGCACAGGTCGTCCGCCAGCACAACGGCGAACGGCTCGTCACCGATCAGAGGACGGCCAGTCAAAATGGCATGACCCAGACCTTTCATTTCGATCTGACGGGTATAAGAGAAGGAGCATTCGTCGATCAGGCGGCGAATCCCGGTCAGGTACTTTTCCTTCGCGGTATTCTTGATCTGGCTTTCCAGCTCGTAGCTGATATCGAAATGGTCTTCCAGAGAGCGCTTGCCACGCCCGGTGACCATAGCAATTTGCTTGAGCCCAGCGTCGAGTGCCTCTTCAACGGCGTACTGGACCAGGGGCTTGTTCACGATGGGCAGCATTTCCTTCGGCATCGCTTTGGTTGCTGGAAGAAAGCGAGTGCCGTAGCCGGCGGCCGGGAACAGACATTTGGTGATCATGGGCGTCCTTTGATCTGTGGGAGCAATACTATGGCAGTCTAAACAGCCGTTCATCGGGTTACAATGCTCAGCATGAGGCTCTCAGTGACCGATTAAATGGACGTCTAAAAGCGCTCGACCCCGAGCGTTGGGAGATCCGACCACGAAAGCGCCCAGCGGTTCGATTATAAAGCGCTTTTCCGCAGACGAGATATGATGAGTAGTGAACTCGTTGGCACCACCACCGTCGAAGACAAGCTGCTTCAGATGGCTAGACAAGGGATCAAACGATCTATTATGAAAAAATGGATTCCTCTTTTCGCTACCGCATTGCTGGTAGGCTGCGCCAGTAAATCCCCTCAACTTACTCAGGAAGAACTGCATCTGCTCACCCAGAATGACCTCCTCCAGGCAAAGATGCTTGTAGTATCCGGAGGGGAAGATGAACTCAAACTGGCTGACGCCTTGCTCAACCGCGCCTCGATGCAAACCGACAAAGCTGAAGAAGGCACCGGTGAGATCGAGTTCTACAAGGCGCTGGTAATGATCAAGCAAGGCCCGCAAGCAGATGACGTGCTGTCCCTGCTGGAAACCTCAGCCAAGAAAGAGTATCCGCTGGCCTATGCAATGCTCTATCAGGTCTATTCCAAGCCTTACCTGGTAACTGAAGCAGACCCTATTCGAGCGGAAACCTACAAGGACAGCTACAGCGATCTTGACGTTGCCAAGAGCGGCTATCCTTCTTTCGAGAAGGCATTGGTATTGGTGGAGCGTCTGAGCAGTGACAAGCCTTCCGAAACAGCGGCCATGACTCACTGACGACGTTCAAGCCGGTTGGTTGTAGAGCCCGGTGTCCGTTCAATTTCGATTCCGCCAGGGTATTCCGTGCTCTGGCGAATCGAGCCTCGCTGTTCATACTGTCCGCTGGAATAAGAGCGGTACTCCCGAACCGTTCCACGCGGGACAGCCTGGCCACCGTATAGATTATAGTGCTGGCTACGCTGCTGCGTCTCGATGCTTCCGGACGCTCCGGGGCTTATATAGGTTCGGGGTATCGCACGTCTATCAAACTCGTCTGCAATACCTGTATTGGCGGCCAACACCAACGCCAGCCCAAGCCCGCACGTTGCTATTTTAAATACACTCATTTCGATCTCCTGCCCTTCCTCCACATTAAGACCTCTACGAAAGGGCCTGTTTCAAACCATTAGTCCCGTCGCACACCTTTTCAGTTTTTCGGTGGTGCCAGGTAGGACCTGTGAAGCCAGGAGGGTGTTCGTAGACAGAGTATTCTGACAGAACTCAATAAAGTCCCAACAAAGGCTTTCTATAGACGAAAAAAGAAAGGGATACGGGGAAAAGTGGATCGTGACATATCGATGCACGTTCGTACCTCCGTTAGAGGCCGCTATACCCGATACGACTCAGGAGAATCCAATCAAAAGCTAGAGAAATTCTAGCGGCCTACCGAGCGCAGGCCGCTAGCGGGAAAGCACATATCACATGGAGCGTGATGCGCGCTGTGGCTCTTGTTCCTGATGCTTGGAAGACATGTGATCGGCTTCTTCCTTAACACGATTTGTCGCCTGATCAGCCAGATCCTGCCCTACTTCAGTTGCCTTGGCATAACCCTGCTCGGCTTTCATCTTCACTTTGTCAGTGATCCGATCACTGGTCTTGCCCATCAAGCGATTTTCACGCTCGGTTGCAGGCAAGGTCGCTCCAAGTAGCGCACCTACTGCAATCCCAATGGCACCCAGCGCCAACGGCTGCTCTTCCAGCATATACTGGAAACCACTTTTGGCCTTGGCCGTCTGGTTACGCATGGTTTCGGATGCAGTCTGAGCTTTTTCGCTTACAGTCTGACGGGCTGAACTCATGGAGTCAGACGTGCTGCTGCGCATGTCCGCAGCCTTGTCCTTAAAGCCCTGAGTTTGCGTTCTCATACTGTCTGTCTTGTCATGTACCGCGCCGGACATACTGTTGGCCTTGTCGTGTAATGTGTCGCTCAGGCCTGAAGCTTTGTCCCTTAGCGAATCGACGATACCAGTGGAGGACATGCCTGCATTGGTATAGGGCTGACTGCGATTCTGGCCCATCATCATCCACATGAGCCCAACCGAGGTAAGCAGTGTCGGCACTGGGTTCGCCTTGATGGTCGAGCCCAGGTTATTGATAAATTCGCCTCCATTGCCCTTGGCATAGGTCATTGCCTTGTCAAGCAACTCGCCGGGAGAAAGGCGGCTTTCCAGCGCATTCACGATATCGTTGATACTGTCACGCTGCTGATCGATTTCACGCTCAAGAGTCGCAGGATCTTTTTGCGATTCAGCGTCTAGTCGGCTATGGGTATCGGTACTCATGCTACTTTCCCCTTCACGGCTTCTTTATCTTTCTGCATGCTATTAATGGTTCGCTCTGGCCTGAACGCCGCAGGGTCAAGTTTTTTCTTGCCCGCAGATACCATTACCAGACCCACTACGCACACCACACCGCCCACGATCAGGGCGGCCAACCAGGGCGCCATGACCTGGCTCAGCCCAAGAACGGCTGAAAGCAGCAGCATGATAAAACCGGCCATCAAAACAATACCGCCTGATGCCATGCTGATTGTGGCAGCCTTGGTAGTATTCAAGGCTTCGGTAATCTCAGCCTTGGCTAGTGCTAATTCCTTGGTAAACAGAGAAGGCACTTCGCGTGTCAGCTGACGCACCAGACCTGCAATCGAGGTTGAATTTGAATCGATGCCAGTCTCTTCTTGATAGGTAGCATCACGTAGGTTCGGTTGTTCTTTCATGATTACAGACCTCCGTTAGTGTCCTTCTTGGTATTGCCTAGCGCTGTGGTTGATGCACGATCAGGATCAAGCGCGGGGGAACCATAGGGTGGGGTATCGCCCAAGTCGGATGTAGGCACTGGACGGACAATTGAGGTAGTGGCCGTGGTATCGCCTTTAGGCAACTGGGAGGTACTGTTTTGATAGGTGCTTTCCTGTTCGGCGATAACAGGTGTGCTGGTCTGGGATGCCGGATCTATAGTCCGCGTGCCATCTGAATGCTCAAAGCCCCCCATACCGGCATGGTTAACCGAAGATGTGGTTCCCATGGCCGCACTGGAGCCCATTACACGACAGGATGTTTCCTTGTCGCTCTCGCCCAGCGTTGGCGGTGTGGTCATGGTTTCACCCGTTGCACCTGCCCGAGCGGTATAGGACGAACCGGAGGACAGATCGGAACCTACTCCGGAGCCGCTGGTGTTCGAGGACGACATCTCCATGCCGGAGGTATTGGCTTTGCGGCTGCTGGCCTTGGCGAAGCGAGACAGTCCGAAGCCAATAGCGATGCTGCTGGTCAAAAAGAGTGCCGGGTTTTCACGGGCCAGTCGGCCTGCTTCCTGGATCAACTCATCAGCGCTTTTGCCACGTAGCGTATCAGCTAACCCGGCCATGCTTTGGGCGATATCGGAGACATAGCCTGAAAGACCGGCACGATCCTGGTCGCTCAGCTCCGACGCTGCCGCCTTGAAACTGTTAGCGACGGTTTCGATTTCATTGGCGGCTTTGTCGCTGTAACGATCAATCTGACCTTTACCTTGCACCATTGCATTGTCCGCCACACTCCGGGCCTTATCTTTCATGGCTTCGGCCTGTTCTTGGGCAGACGGCATACTCTGCTGCTGGCTTTCTCGAGTATTACTCTCGTAGGGTGATGTCATAGCTTGGTCCCACCATTTTTACGTTTTTCCGCACAATAGCGGCTGGTAAGCGCAGCGGTGACTCAAAAGACATAAAACTGCGCGTTAATAAGGTGACTTCAGCGGCACGGAGGAGTTCGTTTCGATTTTGTCAAGTAGCGCTATTCACGATAACCGGCATCGGTATACACCGCCTTTAAAGGTTTTTCTGTGAAATGTTGGAAAAATCGATTACCTCTGGTTTTCGCATCAATTCCTCATACCCAGCTGCGCATAGGGCTGGTCAGTACTGACCAAGGTGCGGACAATAGCGGCCCTCTTCCAAGACAAGGATGTGTCATGCCTATTACTCGCCTAAAAATTGCCGCCGCTTGCCTGCTCAACCCGGCAAACGAATTACTCGTGGTACGTAAACGACATACCCGATTCTTCATGTTGCCTGGCGGCAAACTGGAAGCAGGCGAAAGCGGTCTCGAAGCACTTGCACGAGAGATTCAGGAAGAATTGAATTTGCTGCTGGATACCGAGACCTGCCAGCCGCTCGGCCTCTTCCAGGCGCCCGCTGCCAACGAGCCAGACACCATGATTGAGGCAGAGCTTTTCATGGCTTATGTAGATACACCCTCGCTGGCTGTAGCGGCGGAGCTTGAGGCGCTGGCCTGGATACCGCTGACACCACCTTATGAGGTTGCTCTGGCGCCCCTGCTGTCTGAACACGTTCTACCGCTATTGCAGCGGAATACGGGCTTTTCCCCTGCGAACCGACAGGCATAACGAGAGTCAAGAGTCTACGCCTGTCGTTCCTGCAAAGGAGGGTCCTATGAGCACACTGCCTATCCACATCGACGTCTGGAGCGATTACGTCTGCCCATTCTGTTATCTGGAATTGCCGCTGCTCGATCAACTGAAGGCGCATTATGGCGACAGGCTGACCGTTACATGGCATGCCTTCGAATTGAGACCAGACCCCATCCCAACCCTTATCCCGGATAGCCATTACTTACGCAGTACATGGGCGCGAGCGGTATATCCCATGGCGGAAGAACGGGAATTGACATTGCGCCTGCCTCCCGTGCAACCCCGTAGCCGACGAGCACTGGAAGTGGCTGAACATGCCCGGCAATCTGGACAGTTCGATGCCATGCATCGAGGGATATTCAAGGCCTTTTTTGAACAAGGGCGCGACATCGGTCGTGACGACATACTGCTGGATATTGCGAACCTGCAGGGCATCGATACATTCGAATTAGGTGTGGCGCTTGAAGAAAATCGCCATACCCAGAGCGTGCTCGACGATGAAGCGCTGGCCCAGACACTGGGTATTACAGCGGTACCCACCTTACTAATCCGTCTGGAAGGCCAAGCCTACGAAGAAGCAACCCAGCTTAGCGGCGCGGTGGACTATGAGCGTCTCACACGGGCAGTCGAGACGCTCACGACTCAACGCTGAGCCTGCTAACGTTGAGCTGCCGGTGAGGTTTCCGGAAAGAGGACATCCGTGAATCCGAACCGGGAAAAGTCAGTAATACGCGACGGGTAGAGCCGCCCGATCAAATGATCGTACTCGTGCTGAACTACGCGCGCATGAAAACCCTCAGCGATCCGATCAATCGTTTCGCCTCTCGCGTCCACTGCCTCGTAACGGATACGGGCATACCGATCAACGACACCGCGCAGGCCGGGGATGGAAAGGCAGCCTTCCCACCCCTCCTCCATCTCTTGTGACAACGGCGTTATCACAGGATTGATAACAACGGTTTGGGGCACTGCCGGTGCATCCGGGTAGCGTTCGCTGCTGTCGAAGCCCATTACGAACAACTGCAGATCCACACCGATCTGCGGAGCAGCCAAACCCACACCACCAGCTTGTTTCATAGTCTCGAACATATCCGCCACCAGCGCATCCAACTCCTGGCTGCCAATCATGGATGCCGGCACAGGTTTGGCGATGCGCAACAAGCGCTCATCACCCATTCTCACCAGTTCACGAATCATTTCTGCCTCCGTCAATGTTCAGGTGAGGCGGCTATCAATCGTCCGTCTCAGGTAATTCGATCCTGTCGTCGTATATAACGATCAGCCCCTGTTTGTACAAACCGCCAATGGCCTTCTTGAACGTCCCCTTGCTGACGCCGAACAGCTTGCTGATCAGTTCTGGCGAGCTTTTGTCGCTGACTTCGAGAACGCCATTGCGGGCTTTTGCCAGCCCAAGTATCTGCTGACCCAGCGCATCGACAGCCTGACGTCCCAACGGTTGCAGGGAAAGACTGATCTTTCCATCGGGGCGCACTTCCTTGATAAAGCCCTTTTCCTGCATACCGCTACGCAGAAACTTGAAGACCTCATTTTGATGAATGAGTCCCCAATGCTTCCCTTCGATAATGGCCTTGAAGCCCATGGGCGTTTGTTCGGCCACCAGCAGATCGACTGCCTGACCGCTTGTGTAAGACGCCGGTACGGTATCCAGGTATCGATCCAGGCGCGCCGTTGCGGTAATTCGGTGGGTGCGCTGATCAATATAGACATAGACCACGCAGTAATCCCCAACCTGCAACGGGCGCTTTTCTTCGGAGTGCGGGAGCAACAGGTCCTTGGGTAGGCCCCAATCCAGAAAAATTCCGATACGGTTGACCTCGACCACTTTCAGACTGGCGAACTGCCCTACCTGAACCTTGGGCTTTTGAGTCGTCGCAATGATCCGGTCTTCACTGTCGAGATAAACGAATACATTGATCCAATCACCCGCCTCGATGGGCTGATCCTTCGGGATATAGCGGTTCGGCAACAGGATTTCACCGTCCTGCTCGGCATCCAGATATAAGCCAAAGTCCGTCCGCTTGATAATTTGCAGACTATTAAAACGCCCGATTAAAGCCATGCTAGTACCTCATTGAGAAGCCACTATCATACCTGACATATTCTGCTCAACCGATAAACCATGAAATGCCCTGGCAAAAGGGCTAGACAAAATCTTCGAAAGCGTTACAGTGCCTGCACTGTGTTGCACGTGTACCGTTTATCGGCGAGGCCATGGCCACGCTTAGCAGTGGTGACTCTTTGCACTCAGTCGCAGCCTGGGCAGTTCCAGCGCTGTCAAAAATCTTTGTTCAGGGAGCAATCCATGTCTACTCGCCAAACCGGTACCGTCAAGTGGTTCAACGATGAAAAAGGCTTCGGCTTCATCACTCCGCAGAGCGGCCCGGACGTTTTCGTACACTACCGTGCCATTCAGAGCACTGGCTTCAAGAGCCTGAAGGAAGGTCAAGCCGTTTCCTTCCTGGTCGTGCAAGGCCAGAAGGGCCTGCAGGCTGATGAGGTTCAGGTAGTCTAACTACCCCGACTTCTCGAAAAAGCCCCGCTGCAAAGCTGGGCTTTTTTTATGCCTGCACGACAGATAACAGGATGATATATGCTTCGTAAACTGGGACTCGTTCTGCTTCTGACCCTATCAGGATGTGCGGTGTTTCCAGGCGATCAGGTCGCCCCTACACCAGCGCCCATCGCTTCGCCGTCTTTCGCCCGTCCTGGATTACACGTGGAATTCAATTTCTACCGTGGCGAACCCGGCGATGGGGCTGCCCGATCCATTCCAGTAGCGCGTGAAGGTCTGGAACCGGCCCTCATCCAGGCATTGCAGGCCTCGGAGCTCTTCAGTCATTACAGCCTGGCGCCTGATCGTGCCGAGCCTGGTGATTACGTACTCAAGTTGAAGCTATACAACCACAGCGCCATGGCAGCTTCTGTTGCTAGCGGCATGCTTACCGGCGCAACGCTATTTATTGTCCCCGGCGTGGCCAAGGACAACTTTACCCTGACAGGCGAGTTATTCGACCCTAGCCTGCACCCAGTTGCCCGGCACCGTAACGATGATTCCATCAAGACCTGGATGGGTATCTGGTTTCTTCCCTTCATGGGACATACAACCGGCGAAGCGATTACCGATACCTTTACCCGGCAGGTCAACGAGCTGCTAAAGACATTGATAGCCGAGCAGCCGACGTTTCAGACACTGCAATGACCGTTAGCCGAAAACATTGAACGGGTCTGTATAAGTTCAGTCACACCTTATGAGCCATTCATAACCACGCAATGCGAGGTGAGCCATGACTGAACAAACGCGAAATGCCGAAAACGAAAAAAGAGATCAAGCAGAAAAGCCACGCCGCACAGAACATGCCCAGGTGGATTCGGAGCGTAACCCGCCCTCTCCCAACAGCCCTGATCGTATGAAAGACGGCACGGGTTATAACTGAGAAAGGGCGCGTATGCGCCCTTCTTCATTCAAGCCCTATTTTCAGCACTTCCCCTTCTGACGAATCCGTTAATACGTACAGATAACCATCAGGTCCCTGGCGAACGTCCCGGATACGTACCCCTTTTTCTTCCAGCAAACGCTCCGCATGGACAACCTTGTTGCCCTCCAGCTGCAGCCGAATCAGACTCTCTTGAGCAAGAGCGCCAATGAAGAGGCTGTTTTTCCAGGCGGGAAACTGATCGGCTGAGTAAAAGGCCATGCCGCTGACGCCCGGCGACTTCTCCCATACATACAATGGCTGCTCTGTCCCTGGTACGTCCTTGCCCTTTGCTTCCGGAATGGGTGTATAGGAGTAGTTGATCCCGTGGGTAGCCACAGGCCAACCATAATTTTTACCTGCCAGCGGAATATTGACCTCATCTCCTCCACGAGGCCCATGCTCATTCGTCCAGACCTGTCCGGTCCAGGGATTCAGGGCCGCGCCCTGCTGGTTGCGATGCCCATAGGACCAGATCTCCGGGCGAGCACCTGACTGGCCTACAAAGGGGTTATCGTTCGGAACGGTGCCATCGGCCTTGATGCGAACAAGCTTGCCCTGGAGCTTATCGAGCGCCTGCGCCGTGATACGCTGGTTGTTCTCACCCAGCGCAATGAATAGATAGCCCTGCTGATCAAACACCAGCCGCGAGCCGAAATGCGCACCGGTAGAAAGTTTGGGCTCTTGCCTGAAAATCACAGTAAAGCCTTCCACACGGGTCATGTCAGCAGAGAGCGTACCTCGCCCAACCGCCGTACCAGCCTTGTCATCCTCGCCTCCCCCTTCGGAGTAGCTGAGATAAATAAGACGATCTTCAGCAAAAGAAGGAGACAAAGCCACGTCCATCAAGCCACCCTGGCTGCGATTGTAGACAGCCGGCAAGCCTGCAATAGGGTTAGATACAGAGCCGTCGCTCTTGAGTACACGTAGGCGCCCCGGCCGCTCGGTTACCAGCATTCCCTTTTGATCAGGCAAAAAAGCCAGCCCCCACGGATGGTCCAAGCCTTTCTTAATGACCGTAACGCTCACCTTTCCTTTCTCACTGGGATAGGTAGCGACCTGTCCCTGAGCAATGACTACATCACTTAACAGCAACGCGCCTGCTGCCAACGCCCACTTAAACATAGTGTTCCCCCTTTTAACCGGAGAACTGACTGTAGCGCTTTACTTCGGTTAAAAAGGCCCACTCACATAGACAGTTACAATAAGCGAGCGCTTACAAACGTAGTCCGTTTCGGCACCTTTTAACAGGGATGGTATTACCCTATAGCAGATTAGTGCTGTGAAAGCAGTGTTAGCGATTCAGGTTGCAGGGGTTAATCAGGGAAGAGGAGCCGTGATCAGCATCGACTCCTGCATTGGACGTTGCCGTTACCGACTTGACTATACGGGCTACGGCAAAGACAAGCGTTCAATGCATAGAATTTAAGTAGGGGTTAGCGACGACGTGCGCGACGACGCTGCTCTTCTGCCAAACGCTCCCGCTCGCGGCTGCGTACAGGAATAGGCTGAAGACGCGGCTGATCAGCCAGGCCCAGCGCCTCGATCAATTTGGACGCCAGCTCTTGAATACGTTCTTTCATCACCGATCTCCTGAGATCTACTACCTGTAATACAGAGACTACGTGTTTGCCGGAAAATTGCCTGAATAACGCACTCAACAGATTATCGGCAGGCTTACCTTAATATTGAGTCAATTTTGCCCTATTCAATTCCAGAACTATTGCCCCAGCCGTAACACTATATTTCGCTCAACCCAAACGGCCTGTGCGCTACGTTGCAAACAGACAAGTATGCAACCAGAACCAGTTTTTGAAGGACTAAACAGTAGTGCTCTGGAAGAGGCAGTATTCATGCGTGTTCCGCTTTCACCCTGGCTGGTCATCTTTGCCATTGCCCTAAGCGTCGGGGCCTGTACCCGTGTCGGATTTGCCTATAAGCACCTCAATACGCTTATACCGTGGTCGATGAACGATTACCTCGATATGAACTCCGAGCAGCGTCGTTGGTTTGACGAACGGTTGGCGGACCATCTGCGTTGGCACTGTAGCCACGAGCTGCCTCGCTATCTGGAGTGGATGGATGGCATCAAGACTATGGTGCGTAACCAGCAGGTATCCCCAGTAACGATCAGGGCTCGCATGGATGAACTCAAACAGGCCGTCGATACCCTGGCGGTTGAAATCACACCGACCAGTACCGATCTGTTAAAACAGCTGACCGATCAGCAGGTCGCAGAGCTGAAGGAAGAGCTGGACCGTGACATCAGGGACCGTCGTAAAAAGTACCTCGACCCTTCCCGCGGCGAACAGATTCGAGATCGGGCCGCTCGTATGGAGGAACGCATCAGCTTCTGGACAGGCGGCTCGCTCAATCCGGCTCAGAAAGACCGAATCATGCAATGGTCGGTGCAACTTGGTGATCAAAATCAGGCCTGGGTCGGCAATCGGATTCAGTGGCAGCGAGAACTGCTTGAGGCCTTGCAACATCGCGGCGAGCCAGATTTCCCACAGCGCGTCAAACAGCTGCTGCAGGATCGGGAAAGCCTGTGGACGCCTGCTTACCGGGAAAGCTTTTCGAAAACCCAGGAGGCAGCGATTTCGCTTATTGACGACGTGTACAAAAGTACGGATGAAACACAGCGTAATCAGATCGTCAGTCGATTAACGGATATACAAAAAGACCTTGAACCTCAACGGTGCGATAGAACGAAAAATTAGCACGATCAGCGGAACTGTTGAGTAATTACCTGAGGTCTTATTTCTAAGTTTGTAATATTGGTCAAAATTTAACCGACGAATGACCTTTCCCAATTCGGCTAGATCGATATTATTTCCCTGAGCCTGTTTTACGCGCCTAAGTGCCTGGCTCCTCCTGTCAAAATAAGAACGTAGCGTGCGCCGCATAGCGACTTTTAAAACATTAACTACCTGCTCAACCACGGACGAATGTTGACGTCAGGCATTGCTTTGGCCTCTGGCTGTTTGCCTGCTAGTGCAGGCTGCTGAGCAATCGCCGCTCCTGTTAAACCTAGGGGAGTGAAACCCATGCCAAACCCTTCATGGCTTGTTTTTATTGTGGCGGCTCTTGCCTCCGGTACTGCTACAGCCCAGACGCTCTTGCAGCGTGACCTGGGTGGCTTCGATATGACACTGGGAACGACCCAGACGCGCACTATGGCCCAAGGGCTCGTCAAGCCTTCTAACGGCGCAGTAAATGGCGGTCTGGATTTCACCCATGACACTGGCTTGTATTTTGGCCAGTGGACGGCGAACAGCGGATCCTCCGCGGATAACCTGTCCATTGAAATGGATACTTATGCGGGCTACAAGCATCGCTTTGCCAGCAGCGGATACGGTTATGAATTCGGCCTGATCAATTACGATCACGTCACGCAGGACGTAGAACCCAGCCGGGAAATCTACTCCGGTATTAGCATCTTCGGTAGCCGCTTTGGCGCGGCGTTCGCCAATGATCCCGACCGTAGCAACACATCTCTTTACGCGGACCTGGGTACTACTCCGATTCTCGGAATGGGCCTTTCCATGCGTTATGGAAATTACATGCTGAACTCGCCGGTGACGCTGGCAAGTGGCGACATGGTTCGCTCGTATAATGATTGGTCGGTAAATCTGACCCGCAAATGGGCTGATACTCAGTTCAACTTTTCTTACACCGGAACCAGTCTTCAGGGACAGGATTGCTCATCCTATTCAGGACACAACGCCTACTGCGATACCGCTTTATTGCTGAGGGCGTCGCATCCTTTATTTTAGTTATGGATGAGTGACCCAGCAGTTTCCATCTGCCGGGCCGACTCATCATGCACTGACCTTGAACACACCGCTCAATTGATGGAACTGCTCTGAAAGTGTTTTCAAATGTTGGCTTTCTGCCTCCAGCCCCTTCGCTTGCTGGGCGTTTCGTTCCGTGATGGCCTGGACCGATCCCAGCTGATCACTGACTTCGGCAGTCACCTCCACCTGACGAGAGGAAGCAGCAAACACTTGAGCGTTCATATCGTTGATAAGACATATGTCGCTAGAGATAGCCTGCAGCGCCTCAGCGCTCTTTCGTACATTGTCTGCACACTGGACTGCTCGTGAGCGACTTTCACGCATGGCCTCTACAGCGCTACTGCTACCTGCCTGCAATGAGTGGATGATGTTTTCAATCTCTGCCGTCGAGGCCGCTGTTTTCTGGGCCAAGGCGCGAACCTCGTCTGCAACGACAGCAAACCCTCTACCCTGATCACCTGCTCGTGCTGCCTCGATAGCCGCATTGAGCGCCAGCAGGTTGGTCTGCTCGGCAATTGCCTTGATGACCTCAAGCACCTTGCCTATATGTTGGGAATGCTTGGCCAGGGCATGCATCTCTTCGTCGGTGCCTTCAAGATGCTTAGCCAAAAGGCTGAACTCGTTCTGCATGGTGCTCAGCTCGACGCTCCCCTGCGTTGCACGCTCAGTTGCCTGCTCAGCCACACAGGCAGCCCGTTGCGCTTGGTCAGCAGCCTCACCGATGGCACTGCTCATGGACTTTAATGCAGACGAAACCTGACCGATACGATCATGCTGAACGCGTGAACCATCGCGCATATGCAAAGTAGCCTCGGCCATATGCTCGCCTGATCTGGATAGCCCCTGGGTATTGGAAACTACGCTACCCACCACATTATCCAGAGACATCAAGAACCCATTGAACCTATTGGTCAGTTCATTGTGGAGCGATATGCGATAGCTCAGATCTACCGGTTGCCCTTTACGAGTCAAATGATTGACCGCTACTAACAAGGCCTCACCCACTTCAGCCTGAGCACGTGTTTGAAGCGACAGATAGATTAGAATTGCACTTTCCAGCACAACGTAAAAAGCATGCAGAAAAATAATGCCCCATGACTTGTGATGGTGCGTGACAAAAATGTCCCAACCGCCGACCTGCGCTGCAAAGAAACCTAGGTGATGAGCGGCAATTACACCGGCACCGACCAGAATCGGCAACCAGTCACGGTAATAAACCAGAAACGCCAGAAGCACAAAGATACCAAAGTGCATCTCTTCCATGCCTTGCAACAGGTGGATCTGCAATGCAGCAAAACCCATGAAAGCAACGGCTATAGTGCAACGCATCAGGCGTGAGCCGGGTGCAACGCTATAAAGCACTGTAGGCAAAGCAGCCAGTGCTCCACCCACAAGCAGGGCCTGCGTAAGACTTCCGTCCCAGTAGGTCAGGCAGAGCGAATAGAGGAACATGACCCAAACCACAGCCAACATCAACTTATCGGCCTTGCGGTAGTAGGTAGTTAGGGAGTAAACGGACTCGGACACAGGCATGCCCTCTACCAAGAAATAATTGTTTAATGGGGCGACACAGTCGTGTCGTAGGAGGTATCGACCTGCTGCCTGAATTTATTGAGTAAGCGTCTGATTAAACTTATCTAATCACGACAAATGGCAAAGTAATGAGCACACTATTCATAAACGCTGCGTACGCCTGTCTGTGCAAGGTAGGCGTCACCTCGAATCAGCAGCAGACGGGCCTTTTGCTCTTCCTCTGGCTCTAGGGCGATCAGCGTCTTGAACTTACCGGCCACCCAGGCCGCAATCGGTACGCCATTTCTGAACAGCAGCCTATTCCCCATGACCGCAGGAACCTTGGCTCCAGGAAGCAGTGTACCGGCAAGATTGAGTGGGTCTACGGCGGCAATACGCACATAGCGTTCAGTTGCGGCACGTGTTCGTACGGCGCGTAGTAGCGCAACAGCTTCCGGCAAGGCGAACTGCTCACCGGAAAGACCCGCTATGAAACACCCACCGCGTATGTCTCCTCGCGCTTCGAGACGGTGATAGATGCGCAGCAGTTCGCGCCAGGGCGGCAAGGCGTCTGCCTCCCGTGCCAGCAGGTGCCAGCTGATGACGCCATATCGCCTCAGCAACACCCAGGCAATGTGCTCCATGACGTCATCACTCCAGCGTGGGGTTTTGGATACCTGCTGCACGGCTTCTGCTGCAGGCCGCCGAATCAATGCCCAGCGGCCTGCATCGTCCATCCCGCCATACAGAGGCACCCTCCCCCGACGACTCGTGGTACGGCTGCCTCGCTTGGCGGCTGGCAGTAATAACGCCCTCAATCCGGCAAAGCTGTCTGCGTTGACCATCCCTGTATTGACCAACTCGCCCAGGGCATTTTCCAGCTCTGTCCGCAACAAACGAGCTTCGCTCATCAGTTCGTCAAAAAACAGCGCGCCGCGACAGGACAGGGCATCCATGACCTTTTGTGCCTTAGGTGAAAGCTCCGGCTCGGCCGAATGAGCAGACAGCGCACTCCAGACAGCCAAGTCGCGTCTGGGCAATAAAACAATGGGAGAAGCTCGTACAGGTCCGCCAGCAGCCTTGCTTACGGGATCCAGGCGCATCCACACCATACGCCCGCTACGACACAGATCATCCAGCCAATGAAAGCCATAACCCGGCAGGCGCGCAGGTAATATCTCACTTTCCCAGCCTGCAGCAGCCACCTGATACCCTTCCAGCTGGGTCAGTACCGCTGACAAGGCTTCGATCCCTCTGGCCTGGGTCTCAGGTGTGACGTGCTGCCAGTCAAACAGGAACTGCATGAAATCCGTACAACTCACCGGCTCAATCTCACGACGTAGCCGGTTGACGGTATAGCGGTGAATGCGAGCCAGCAGATGACGCTCACACCATTCCTCTTCAGCAGCGACAGGCGTGAAACGCCCCCGCAAGACATAACCTTCCCGCTCCAGTGCAGCAAGTGCCACCATGAGCTCTGAGGCTGAAAGCCCCATGTGCTGGCTCAGCGTTGTTAACGTCAGCGGACCAAAGCCTGTCAGCCGGGCACGTATGAGCTCCACCAGCGCCTCTTCCCGAGTGCATATCTCATCAAGTTCGACAGGCAGTGAGCCATCAGGATCACGTGTCATTCCCGGATAAACCAGTTCCAAAAGGCGTACACGCTCAACCGGGGCCCAAAAGACCTGATGCGGCGTAACAACACGGCATACCCGCCCTGCCTTGAGTAACTTGGCCAGAAACGGTTTCCAGCTGTTTTGCGCAGACATCTCTTTTTCAGTCATGCACACCAGTCCTGTGAGCGCTTCGTGCAGCTCATCGGCATCACGTGCCTGCGGCCAGGCCTGCTCCCGTACTGAGTCAATCGCCTCGGCATCGAGCGCACCCAGATCATCGCCAGTCGCGGAATCCAACCAACGCCGATTCATCACAGCCAGCGTTCTGCGCTCCTCTAAAGGAGCATCGTCCAGAAAGGCATAGGGGCGTGCGGTAAGAATTTCGGCTGCAAGGGGTGACGGTGCAGGCAGATCGCAGACCTTTGTCGCGACCGTACCCGCCTCGATATTCCCGAGCAGCTCCAGCCAGGCGCGGCTATTCATGGATACCTGTAGGCAGTCATGCAGGGTCTGTTTGACCAGCGGATGCTCAGGAACCTCACGCTCGCCAACAATGTTTTCCAGACAAGCCACCTGATCGGGAAAGACGGTTGCCAGCAGATCATCGCTGCGCATCCGCTGGACCTGAGTCGCGACCTTCCGACCTGCCGTGAACCGCGGCAAGGCCAATGCGGTGGTGGCATTCCAGCGCCAGCGAATGCCAAAAAGCGGTGCCTCAAGCAGCGCCTGTATAAGAATGTGCTCCGCACTTGCTGAGTGCAGGTACCGCCACACCTCTTCCAGCGGAAAACTATAGCTCGTAGAGAGCGAAAGGATCAGGGCATCCTCTGTCGCCGCCGCTTGCAGCTCCACATTGAAACGGCGGCAGAACCGCTTGCGCAGCGCCAGTCCCCAGGCTCGGTTGACACGGCTTCCATAAATCGAATGGATGACAAGCTGCATGCCGCCTGCCTCATCGAAAAACCGTTCCATTACCAACGTCTGCCGGGTCGGTAACGCACCCAGCATCTGTCGAGCACGTCCCAGATAATCGACGATCTGCTCAGCCGCCGCCGCTGGAAGCTCTTTTTCTACTTTCAGCCATTCGATGACCGACGCCGTATCGGATAAGCGTAGCTCCAGCTCATGACGCAAGCGCGAAACACCGTGTGAGAGCTCATCTGTTCTCCCAGGTGCTTCGCCGTGCCAAAATGGAATAGTGGGCGGCTGACCCTGTGCGTCCTCAACGCGGACACGTCCACTTTCGATCTTGAGAATTCGATAGGACGTATTGCCCAGCTGAAAGATATCGCCAACTAGGCTCTCGACCGCGAAGTCCTCATTGACCGTCCCGATCCCATGCCCCTGCGGCTCCAGCACGACAGAATAATCGCCAGTTTCAGGAATGGTCCCACCGCTCATGACCGCAGTCATCTTGCCACCACGACGACCGCGCAAGAGCCCGTTCACGGCGTCGCGGTGCACATAGGCGGTCTGAAAACCTCGCCGATGGCTATAGCCTTCACACAGCATCGTCACTACCGCGTTGAAGTCAATACGTGACAGTGCCGCATAGGGCTCGGCACATCGGACCAGCGTAAACAAGGCGTCCTCGTCCCACTCACGGCATGCGGTTTCCGCTACGACCTGTTGTGCCAGCACATCCAGCGGCTGCCTAGGAATAACCAACGTATCCATTTCGCCACGTCGGATGCAATCAAGCAGCGCTGCACATTCGATCAGATCATCCCGAGACGTTGGGAACAGTCGCCCTTTCGGAATCCCTTCGACATGGTGACCCGAGCGGCCTACACGCTGAAGAAAAGCGGCAATGGAGCGAGGTGACCCGATCTGGCAGACCAGATCAACCTCACCAATATCGATGCCCAATTCCAGCGATGCGGTTGCTACAAGCACCTTGAGTTCGCCACGCTTGAGGCGCTGTTCGGCGTCGAGGCGCTGCTCCTTGGCCAGACTGCCATGGTGGGCGGCCACTGCCCGACTGCCGAGCCGGTCCGTCAGATGTCTGGCCATGCGCTCGGCCATACGCCGCGTATTGACGAAAATCAGCGTCGTTCGATGGGCCTCAGCCTGCTCGGCCAGACGATCATAAAGCCCTTCCCACGCTTCATTGGACATCACAGGCTGCAGCGGAGCGGGCGGTACTTCAAGAGCAAGATCCCGAACACGATCATGGCCGATATCAACGACCGCACAAGGTCTTTCCTGCCCTGTTCTATCGCACCCCACCAGGAAGCGCGCGACGGCGCCGATAGGCTTTTGTGTAGCCGACAATCCAATACGCACCAGTGACCGCTCGCATAAGGCCTCCAGGCGCGCAAGAGAAAGGCTCAGATGACTACCCCGCTTTCCGTCAGCAATGGCATGGATCTCATCCACAATGACGCTGCGGACTGTACGTAGAAGCGCGCGTCCAGAGTCTGAACCCAGCAATACATAAAGCGATTCTGGCGTCGTCACCAGGATGTGTGGCGGCCGTTTACGCATGGCATTACGCTCGCGCTGCGGTGTATCGCCTGTTCTGACGGCCGTTCGGATCGCTACAGGCGGCAAACCACACTGTTCAAGCTCAGCCGTGATACCTGCGAGCGGCTTTTCCAGATTGATTCGAATATCATTCGATAACGCCTTGAGCGGTGAAACGTAAACAACCCAGGTCTCATCCGGCAAGGCACCGTTGTGTTCAACACCCAGGCGTACCAGTTCATCGATTGCTGCCATAAAGGCTGTCAGGGTCTTGCCAGAGCCGGTAGGCGCTGCGACCAACGTCGACTGTCCTGCCCTGATGGCAGGCCAGGCATGCTGCTGGGCTTGGGTGGGATAGGCGAAGGTACGCGAGAACCAGGACTGCACGGCAGGATGAAAACCTGCCAGAGTCTCTTGGCTGGAAGCGGGACGTAAAGGATAAGTCATGACCCCACTATGGGAGCGACTTCGATAACAGACAAGGCGGTATAAACGAAGCCGGACGAGTGGGTTTCTCCACTTCGTCCGGCTTAGTAACAGACGATTGCATCAAGCCTTCTGACTCAATTGTCTGCCAGCGACAGCGGTCGCGCGACTGACTCGAGTGACTTGCGTTCGGCTGCCACGCCCCAGATCGACTGCACTATCCCTGCTGCAATCATGAGGCTGGCGCCAATGGCGTAACCATAGAAAACGTTGACTCGGCTACCACTCTCAATCAGTTGTCCAAACAGGGTTGGGCCAATGATTCCGCCAAGCCCGGTACCAAAGGCGTAGAACACTGCAATCGCCAAGGCGCGGATTTCCAGCGGGAACGTTTCAGCAACGGTCAGATAAGCCGAGCTGGCTGCGGCTGAGGCAAAGAAGAAGATAACCATCCAGGCAATCGTCTGAGTCGTTGCATCCAGCATACCCTGCTGGAACATATAGCCTGTGATGATGAGCAGGACACCCGAAATAGCGTAGGTAGAGCTGATCATGATCCGGCAACCAACCACGTCGAACAGTCGCCCCAGGAGCAGTGGACCACAGAAATTACCGAGCGCAAATGGCAGTACATACCAGCCGACATTTTCTGAGGGTACATCATAGAAATCCGTCAGTACCAACGCATAGGTAAAGAAGATTGCATTGTAGAAAAAGGCCTGAGCTGTCAGTAGGGTCATGCCTACCAATGCGCGTTGGCGATGCACGACAAACAAGCTCTGAAAGACCTCCTTGAGTGGCGTATGGTCCCGACCGCGCATGCGCAAATGGAATTTGGGATCGACCGGCTCAAGCTTGTAGCCTTCGGCTTCGAAGCGTTTTTCGATGTTATCGACAATGCGCTTGGCCTCTTCCGGCTCATTATGAATCATGAGCCAGCGCGGGCTTTCGGGTATCCACATGCGCATGAATAGAATGATCAACCCGAGCGCCGCTCCAATGCCAAAGCACATTCTCCACCCCAGGTCGCCTGGAAGCAGTTCGGGGTCCAGAAACACAATGGAGCCCATGGCACCCAAGGCTGCACCCACCCAGAACGAGCCGTTGATCGTCAGGTCAACCCAGCCGCGATAACGCGCTGGCGTGAATTCCTGAATGGTGGAATTGATGGCCGTGTACTCGCCTCCAATGCCTGCGCCTGTCAGGAAGCGGAACAGCAGAAAGCTCCACAGGTTCCAGGAAAACGCCGTCAGAAACGTTGCACCTACATAGAGAAACAGTGTGATGAAAAAGAGCTTGCGACGCCCTAGCCGGTCCGTCAGCCAGCCAAAAAATAACGCCCCCAGAACTGCACCGGCGATGTAAACGCCACCTGCCAATCCAACATCAGCATTGGTCAACTGAAGCGCGGGACTCGCCTTCAAGGCGCCGGCTACCGAACCCGCCAATGTTACTTCAAGACCATCGAGAATCCAGGTAATACCCAAAGCCATGACCAACAGGGTATGAAAGCGCCCCCAGGGCAGGCGGTCGAGCCGGGCCGGAAGGTTGGTTTCGTAAATGTGCTCGTGCAGTTTTTTGCCAGAAGGGGAATCCGTCTCTTGGACAGCGGAAACATCTGAGGCCGCCATATTTCTTGTCCTCACTATTTTTATAAAGGGGCCGCACAGCGATGCGACTGGCACTTTTGTACAGCTCGTCTACAAATTGAGAGCTAGGTCATACAAAAGTAGTTCAGCGAGGCGCTACGCAACTCGTCGAGAAACAGCGAGTCCGAGAAAAGCTTTTTTTAAAAAAAGAACTATTGCGCTATCGGGATAGAGAAAATAACTAATGAAAACAATGATTCGCGGCACCTCTGCGGCTTTTTTAGCATGCATCTTTCCGCTCACAGGGCAGGCATTCGAATTTGATGGGTACGGACGTGTTGGTATAGGGGGTGCCGATGCAGGCGGTAAGCAGTCCTGCTTTCAGCTTCCAGGAGCACCTGCCAAATACCGCTTGGGTAACGAGTGCGAGACCTACTGGGAGCTAGAGGGTCACCAGGAACTGTACAAGGGCGCTGACGGGACGCTCTGGAAATTGCACGGCATGGCAAGCCTTTACAATGTCTATGACCAGTCACCCACGTTTAGCGGCGACAATGGCAATGTCCGCTTGCCACAAATCTGGACCAGTCTGGCGTTGCCCGAACTGAACGGCGGTGGCCTCTGGTTCGGTCGCCGCTACTACAAGCGTCACGACATTCACATCAATGACTTCTACTACTGGAACCCAAGCGGCACAGGCGCGGGTATCGAGGACTATGGCCTGGGTGACACAGGACTACGCCTGAGCTATGCCTTCTCCCGAGAAGACAATATCGAACAGAAGCACAAGGCCAACCGACACGACATCAACCTGGGCGGCATCAAGGCTAACAAGGACGCCGAGATTGAAATTGGCCTGAGCTACATTCAGAAAGCCGGACATGTTGAAGACTCGCACAGCGGCTGGTCCATCTCGGCCGAACATAAGCAGGTGAATTTCTTTGGTGGCGAAAACCGGTTTACGGTTCAATACGGCGAAGGTCCCGGTATCGGGCTTGGCCAGACCGGTAACGTACAAGCCGACAAGGATGTAAAGAGCATAAGGGTTCTGGAATCGCCCCGCTGGCAGATTACCCCGCGCTTTGGCGGAATGCTGCTGGCATTGGTACAGCGTGACCGCGCGCCTAACAACGCTGGCCAGACGTGGTACTCCTTTGGTGTCCGCCCATCCTATGCGTTCAGCGAGCATTTCAAGCTTCTGGTAGAAGCAGGCCACGATCAGATCGACCCTGAAGAAGGCGGCACACGCAAATTGACCAAGTTCACCGTGGCGCCCACCCTTGCGTTAGGCGGGATGGGCCTGATGGATCGTCCCGAAATCCGATTCTACTGGACTTATGCGCAGTGGAACCGTGCCGCTCAGCTAAGCGCAGCGCAAGACACCGCGCTGTCTGACTCAGGGGCATTCGGCTCTCAGCGTCACGGTTCAAACTTCGGCGTGCAATTGGAAACCTGGTGGTAAAGCGGTAGCATTATAGCCGTATTCTGACATCAGCCCCGATACGGCTATAAGCCTTCGACCATCCAGAAGCAATCGATCTTAGTCGGCTCTATTCTAGAAAGAACTTTAAGTTTATCTCCGGGTCCGTTCTACGAAGCCCACCTCCGGCATCTGTCGGAACGACCTGGAGATAATGCCATGAGCCATCTCGCCCGCGAGATGAACACTGTGGATGCCTTCGCTCTCGACACCCCTGGCTGCCTCATCGAACGCTTTACACAGGTTCGATCCGCTACTGAAAAGCTTTGTGCTCCCCTTCAGACCGAAGACTACCTGATTCAAAGCATGCCAGACGTCAGTCCGCCCAAATGGCATCTGGCCCACGTGACCTGGTTTTTCGAAGCGTTCATTCTCAAGCCCTTCCTGCCGGGCTACAAGACGCTAGATCCCGCTTACGATTACCTGTTCAACTCCTATTACGAAACCCATGGCACCCCATTCCCACGAGCCAAGCGCGGGCTGATCTCCCGTCCAACCGTTGCAGAGGTCTATGGCTTTCGCCAATGGGTCGATCAGGCCATGCTCGAACTGCTAAACCATCTGCCGGAACAGCATGCTGAAGAAATCGCCCGTCGGACAGAACTCGGGCTACACCATGAGCAGCAACATCAGGAGCTGCTGCTCATGGACATCAAGCATATCCTGGCCCAGAACCCTCTCCATCCGGTGTATCGGCACGATCTCAAGCCAGCCACACACGCTGATTCCACTCCGCTGACATGGCATTCATATCCGGCTGGCGTACGCCACATAGGCCATAGCGGTGACGGTTTTGCCTTTGATTGCGAGACACCACGCCACCGCGTCTTTGTCGATGAGTTCCAGTTGGCGAATCGCCTGGTCACCAACGGTGAGTACATGGCCTTTATCGAAGATCAGGGCTATAGCCGCAGTGATCTCTGGCTGTCCGATGGCTTCAGCCAAGTGCGGCAGGCCGGCTGGCAAGCACCCCTCTACTGGGAGAACGTAGACGGCCGCTGGTACGCCATGGGCTTGGGCGGCCTGCAACCTGTCGATGAGCAGGCTCCCGTCTGTCATCTGAGCTTTTACGAGGCGGATGCATACGCCAGTTGGGCCGGCGCCCGCCTGCCAACCGAAGCCGAATGGGAAGTGGCCGCCGCCGGTCTTTCGCGTACAGGCAACTTTGTCGAGCAGGACCATCTCTCGCCTGTGGCCTGTAGGACTCACACGCCCGATCAACCCTGCCAGCTGTTTGGAGACGTTTGGGAATGGACCGGCAGCGCCTATCGCCCCTACCCCGGCTTCAAGCCGCTGGATGGCAGTCTGGGCGAGTACAACGGCAAATTCATGTCCGGGCAGATGGTCTTGCGGGGCGGCTGTTGCGCTACCCCTGCCGATCATATTCGCGCGACCTACCGTAACTTCTTCTACCCAGCCATGCGTTGGCAATTTGCCGGCCTTCGCCTTGCCAAGGAGATATGATCATGGCTCTAGCGGTTCGCTTCTACGATCAACAACCGGACGTCGCCAGCGACTCCCTACGTGAAGACGTCCTGAATGGTTTGGCAACCGAACCCAAGGCCATTCCGCCCAAGTACTTCTATGATCAGCGCGGCTCCGAACTGTTCGAAGCCATTACCGGTACACCAGAGTACTACCCGACTCGTACTGAAGAGCGCATCCTGACCGAAGCGGCTGGCGATATCGCTGCTATTGCAGGCTCCGGCATGACGCTCATGGAACTGGGCAGTGGTGCCAGCCGCAAGATTCGGCTCCTGCTGGAAGCCCTGCGTCCTCAAAGCTACCTGGGTGTGGACATTTCCCGAGACTTTCTTCTGTCCAGCACACACCGCCTGGCCGCTGACTACCCCTGGCTGGACGTAAGTGCGCTGTGCACGGATTTCACACAGCCGATGGAGCTTCCACAAACGCTGGGAAAAGCGCCTGTACTGGCCTTCTTTCCCGGTTCGAGCATCGGCAACTTCACGCCAACAGAAGCACGCTCCTTTCTGCGCAACCTTCACCGATTACTACCACCGGGCAGCGGACTGTTGATCGGTGTGGATCTGGTCAAGAGCAAGGCCCGCCTGGAGGCGGCCTATAACGATGCCGAGGGCATTACCGCGGCGTTTAACCTCAATCTGCTGGAGCGTATCCGTCGCGAGATGGATACCGACCTTGATCCTTCGCGCTTCAGCCACTACGCCTTTTACAATGAACAGCAGTCTCGCATTGAAATGCATCTGGTCAGCCGCCGCGCCCAGACGATTCGTGTCGAAGACCAGCGCTTCATGTTTCGTCAGGGCGAAACGCTGCACACCGAAAACTCTTATAAATACAGTTTGAAAGGATTTGAAACCTTGAGCCGGGAAGCTGGCTTTTCCCCAATAGCCGTATGGAAAGATCCCGCGGCACTCTTTAGCGTGCACTATCTGGGACGATAGCGCCCAAGCAGCGGTCAGCCGCGTCGTTAAGGGCTGACCGTTAGGGTACTCATGATGCCGATGCGCCACTCTGGCGCAGATGCCAAGGCTAAGCTATTCCTATAGTTGTACTAAACCGTTGCGATTACTAACTGTTTAGTGGAAATGAGCTGTAGAGCGCTCATGCGAAAGTATGGGTGTGTTATTTAGCAGACATGTCTGCAGGATTTAGCTTATGAGTAACGGCGCTGCCCTTCCGCCTAATGAAACAGAGCGCTTGGCTGCTTTGCGCAGTTCAAACTTGCTGGACAGCCCAGCTGACCCCGCATTTGACCACATAGCCGAAATTGCTACCGAACTCTTCGACGTGCCTATCGCCATCGTTTCGCTGGTGGATGAGCATCGACAATGGTTCAAGTCTATCCGCGGACTCGACGCGCAGGAAACGCCTCGGGATATCTCGTTTTGCTCTCATGCCATCCTGGATGAAAACATCATGCAGGTGCGTGATGCCCAAACCGATCCACGGTTCAAGGATAACCCGCTAGTGACCGGCAACCCTGGCATCCGCTTCTATGCCGGCATCCCGCTAAGGACACACGAAGGCCTGGCTTTGGGCACCCTGTGTTTGGTAGATACCAATCCACGACCGGAGCTCAACACCTCTCAGGTACGGCTCCTCAGTAAATTGCGCGATATGCTGATGGAGCGCATCGAGACGCTGCGTTCACTCAGCTACGTAGACCCTATTACCCAGCTGCCTAACCGCAGCCGTCTGCTGGAAGATGCCGAATCGATGCTGCGCAGCTCCGAAGAGCTGCTGGCCGTCTCCATGGATGTGTTCGACCCGTTCTATCTCAATGGCCTGCTCAATGCGCTGGGCCAGGACCACTACGAAGGACTGCTCCAGTCCATCAAGGAGCGACTGCTTTCCCTGCTGCCCTCGGGGATACGGCTGTACTCCATCGGTACGGCCCGCTTTGCATTTCTGGTCCACGGCATGACCGATCTGCAAGGCAAGGAAGTGCTTGATTGCATCGAGCGCGGCATGACAGGGCTTATCGACTACAACGGCATCCCGATTGAAACCCGTCCCGGTCTGGGGATTCTCAAGCTCAAGCCCGGCGACACCCGCGACTGGCTGAGGGCGCTGATCTCGACGGCCGATGTAGCCCGCGAACGTCGAATGGGAAGCCGTTATTACGACTCCGCCCACGATCTTGCCCAGCAACGGGCCTTTGCGTTGCTAAGCAGCCTGCCGGTTGCTCTGCATAGTGAGGGCCAACTTTCCCTGTTTTATCAGCCTCGCGTAGACCTCAAGTCGGGTACCTGCCGCTGCGTGGAAGCCCTGTTGCGCTGGGCTCATCCCAAGCTAGGCGCCATTGGGCCTACCGAATTCATAGCACTGGCTGAAAAAACGGCCCTGATTCGCTCCATCAGTTACTGGGTCATTGATGCTGTCTTGAGCCAGTATGCGCTTTGGAAAGCAGACGGCCATTGTTTCAATGTGTCGATCAACATTTCGTCCCACGACCTGGACGATCCAGATTTTGCCGAGCGGGTAGCGGAAAAAATGGCCAAACATGGCGTACCGCCCTCCTGCGTGGAGTTCGAGGTGACGGAAAATTCTCTCATGTGCAATTTTGAGAACGCTCGCATCCAGTTGGATGCGCTTCGGCATCTAGGAGCTTCTATCTCAATCGATGACTTTGGAACGGGATACAACAACCTGATCTATCTCCGCCAGATACCAACGGATTACATCAAGATCGATCAGAGTTTCATTCGCTGCCTGCCAGGCGACGACAAGGACGCACTGATCGTTCGCACCATGGTGGAACTGGCACACGGCCTGGGATACGAAGTTACCGCGGAAGGCGTGGAAACACCCGAGATTCTGGACACCGTGCTGGCGCTAGGATGCGATGAAGGTCAGGGCTACCACATTGCCAAACCCATGGGTGCGCTTGAGCTTGAGCACTGGCTCAGGCGACCCGTAACGCCTCAGACCTCTGGCCAGGGCGGCTCGCCTTTCTCCTCGTCTTACGCAACGAACTAGCCTTGAGACGAAATTGGCCCTGTAAAAACAGGGCCAACTCGTTTATTCCGCGTCCGTCTTCTTACGCCGCAGAGGTGCCATGCCATCCTGGCTGACCACCTTGGAAGCGCTGGGACGCTTGGGCCGTGGCGATGTCTTGGCTTTCGTCACTGGCCTCTTGGTGTCGGTCTTTTTCTTCTTGGTGCTGGCAGCCTTGCCAGACGCCTTGAGCTTCTTCGGCCCTTGATAGGTGCCTTTAAGCGGTTGCACCACGCGCCGCTCGAAACGCAGTTTCAGGTAGCGTTCGATGCTGGACATCAGGTTCCAGTCGGTATGGCAGATCAACGAAATTGCCATGCCCGCCTCGCCGGCACGTCCGGTACGGCCAATACGGTGGACATACTCATCCCCGCTGCGCGGCATATCAAAGTTAATGACCAGATCCATGCCTTCCACATCCAGGCCACGGGCCGCTACATCCGTAGCAACCAGCACGGACACGGCGCCCTGCTTCAAGCGCTCCATCGCCAGCTTGCGGTCTTTCTGGTCCTTTTCGCCATGCAGAACGAAAACCTTGATGTTGCTGGCGGTCAACACGCCACCCAGGCGGTCGGCCTGTACACGGGTATTGGTAAAGACAATGGCCTTGCGATAGGTCTCGTGGGCCAGCAACCATTGCAGCAGGCGCTCCTTGTGAGCCACGTCATCGGCAGTGATGATCTGCTGGGCGACCGCCTCGTTGAGTTCCCCGGTGCGATCAAGCATGAGCACTTCCGGCTCACGCAGGACATGTTCTATGACAGTACGCAGGGAGCTACCGCCGCTGGTAGCCGAGAACAGCAACGTTTGTCGGGACTCTGAAGTGCACGCGTCGGCCAGTTTAAGCACATCTTCAGAGAAGCCCATGTCAAGCATCCGGTCGGCTTCGTCCAGGACGAGAAAATCGACATCGTCCAACTCAAGGCTACCGCCATTCAGATGCTCGATCAGCCGTCCGGGCGTTCCGATAAGAATCTCGGGATTCTTGCGCATCGCCGCGGCCTGCTCCTTGAACCCCTCACCTCCGGTAATGAGTCCGGCCTTTAGAAACGTGAACTGGGCAAACCGCTCGACTTCCTTGAGCGTCTGCTGGGCCAGCTCGCGGGTAGGCAGCAATATCAACACCCGAGCACCCACTTGGGGTTTGGGCTCGGACAACAGACGATGCAAAATCGGCAGGACAAAGGCAGCCGTCTTGCCACTGCCGGTACGGGCAGTCACACGCAGGTCTCGCCCATCCAGTGCCGGGCCGATGGCGGCCTCCTGAACCGGCGTGGGCTTTTTGAATTTCAGCGTGTCCAGTGCCTTGAGCAGACGCTCGTGCAGGTCGAAATCGGAAAACAAGGACGCATACCTCAAAGAAAATCGTAGTTCTGCTGTATAGCCTACCGGTTACGCAACAAAATCGCTGCCTTATTTAGCGCAGCGGATGTTTCAGCTTCCCAATGGGTAGCTCATCGACGTGGCAGTAGACGGCTTGTAGATCAGCTGCCAGCTGACGCGCACGTCCAACGCGAACCGGAGCACGCTCGGTATCGATGACAAGGACAGACGCATCAAGACGAGGCAATGAGGTCCAGGCGCGTACACGGCCATCGGTCATCACAACGATACTTACCGGCTCATTGCCGAGACGACGTTGGTGTTGCTTTAGCCACTCATGTGCGTGCTTCAGGGATTCAAGCAAGGGAGTACCGCCCCCTGCACCCAGGTCTGCAAGCCAACCCGGAACCTGTTGACTGGCTCGACGAGCCTGGGCAAGCCAGTGCGGCTGTACACCTGTTGCCCCTAGCACCGCTACGCTTGCCCGCGCGCGGTAAGCCTGCTCGAGAAAACCCAGCAATACGCCCTTGGCTTGAACCAGGGCGCCATGACGTCGCATGGACGCCGAGGCATCGACAATGAACAACCAATGCTCTCGTGGCGACTGAGAGCGAGGCTGGCGTATCAGGTCAGCCTCACGTCGAGGAAGCCCCCTCAGTAAGGTGGGTACCCAGGCAACTGCCCCTGCCTCACCTGTGCGAGAAGCACCGTGCCGACCGCTACTGGCCTTCCCCGGTAAAGGTCGAGCATCCGCCACTTGGGTTACACGCGGGCGAATGCTCAGCGCTTTTTTGGCCAACCCTCACCTGAGCGCTTTTCTCCAATCGCCGTCGCCTGAGGCGGTAGCTCACCCCATTGCCCTTCACTCTTCGAATGGCTTGAAGAGGGTTCGGAGACGGGACGATCAGAAGATGGCGGTGGCGGTAACTCCGAAGGGGGTTGCTGTCGTCGGCGATGACGCAACGCGAACTCTTCCACCGCATCGATATCATCTTCAGTAATCTTTTCGTTACCGCGCCAAGCCGCATGGGCGCGTGCTGCCCTTAGCCATACCAGGTCCGCACGCATGCCATCCACTGCCGCTGCAAAACAGCGCTCGGCAATACGCGACAGCGACAGATCATCCAGTGCGACCCCTGCCAACCGGCTACGTGCAGCCTGGCAGCGCTTGACAAGGTCCGCCTGGCTTCCGGCCCAACTGGCAATAAAGCCGGGCGGATCAAGGTCGAACGCCAGCCGACGACGCATGATTTCGGCTCGCTCTGCTGGCGCAGGATGGGCATTCAGCGCCACATTGAAACCAAACCGATCCAGTAATTGGGGGCGTAACTCCCCCTCCTCGGGGTTCATGGTGCCAATCAGTATAAAGCGCGCCGGATGCCGATGGGAAATCCCGTCGCGCTCCACGGTGTTTACACCACTGGCGGCTACGTCCAACAACAGGTCAACCAGATGATCCGGCAGCAGATTGACCTCATCCACATACAACACTCCGCCATCCGCCTTGGCCAACACGCCAGGTGAAAATGCAGCGCGCTTTTCACCCAGGGCGGCGTTCAGGTCGAGTGTGCCGGTAATACGCTCTTCGCTGGCCCCCAATGGCAAGGTCACGAATGAACCACCCGGCATCAGGGCGGCCACGCCGCGTGCCAGGGTGGACTTCGCCATACCGCGCGGGCCTTCGATCAATACCCCACCGATACCCGGATCAATGGCATTGAGGCAAAGCGCCAACTTCAAGGAGTCAGCTCCTACAATGGCAGCCAAAGGAAATTGCGGAGTATCAGTCATAGAGAGCTCATTAATGGGCTGGTATTATGAGGAAACATCTACTTAGCTTTCCTCGCTGTCCATCAGAACGTTTTCCAGCGCTTCCCGATAATGCCCAGGCTCTTGCCAGAGCCCGCGCTGCTGGGCCTCCAGCAATCGCTCTGTCATTTCTCGCAAGGCATCAGGGTTGTGTTGCTGAATGAATTCACGGGTAGCCGGATCGAGTACATAGGCATCGGCCAACAGTGCATACTGATGGTCATCGATCAATGCTGTCGTGGCATCGAAGGCAAACAGATAATCCACCGTGGCCGCCAGCTCAAAAGCACCTTTATATCCATGCCGCTTCACGCCATCGATCCATTTGGGATTAGCAGCCCGGGAACGAATGACGCGGTTGAGCTCTTCCTTGAGTGTACGGATACGAGGCGACTCCGGCTGACTGTGGTCGCCGTGATAAGACGCTACTGCCTCGCCCTGCAATGTCTCTGCGGCGGCCAGCATGCCACCCTGGAATTGATAGTAGTCGTCCGAATCCAGCAGATCGTGCTCACGGTTATCCTGGTTATGCAAGACAGCCTGTAAATGGCCGAGCCGCTCGACGAAGCGCTCCCGTGCAGGCGTGCCTGGGTCATCTGCGCCATAGGCGTAGCCGCCCCAATTAAGGTATACCTCCGCCAGATCATCGCGAGATTGCCACTGACGCTCATCGATCGGGCCTTGCAGACCCGCCCCATAGGCGCCGGGCTTGGAACCAAATACCCGCCAGCCAGCTTGGCGCCGCGCCTCGTCAGTCGCCAACCCCTTCGCTTCGAGGACACGCTGCTCATCACGGACCCGGGCGGCCAATGGATTCATATCGTCCGGCTCGTCCAGCGCTGCCACCGCCTGCACCGCAGCATCAAATAGCCTAATCAGGTTGGCGAAGGCATCACGGAAAAAACCCGAAACCCGCAACGTGACGTCTACACGCGGCCGGTCCAGGATTGTCAAAGGCAGGATCTCGAAATCACTGACACGCTGGCTACCCGCTTGCCAGACGGGGCGCACGCCCAGCAATGCCATGGCCTGGGCGATATCGTCGCCACCTGTTCGCATGGTTGCGGTTCCCCAAACGGACAGCCCCAACTGCCGCAGGTAATCGCCATAATCCTGCAAATGACGCTCCAGCAAGAGATTGGCTGATTGCCAACCGATTCGCCATGCCGTTTGGGTTGGCAGATTACGAACGTCTACCGAATAGAAGTTGCGGCCCGTAGGCAACACATCCAGACGGCCTCGACTGGGTGCTCCGCTGGCGCCTGCCGGGACAAACCGTCCTGCCAATGCACTGATGATTCCTGCGATTTCCGCCGGACCGCAGGCGTCAAGAAGCGGTGCTATATGGCTTTTGAGCTGGGCCAGCACCAGCCCCGCATAGGGCCACTGCGCCTCATTCAACTCACCGCCCAGTGCCTGCTCAATCAGTCGACCGGCCAGTAATTCCAGGCGCTCACGCGTGTCACCGGCGATACGCCAAGGCTCCGTACTGACTGCCCGTAACGCTTCAGGGTACGGCCCAGGCCAGGGCTCTCCCAACGCAGCATCAAGGGGATCAATATTCAGGCTCAGGTCTTTAGCCAATGCCTGAAGCAGGCTGGCATTACCGCCCTGCCCGTTACCGCGGGGAATACGAACCAACGCCAGCAAGGTATCAAGCCGCAGGCGCTCCTGAGGAGACTCACCAAAGATATGGAGCCCGTCGCGGATTTGCGATTCCTTCAGCTCGCACAGGTAGGCGTCTACCTTGGGTAACCAGTCTTCGGGCGCTTCGGTATCCGAGAGTTTCAGCTCCTGGTCCAGGCTGGAGCGGCGTAACAGCTGTGCGATATCGCCTTGCAGCTCGCGGGCGCGACGCGGATCAAGCAGTTGCGCTTCATAGAACTCATCGGCAAGCCGCTCAAGATCGCGCAAAGGTCCATAGCTCTCGGCGCGCGTCAGCGGAGGCATCAGATGATCGATGATAACCGCCTGGGTACGACGCTTGGCCTGCGCCCCTTCGCCCGGATCATTGACAATGAAAGGATAAATGTTGGGCGTCGGGCCAAGCACGGCATCCGGCCAACAGGTTTCAGACAGACCAACACCCTTCCCTGGAAGCCACTCAAGGTTGCCATGCTTGCCGACATGCACCAGCACATGGGCGCGATAGACGTGCCTCAGCCAAAAATAGAACGCCAGATACCCATGCGGCGGTACAAGGTCCGGATCGTGGTAAACCGCACTGGGATCAAGGTGATAGCCCCGCGCCGGCTGGATACCTACAAACGTCAGTCCGAACCGCAGCCCGGCAACCATCATGCGGCCGCAGCGAAACATGGGGTCCTGCTCGGGATCGCCCCAGCGTTCCCGCACCGCGTCCTGGTTCACCTGCGGCAATTCGGCGAAAAAGCGCAGGTAGTCCTCCATCCCCAGGCTTTGATGGCACGGCCGTAAATCCAGGTTTCCCAGATCATTCGTCACGCCGCCCAATAGGGAATGGACCAAGGCCGTTCCGCTCTCGGGCAGGCCTTCGACCGGATATCCTTCGGTCTCCAGCGCTTTGAGAATATTGAGTGCAGCGGCAGGCGTATCCAGTCCTACACCATTACCAATCCGGCCGTCCCGGGTCGGGTAATTGGCCAGGATCAAGGCGGTACGCTTTTCACTATTTGGCAATCGAGCCAACATGATCCAGCGCCGAGCCAGTTCAGCCACAAACGCCATTCGCTCATGAACGGGCTGATAACACACCACATCGCTCTGGCTGCGCTCATCTCGCCAGGCCAGGCCCTTAAAACTGACGGGGCGCGTGATGATCCGCCCATCCAGTTCCGGTAAGGCAATGTGCATCGCCAGGTCGCGTGGACCAAGCCCTTGGGCGTTCTCCCGCCATCCCGGTTCGTTATCCTGGGCACAAATAGCCTGCAGTACCGGCACATCGCGACGAAACGGGCGGAGATGAGGGGAATCCGGGTTGGACTGGGCAAAACCTGTCGTATTGATGATCAGCTCGGTCTCTGTCGCCTCCAGCAGTGCCTCGACCTCAGCAAGGCACTCCGGCTCCTTGAGACTGGCTACGGCAACAGGTAACGGATTAATCCCTTGAGCTATCAATGCTTCGCAGAACGTATCGATGAACCCTGTATTGGCCGCTTGTAGATGACTGCGGTAGAACAACAGGGCTGCTACCGGCCCATCCTCCTGCCAACGCTGCTGCCACGAGCCCAGCGCCTTATCTTTATCACGCTCTGGCGCATACACCGCAACACGCGGTAGCGGCTGAGGCTCGACCCACATCGTCTCACGTCCAAACCATCGCTGGCCGATGAAGCGATACAGCATGCGGGCATTATCCATGCCGCCCTGTCGCAGGTACTGCCAGATCCGCTCGGCATCCTCAACGGAAGAGTTACCCAACGCCATTAGCTCAGGATCGGGTTTGTCATCTCCGGGTACAAGAATCAGCCTGGCACCTTGTGCGGCCAGCTGGGCCAATTGATCTACACCGTAGCGCCAGTACGCCGCCCCGCCCAGCAACGAGACAATGATGACCTTGGCATGCTGAAGCACCTCATCGACATACAGATCAACCGAGGCGTGATTCATCAGCTGCATGGGGTTGGCCAGGCGCAGGCTTGGAAAGTCCTCAGGCAGCCCGCGCGCCGCTTCGGCCAGCAGCGCTAGATGAGAATCGGCACTGCACAGGATCACCAGGTCGCCCGGGGTCTGTGCAAGATGAGCGATTCCGTCGTCGGGAGTAAAGCCGCCGGGCTGAGTCCTGAGGAGATGCATCGTATTAAGCCAGTACGCTGCGGAGTTCAGCGCTGATGGCAGCCTGATCCAGATCCTGGCCAATCACGACCAGACGTGTCTGCCGAACCTCATCCGCCTTCCAGGCACGATCGAAGTGCTTGTCGAAGCGGGTACCTACCCCTTGCACCAGCAGGCGCATCGGCTTGGCCTTGATGGCGACGAAGCCCTTGATACGCAGGATGCCGTGGCGCTGCACCAGCCCGGTCAATGCGTCCAGCAAGACACTTTCCTCTACCTCTGGCAGATCGACCGCAAACGAGTCGAATTCGTCATGATCATGCTCCTCATGAGGCTCATGGTCGTGATGCGTCTTTCGCGCGTCGATATGCAGCTCGGCCTCGGCATTCAGCCCCAGCAGGACAGACAACGGCAGCTGCCCATTGCTCGCTTCGATGATTTTCACGGACGCTGGCAATTCGCTCTCGATCTGGCTACGCACGGCCGCCAGGGCCATTTGCGGCATCTGGTCGACCTTGTTCAGGATGACCAGATCGGCGCTTGCCAGTTGATCCTCGAACAGCTCATGCAGTGGGGACTCGTGATCCAGGTTGGGGTCCAGCTGACGCTGGGCATCGACTTTTTCGGGATAGGCCGCAAACGTACCCAGGGCAACCGCCGGGCTATCCACCACGGTGACAACGGCATCCACGGTGCATGCATTACGGATTTCCGGCCACTGGAAGGCTTGTACGAGCGGCTTGGGCAGCGCCAGGCCAGACGTCTCGATCAGGATGTGGTCGATATCGGCACGTCGGGCCACCAGGTCGCGCATCACCGGAAAGAACTCTTCCTGCACGGTACAGCACAGACAGCCGTTAGCCAGCTCGAATACCCGGCCTGCGGCTTCTTCTTCGGTACATCCGATGCTGCACTGCTTCAGGATTTCACCGTCGATACCCAGCTCACCGAATTCATTCACAATGACGGCGATGCGCCGCCCTTGGGCATTTTCCAGAATATGGCGCAGCAATGTGGTTTTGCCGGCGCCGAGAAAGCCGGTAATGATTGTGACAGGAATCTTGGCCAAGGTTTTCATGAGCTGCCTTATGAAAAAGGGACAGGCAGGCATGACGAAGACGCGCTCATACGCAGTCCAGACGCCACACCGGATCACCCCGCCCGGTTGTCGGAAAGAATACGGCTCACACGTGCAGCCGCATTCTGAAATGTGTTCAAGGCAGGTCTCCTGGCTCACGGCAACGCTTCTCGCCTTCCCGCCCAAGAGCAGTGGCTTCCTGAAAAGCATCGATTAAACAACCGTTTACAGTTGCGGGGGCAGCTGCGGTCTCGCACCGCATTCCCTCTTAGCTTTGGTCATGTGCCAAAGCACCCTGAAGGCGCAAAGGCTACGAGCGACACTCTGGAGTGTCAATCGATGAAGTTGACGCTTCGCCCGTGTTCGTGGTCTGCTTGCGCCTGATTTCAGGTGTCGCCACGCGGTTCGTGGCGGTGAAACGGGAAGCCGGTTCAAGTCCGGCACTGCCCCCGCAACGGTACGTGAGTGTAGATCGATATCCACTGTGCTCGGCTGTAGAGCATGGGAAGGCCGATCTTGCAGGCGTTGGAGCCCCTTGCTCCACCCCCTTCACAAGTCCGGAGACCGGCCTGATTGACGATTGAGCAACCCGCGGTGGGCGGGCGCAGCTGAATGGCGTGGCGCGCAAGCGACCGCGCCTTCGTGCGTTCCCTCATCCTCGCCACACTCCTAGGAGGGAATCCATGAATAGCCAATCCCTGTCTCATGTGCCTACGGCATCCGGCACCCTGACTCAACGCCTGACTGCCGCCGCCCTGGCGTGCGTGTTGGGAGCAGGCCTGGTCTTTCTAGCCGGCTTCTCACACATCGACGCCCTTCATAATGGCGCTCATGACACCCGTCATAGTGAAGGCTTCCCCTGCCATTGAGGCTGTGACATGTACAAACGGATTGCCTTTACAGCCAGCTTTGCCGGACTACTGGCGGCACTGCTCCTGAGCGTGCTGCAGGGTCTTTGGATCACGCCGCTTATCCTGGAAGCCGAAACCTATGAGGTAGCGGGTGAAGCGCACGCGCATGCCGCTGACACGCCTGCTCACCACCATGACGACGAGGCCTGGGCGCCTGAAGACGGCTGGCAACGAACGCTTTCGACACTCGGCGGCAACCTAGTCGTTGCGGTTGGATTCAGCCTGATATTGGCAGGCCTGTTTACGCTACGAGCCCCACGCCACGCCTGGCATGGCTTGCTTTGGGGCGCTACCGGCTATCTGACCTTTTGTCTTGCGCCCTCCCTGGGGCTGCCACCGGAACTGCCCGGCACCGCAGCGGCTGAACTGACCGCACGGCAAGGCTGGTGGGTCGGCACCGCGGCTGCCACAGCCTGCGCCCTGGCCCTGCTATTTCTCACCCGCCATAGGGTGTTGCGTCTGGCCGCATTGGCCCTTTTGGCGCTGCCCCATATAATTGGCGCACCACAACCTGCCGAACAGGCAAGCCTGGCCCCTGAATCCCTGCAGCAACATTTCCAGTTGGCAGCACTTGTTTCCAATGCCGTTTTCTGGATTGTGCTGGGCTGGCTGAGCGCCTGGTTCTACACCCGTGATACAGCTGAGAATACCTGATGACATTAAGTAACAGCGCACCCGCCATTCTCGTCGTGGGGCATGGCACTCGCAGCAGGCCGGGCGTCGAAGAGTTCTTCCGCCTCGCCGAACACCTCAAGAGCCGCTTTCCGGATCGTCTGTGCACCACAGGCTTTCTCGAATTCGCCCGCCCGACCATTGCTGAAGGCCTTAACAAGCTGATCGCAGAAGGTGCTCGCAACATTACCGCCATTCCTGGCATGCTGATGGCCGCCGGCCATGCCAAGAACGACATTCCCAGCGAACTCAACGAGTTCATGGCCGCGAACCCGGAAGTCAAGATCACCTACGGAGTGGAACTGGGCGTCAACGCCAAGATGATGCGCGCTGCACGCGATCGTATCGAGGCGGCCGAAGCGCAGTTTGGCGATGATTACCGTCGCGATGAAACCCTTCTGGTCGTTGTCGGGCGAGGCGCGTCCGATGCTGACGCCAACTCCAACATCACCAAGATCACACGCTTCCTGTGGGAAGGCATGGGCTTCGCTTGGGCCGAGACCTGCTATTCAGGCGTAACCAAGCCGCTGGTAGCCGACGCGCTGCCTGTCGTGCATCGCCTGGGCTACCGCAATGTCATCGTATTCCCCTACTTCCTTTTCACAGGACGCCTGATCGATCGCATCTATGCAGACGTAGATGCCTATGCCGAGGCGCATCCCGAGGTACGGGTTGTCAAGGCCGGTTATCTCAACGACCATCCCTTGGTCATCGAGGCGTTGGTGGACAAACTCCATGAAACCGAGGAAGGCACTGGCAACATGAACTGCCAGCTTTGCCATTACCGCGAGCAGATCATCGGCTTCGAAGACCGTGTCGGTGCTCCCCAGTTCGGACACCACCATCATGTGCGCGGTATTGGCACCGATGCCGATCATGACCACCACCATCATCACCATCATGGTCATCACCACCACGATCATGACCATGGCCACAGTCATGATCATGCTCTGTCACCTGCCCAGGCAGCGCCGCTCAAAGGTGTTCAGAAACTGACCCCGGCGGATTGATTGCATGCCCTTCGATTATCAGCGCGACCCGGAGGCCATCGAGCGTCAGTCCTTTGAACAGATCAGGACATTGACCGACCTCAGCCGCTTCGACCCTGACCAGGCGCAGATTGCCATGCGCCTGGTGCATACCTGTGGCGAACCGGAGATTGTGGAAGCGCTGCACTTCAGCCCACATGCCATGGAAGCCGGTCTTGCCGCCGTGGAGGCGCAGGCCTCTATCCTCTGTGATGTCGAAATGGTCAGGCACGGCCTGACCCGACGCCTGTTCGGTGAACGTCCCTTATGCTTTCTGAATGACGAGCGTGTCCCGGCGCTGGCAAAAGCAACGGGTGAAACGCGCAGCATGGCGGCGCTGTCGCTGTGGGAGCCCTATCTGCCCGGCAGCATTGTAGTCATTGGCAACGCCCCGACAGCCCTGTTCAGACTGCTTGAGCACTTGGAAACGGGTGGCCCCAGGCCCGCCCTTATCATCGGGATGCCGGTTGGCTTCATTGGTGCAGCAGAATCCAAGGATGCGCTCATGGCTCATGGGCAAGCACTCGGCATCGAGTGGATAGCACTCAGTGGCCGACGGGGCGGCAGCGCGTTGGCCGCCGCTACGCTCAATGCACTGGCACGTGTGCAGCAAGGGATACGCTGGTGAGCGAACGAACCTGGAATGGCCCTACGCTGGAGGTCATCGGCCTTGGGCTCGCAGGCGAAGCCCTTTCGGCCGAAGCGCGGCAGGCACTGGACTCGGCTGAACTGGTTATTGGTGCACCGCGTCATTTCGAAGCGCTTGAGCAGCAAGGCCTCAATGTTCCTCGCCGAGCCCATTTCCCTAACCCGTTTTCAGCGCTCTGGTCGCTTCTGGCAGAGCACTCCGGCCAGCGCATCGTCCTGCTTGCCTCTGGCGACCCGCTTTTTTATGGCCTTGGCGGACATCTGCGCAAGCACCTCACCGCTGAAAAGCTTCGCTTTTATCCGGCAGTGTCCAGTATCCAGGCCGCCTTTGCCCGGATCGGCCAACCCTGGCAAGAGGCTGAAGTGGTCAGCCTGCATGGTCGTCCCCTTTCCAGTCTGCGCGCCGCCCTGAAGGTCAACCGCTGGTTTGCAACGCTCACCGATGCCCACAGCCATCCTGCCGCGATCGCAGACGAGCTGGTTGCCGGAGGCTTTGGTGATTCCACCGTTTGGGTAGCAGAAAACCTGGGTACCCATGAGGAACGTGTGTCCACTCATACGGCCAGCCTTCTCAGTGAGTCGACTGAAGTCTTTTCTCCCTTGAACGTCGTGATCTTCAGGACTCAAGGTGCAGGTGGCGTACTGCCTGAATTCCCGGGCATCACCGACGCCGCGTTCAGCACAGACGGTGACGAGGCCGGCAGAGGTCTGCTGACCAAGCGCGAGGTACGGCTGTGTGTTCTTTCGCTGCTTGAGCCCCGTGCAGGTGATATCGGCTGGGATATTGGTGCAGGGTGTGGTGGCGTAGCGGTGGAATGGGCCCGATGGAACCCCTATGGGCAGGTTCAGGCCCTGGAGTATCACGCCGAGCGACTCACCCATCTTGCTACGAACCGTGACCGCTTCGGCGTCGTCAAGAATCTGCATATTCATGAAGGCCGTGCGCCTGAGCATATCGCTAAACTGCCATCGCCGACCGTCGTATTTGTAGGCGGTGGCGGCCGTGATCTGGCTGCGATTCTTGAAGCATGCTGGGCTCGACTCCCGTCAGGAGGACGCCTGATTGCCAGTGCCGTCACCGAGGATGCGCGTATGGCTTTGCATGGCTTTTCACAAATTGAGCCTGCCCAGGACGACGAATGGATCCAGTTGGCCGTTTCCAGAGGCGACCGTCTCGCCGGTCAACGCCTCATGCGCCCGCACCTGCCTGTACTTCTTTTCAAGCGAATCAAACCATGACTGGTACACTTTATGGCATCGGTGTCGGCCCCGGCGACCCCGAACTGCTTACCTTCAAGGCTGCCCGCCTGATCCGGCAGTGTCCGGTAGTAGCCTATATTGCCAATCAGCAAGGTGCCTCCCAGGCGCGGGTCATCGCCCAGGAACATCTGATCGATCAGCTGGAGCTGCCTATCTACATGCCGTTCGAGCGTCAGCGCGATGCGGCGCTCTCTGTCTATGATCAAGCTGCTGCCGATATTGCCCACCGGCTTGAGCATGGACAGGACGTGGCGGTTCTATGCGAAGGCGATCCTCTACTGTTCGGCAGCTTCATCTATCTACATGATCGGCTGGGCGAGCGGTTTCCCTGTCAGATTGTGCCGGGCATCAGTTCGATCATGGCCGCCGCCGCTGCAGCGCGTCACCCGCTGACGCGACTCGAACAAAGCCTGCGCATCCTGCCCGCTACTGCCGGCCCGGAGCGGCTGGCCAGCGCCCTGCATGAGCCCGGACCGCTCGTGATCATGAAACCCGGCCGCCAGTATGGTGAAATCCTGCGCTTGCTGCGACGTACCGGACGTGACGCTGATAGCGTTTATGTCGAATACGCCAGCCGTGACACACAGCGGATCATTCGATGCCATGAAGCGATGCCTGATGGAGAACAAGGCCCCTACTTTGCCTTGTTCCTAATCGGGGCACAGCCATGCTGACCATCGTCAGTCTGACGGATGCCGGTGCTGCGCTCGCTCAACGCTTGCAGTTACTGGATCGAAGTGCCGAGTGGCTGCATCGTCCTCAGCCTTTTATCGAAACCGTACAGCAACGCTTCCAGGCCGGACATCGGCTGGCATTGATCTGCGCCAGCGGTATCGCCGTACGCACCCTGGCGCCAGTGTTGCAAGACAAGTACCGCGACCCGCCGGTGCTGGTGTTGGATGAAGCCGGTCGGTTCATCATTCCCCTGCTGTCCGGCCATGAAGGCGGCGCCAACGCCTGGGCGCAGGAATGGTCGGAGCAGCTGCAGGCTCAATGCGTTATCACCAGTGCCCGGCGCTACACCCGTCCTCTCTACATTGCTGGCCTGGGATGCGAGCGAGGTTGCCCGGAATCAGTTCTGCATACACTGATGACAGAAACCCTGGCTGCCCATTCGCTGACCGTAGCCGACATCAATGGCTTCGCCAGCATCGCATTGAAACACGACGAAGTCGGCATGCTGGCATTGGCTGAAACATTAAATGTACCTATTCGGTTTTTTGGGGCCGACACGCTCAACCGGTACGAAAACCAGCTCACTCAACGCTCCGCTATCGTTTTTCGCGAAACGGGCTGCTATGGCGTGGCAGAGGCAGCGGCCCTTGCAATGGCCGAGCAGGTAACGGGCGGTCCGGCCGAGCTGATCATTCCCAAACACAAGAACGCCCGTGCGACCTTTGCTCTTGCACGCGCCTATCAGGATCCTTCATGACTGGACGTTTAGTTATCATCGGTACCGGCCCAGGCGGGCTGGAGCACTTGAGCCCCGCTGCCAGCCGCGCGCTGGAAGGCGCTACAGACCTGGTTGCCTACCCGCTCTACGTCGACCTGCTCGGCGAGATCGTGGCCGGTAAGGCACGTCACGATAGCCCGCTGGGTGATGAAATCGGCCGTGCCCGCCGCTCCCTGGAGCTGGCCGCCGAAGGCCGAAGCGTGGCGCTGATTTCCAGCGGAGATGCAGGCATCTATGCCATGGCGACTCTGGTGTTCGAGCTACTGGAGCACGAGGCGCTGCCCGCCTGGCACGAGGTGGAGATTGCCGTAGTGCCCGGCATTTCAGCCCTGCAAGCCTGCGCCAGCCGTGTGGGCGCCCCACTGGCCCACGATTTCTGCACTATCTCGCTTTCAGACTTGCTCACTCCTTGGGAAACCATCGAGACACGCATCCGTGCGGCAGGCCTGGGAGATTTTGTGGTGGCCTTCTACAACCCGGTCTCCCAAAAGCGTACCTGGCAGTTGGCACGTGCCCGTGAGCTGTTACTGGAAAAACGCCCAGCAGACACGCCTGTCATTATCGGTCGCAACGTTACCCGGGCAACAGAGCAGATCACTGTCACTACACTAGGCGAACTTGACCCAGCTCAGGTCGATATGCTGACTATTGTGCTGGTGGGCAACAGCGAAACCCGCCGAGTTGGCCAATGGGTATACACGCCCCGCGGCTATGCCAAAAAACTGGGAGCCGATGCATGACGGTTTATTTCATCGGCGCCGGTCCTGGCGACCCTGAGCTGATCACCATCAAAGGCCAGCGACTGATTCACAGCTGCCCGGTCATTCTCTATGCAGGCTCTCTGGTCCCCGAGGCTGTTCTCCAAGGCAACACCGCCGAACAAGTCATCAATACTGCCGAGCTTCATCTGGCGGAAATCATGACGCTGATCGAAGCTGCCCATGCCAAGGGCCAGGATATAGCACGCGTGCATTCAGGCGACCCGTCACTCTATGGCGCAATTGGCGAACAGATTCGCCGTTTACGTGAGCTGGACATTCCTTTCGAAGTGATACCGGGCGTCACAGCCACGTCTGCGTGCGCTGCCTTGCTCGGTACAGAGCTGACGCTTCCGGATATCTCTCAAACCATTATTCTCACGCGCTATACAGGCAAGACAGCTATGCCCGAAGGTGAGCAACTGCCGGACCTTGCTCGGCATGGCGCAACCCTTGCCATACACCTGGGAATCAACCGACTGCACAAGATTGTCGAGGACCTGATCCCGCACTATGGCGCCGATTGCCCCGTGGCTGTGGTGCACCGGGCTACGTGGCCGGATCAGGACTGGGTAATGGGTACGCTGGAAGACATCCTGGCTAAGGTTCGGGCCAAAGGCTTCCACCGCACGGCGCTGATTCTTGTCGGGCGTGTGCTGGCACCAGATGATTTTTCCGAATCCTTTCTTTACCGGGAGGACAAGGCTCATGTATATCGTCCGGCATACAAGCGTCGCAAGAAAGCCAGCGAGGAGCCGCCTGCATGAGACCGTTCACCTGCCCGTTCGTCCACTCCAAACCTGACGCACTCATGTCAGTGGTGGGCTGAAGGACGACTCAACGCCCATGCGCGAGGAATCTCCCGAGCGTAAAGGTCCGCTGCGCAGCGGCTTTACAACAGGCAGCTGCGCCACGGCCACAAGCCTGGCAGCGGCACGCCTGCTCTTGCGTGGCGAAACCTGTGATGCCTTGACCATCGATCTGCCCAAGGGCGGGAAAACCCTTCTGCTTCGCATCGAGCATTGCGAGCGTAGTGCTACGGGTGCCACCGCCTCGATCATCAAGGATGCTGGAGATGACCCGGACGTTACCCATGGCGCACGGGTTTTCGCTCAGGTCGAGCTGACAGCCGAGCCCGGTATTACCTTTCTAGCAGGTCCTGGTGTTGGCACAGTAACCCGACCAGGTCTGGTACTGGAGGTTGGTGAGCCCGCTATCAACCCGGTACCCCGGCAGATGATGCGCCACCATCTGGAGCGGCTCGCCCTTGAGGCTGGCTACCCTGGCGGGTTCCGAGTGACTATCGGCGTTGAAAAGGGTGAAGTATTGGCGCAAAAGACTATGAATGCCCGCCTGGGCATCCTGGGAGGGCTGTCGATTCTGGGTACCAGCGGCATCGTTCGTCCCTTTTCCTGCGCAGCCTATATCGCCTCAATTCAGCAGGCTATTGATGTTGCCCGCGCCAATGGAGAGTCTCACTTGGCTGCGTGTACCGGCAATGCCAGCGAGGCGGCCATGCGGACCCACTTCGGCCTGCCTGAAATTGCCTTGATCGAGATGGGAGATTTTGTCGGCGCGGTCTTAAAACATACCAAGCGCGTTCCAGTGCCACGATTGTCTCTCTGTGGCGGTTTTGGCAAGATCAGCAAATTGGCAGCCGGACACATGGATCTCCACAGCCGTAGCTCCAGCATAGACCTGCCCTGGCTGGCTGAGCAGGCGGCAGCTCTCGGCGCAGGTGCCTCCCTGCAAGCGGCTATTGCTTCCTGCACTACCAGTCAACAAGCGCTCAAGCTTTCCCATGAGGCCGGTTTCCTCCTGGCTGACCATATCTGCCGACTCGCCCGTAATGTGGCGCTCAGTAAACTGCCCGATGCCACGGCACTGGACGTTTTTGCCATCGACCGCGCCGGCAATCTGATGGGGAGCGCGTCTTGAAGAAGATTCTGCTGCTGGGCGGCACTCGCGAAGGTCTGTGTCTTGCCTATCAGCTTCCCGCTAATGCCATCTATAGCCTGGCTGGCCTGGGTCAGATACCCGATGACTTACCCTGCCGCTGCCACGTAGGTGGCCTTGGCGGTACCGATGGGCTAGTCCGTTTCATTCATGAACAACGAATTGATTTGCTGCTCGATCTAACCCATCCGTACGCTGAACAGATCAGCCGACATGCTCAGAAAGCCGCTAGACAAACAGGTATCCCATACTGGATGCTGCATCGTCCGGCCTGGCATCCTTGCGCGGGTGATGAGTGGCGGGAATGGCATCACTGGCCCGAGCTGACGGCCCAGCTTTATCCCTTTGCCCGCGTCCTGATGGCGCTCGGACGAGAGCCTCTAACCCATATCGATGAGATACCCCCTCACCAGCGCTGGTGGGTTCGCTGCCTGGTCACTTCGGAGCAGAGTCGTTCCAACGTTACGCTCCTGAACGCACGAGGACCATTCCGGATAGAAGACGAATACACCTTGTTGAAAGATCAAGAGATCGAGGTGATTGTATGCAAGAACAGCGGCAGCAGCGCCACCGAGGCTAAACTGATCGCTGCGCGCGACTTGAAAATCCCTGTCCTGATGCGTGCTCGCCCCCCATTACCACAGGCGGACCAGACATTTACTGCAATCGATTCCCTGATGACGGCGCTAGGCCTAGGCCGGTAGTCAGGACTGGGCAATATCTGCATCGGCAACAGGCGCGTCTTCGCCTCGGGCCCGTACATGAATCGCTGCAAAGGGCTCGTTCTGTACCAATTCGATCAGCGATTCCTTTACCAACTCCAAGATAGCCATGAATGTCACCACCACACCTAAACGGCCTTCTTCGACGGTAAACAAGGCAATAAAGGGTACGAACTGCCCCCCCTTGAGGCGTTCGAGCACATCGCTCATGCGCTCACGAGTCGATAAGACTTCCCGTGATACCTGATGGCTCTCGAAGAGATCCGCCCGCCGCATAACCTCACTCATGGCCAGCATCAGCTCGTTCAGCCCCACATCCGGCAGGAGTTTGCGCGCCTTGGCGTCAGGTGCCGGTAAAGTGGGTACGGTAATGTCACGCCCTACCCGAGGCAAAGTATCTATATCCTCAGCAGCTTTTTTGAAGCGCTCGTACTCCTGCAACCGGCGAATCAATTCAGCTCGAGGGTCATCCTCTTCCTCTTCCACCTCCGAAGAGCGAGGCAGCAACATGCGCGACTTGATCTCCGCCAGCATGGCTGCCATGACCAGATACTCTGCAGCAAGCTCCAGACGAACCGATTTCATGAGTTCGACATAACCCATGTACTGCCGCGTGATCTCAGCCACTGGAATATCGAGAATATCGATATTCTGTTTGCGGATCAGGTAAAGCAGCAGGTCAAGCGGTCCCTCAAAGGCTTCGAGGAAGACCTCCAGCGCATCTGGCGGGATATACAAGTCCTGTGGCAGCTCGGTAAAAGCCTGCCCGTAAACCAGCGGTACTGCCGCCTCTATGCGTGCCGAAGGCTCGTTCACGTCAGGACTGCCTGGCTCGCTCATGCACGCTCACGCTCAAACGGCTCTGGATCACCAGCACCAACACGTAGAACTTCCGGCTCGCTGTCGGTCAGGCTGACCACCGTAGAGGGCTCAAGTCCCCCCATTCCACCATCAATGATCAGGTCAACGAGATGGTCCAGCTGGTCTCTCATCTCATAAGGGTCGGATAGCGACTCTTTCTCGCCGGGCATGATAAGGCTGACACTCATCAGCGGCTCCCCCAGCTCTTCCAGAAGCGCCTGAGTGATGGGATGTTCGGGCACCCGCACACCAATGGTACGTCGCTTGGGATGCAGCAGAATGCGTGGCACCTCACGGGTGGCGTTGAGAATAAAGGTATAAGGTCCTGGCGTATGCGCCTTGATCAGTCGAAAGGTGCTCGTGTCGACCTTGGCATACAAACCAAGCTCGGAAAGATCGCGGCATACCAGAGTGAAGTTGTGCTTATCGTCCAGCTGGCGAATTCGCCGGATGCGTTCTACGGCATTTTTCTCACCGATCCGACAGCCCAATGCATAAGACGAGTCGGTGGGATAAGCGATCACGCCGCCGCTTTGAATGATATCCACGGCTTGACGGATCAGCCTCGGCTGGGGATTTTCCGGATGTATCTCGATGTACTGGCTCACGTTGGCTCCTGACTGGCTGGGTAGATGGCATGACCGAACCGTGCCCACAGCGGAGGTAGGTCTTCAGGGACCGGGCGGTACATGCCCAGGTCAGACCAGTCACTCGGTGTATGGAAATCACTTCCGGCACTAACCATCAGACCGAACTCACGCGCCAGAATTGCCAACATGCCAACCTGTTCGGCTGGCTGGACCCCATTGACCACTTCCAGGGCATGCCCGCCGGCCATGATGAAGTCACCGATCAGCTTGCGCCGTTTAGTCCGTGTAAAGTCATAAGCCAATGGATGAGCCAGACTGATCCACGCCTTGGCCGCACGCAGGGTTGTGACTGTTTCCTCCAGGGTCGGCCAGTGCTGCTTGACATCACCGATCTTGCCTCCGCCCAGCCATTTGCGGAATGCTTCGCCCCTGTCCTTAACATAACCTGCCTGCACTAGAAACTCAGCGAAATGAGGGCGGGAAGGCGCATTACGGCTATCACCCAGCGCCTGCTGAATAGCCTGAGCGCCTTCAAGCGCCCCCGGCATGCCCTTGGCAGCCAAACGTCGATCAATTTCTTCGGCCCGCGCCCAACGCCCCGTGTAAAGGGCCTCCAGCGCCTGCTTCAAATCTGGAGAGTCGCTGTCAAAGCCGTAGCCCAATACATGGATGGTCGCGCCGCCCCAGGTACAGGAGAGCTCAACGCCTGTCAGCAACGTCAATCCCAGCTTATCGGCCGTCTGTCGCGCCTCGGCAAATCCTTCCAAGGTGTCATGATCGGTCAGGGCCAGTAACCGAACGCCCCGCTCATAGGCGCGTGCAACCACCTCGGCCGGGGCCAATGTCCCATCGGAAGCCGTACTGTGGCAGTGCAGATCGACACGCATCCTGGTTCCTCGTCTTGATTCGTCTGTTATTATGCCCGGATGTCTTGGCTCCGGCTGCTTAAATGAAACAACTTATCGATTTCATCCCCCTGCTTCTGTTCTTCATCGTCTTCAAGCTTGAACCTCGAACCGTCGAGTTCGCAGGTCATGCTTTCTCACTGGGCGGCATCTTTAGTGCAACAGCGGTTCTGATCATTGCGTCAGTCATCGTCTATGGCATCCTTTTCATCCAGCAGCGACGTCTGGAGAAAGGCCAGTGGCTGACGCTGGTGGCCTGTCTGGTGTTTGGTGGCATGACCCTGGCGTTCCACAGCGAAACTTTCCTGAAATGGAAAGCGCCTGTGGTCAACTGGCTGTTTGCCCTGGCCTTCATCGGCAGTCATTTCATTGGTGATAAACCGCTGATCGAGCGGATGCTGGGCCATGCCATGACCCTGCCCCATGCGATCTGGGTACGCCTCAACATTGCCTGGATCATCTTCTTCTTGGTCTGCGGCTTTGCCAATTTGTTCGTTGCCTTTACGTTCGAGAGCATCTGGGTGGACTTCAAGGTGTTTGGCAGCCTGGGCATGACGCTGCTCTTCATGATTGGTCAGGGCATTTACCTGTCCAGGCATCTGCATGACAGCGACTCCAAGAAATCCTAGAACCGCTGAAGTCTTCATACAACTGCCGGCCTGTCATACGTCGGCAGCCTGCTTCCGGTTCCCGACGAGCCTAACGTAATGAGCCAAATTCTTCTGATCGATGACGATCGTGAGCTTTGCGATCTGCTAAGTGCCTGGTTGCAGCAGGAAGGATTCGAAGTACGCGCCAGCCACGATGGCGTGACTGCACGCCAGGAACTGGCTGCCCACACCCCTTCTGCAGTGGTACTCGACGTCATGCTGCCCGATGGAAGTGGTCTAGAGCTGCTCAAGCAGCTACGCAGCGACTACCCCGAGCTACCTGTCGTGATGCTGTCCGGCCGTGGCGAACCCCTGGATCGCATCCTGGGCTTGGAGCTGGGCGCGGATGACTATCTGGCCAAACCCTGCGACCCACGAGAGCTGACTGCGCGCCTGCGCGCCGTTCTACGCCGCAGCCACCCGGCGCAGCCCGCAGCCCGTTTACAGCTGGGCGATCTGTCGTTGAGCGTTGCCCGAGGCGTCGCTAACATCGGCGAGCACGAGGTCAACCTGACACTTACCGAGAGCCGCATTCTGGAAGCCCTACTTCGCCAACCCAGTGACCCTCTGGATAAACAGGCTCTGGCCCAGATTGCCCTGGGACGTAAGCTTACGCTTTACGATCGCAGCCTCGATATGCATGTCAGCAATCTGCGCAAGAAACTGGGTGCCCATGCGGATGGCAGACCCCGCATCATGGCTATTAGAGGCCGCGGCTATTATTATAGTGAATAGGCGGCACGGTACTGACACAGTTTACTGACTGCGTATTTACCCAAGCTTTACCTTGATTGACGGCGCCTGACCTTGCCTCCGCTAAAGTGGACTCATCCGGTCGATACCGGCTCTCAAAAAGGAGAACCTTATGCGTAAGATGATTCCCGCCCTGCTGTTCGCTTCCCTGCTGCCTACCTTGTCTTTTGCAGCACCTGCGCCAGCCGATGACATGCCGCCATCCCCGCCCGGCATGCATATGGACGGTCCCAAGGGACATCGCGACATGATGGGCGGCCCGTTCCGGGAACTTGATCTGACGCCTGAGCAGCACCGTACTATCGGTAAGCTGATGGGTCAGGAGATGCACGATCGCCAGGACATCATTCACAAGTACCTGGACAAGTTGCCAGAAAAAGAGCGCCAGGCCATGAAGGATGAGCTCAAGGCCAACCGCGAAAAGACGCAGAAGACCATTCGCGATCAGCTCACGCCTGATCAGCGCAAAAAGTTCGACGAGCTGGCCAAGAAGCAGGAACAGCGCAAAGCGGAATGGGCTGAATTCCAGCAGTGGAAGAAAGAACACAAATCCAATTGATGCCTAAAACTGCCCAGCCCAGCTGGGCAGTTTTCCATCCAAACCAGGGTTCCACATGGTATTGAGAACATTGTTCTGGCGAATATTCGGTACCTTCTGGCTGGCAATCCTGTCGGCAGTCGGCCTGACCATGCTCCTGGGGCATATTCTCGATCAGGATTCCTGGATCCTTTCCCGCCATCCCGGCCTTCAACAGCTGCCCGCCAAGTGGGTCGAGCGCTACGAGCATGAAGGCGAGGACGCGGCCCAACGATTGCTCGAACACCGTAAGCGCCGCTTTGGCGTCGATATACAGGTACTGGGCGAGAACGGGACGCCACTGGTGCCCGGCACCCTCCCCCCGCACGTCATGGAAATGGAAAAACGCGGCCCCAGAAGACCGCCGCCCTGGCGCCGGATTACTACGGAATATACCAGCAGCGAAAGCGGGCGCAGTTACCTGTTCATTTACCATATCCCACTGCCCGAGCTGAACGCCTGGCGGCGCGATTCAGTGCTCTTCCCTATCAGTGTATTGGTCATTGCCTTTGTAGTTCTGACGCTGTTCAGTCTGCTGTTAACGCTGGCGATTACCCGACCCTTGAACCGCCTGCGCAGCGCTGTGCATGATCTGGGACGTACGGCCTATCAGCAGGACAGCCTTGCCAAGCTTTCTCGGCGAAGAGACGAGTTTGGCGTACTGGCGCAGGACTTCAACCGAATGGGCGACCGCCTGCAAAGTCTCATAGTCAGCCAGCGTCAACTGCTTCGAGACGTCTCTCACGAGTTACGCTCGCCTCTTGCCCGACTTCGCATTGCCCTTGCGCTGGCCGAGCGCGCGACCCCTGAAGATCGCGCCGCCATGTGGCCCAGACTGGAACAGGAATGCAATCGTCTGGAAACGCTAATCGGTGAGATCCTGGCGCTGGCCCGCCTGGACGGCGAATCTGGCGACAGAGCAGACATCCCTCTGAATGCACTCATCGAACACCTGTGCGATGACGCTCAGCTGACCGCACCCGAGCAGCGGATCGAGGTAAGTGTGCCCGCCACCCTGATGCTGCACGGATGGCCTGACCTGCTCGAACGCGCCATCGATAACCTGATCCGTAATGCACTGCGCTTCAATCCACCTGAAACGCCTCTGGAAATTACAGCCCACCAGACCGGGGGAACACTGACTATCGCAGTGCGCGATCACGGCTCAGGGGTGGCGAATGAAGACCTACCACGGTTGGGCGAACCCTTCTATCGTGCGGCCAACCAGACGAGTCAGGGTTACGGCCTGGGCCTGGCCATCGCCCGGCGCGCGGTCGAGCGACATGGGGGAAAGCTCGTGTTCGCCAACCATCCCGAGGGTGGGTTCGTCGCCACACTGGAGCTTCCCGCAAGCCTGATTACGCCGGCCAAGTCTTGACGAATTGCTTCGTTTCCAACGCTACCGGCTTGCGCGGAGTAACTTCCGGCGTCCCCAGGTAAATGAAACCGACGATTTCCTCGTGAGCATCAATGCCCAGCCCTTCGCGTACGACAGGATCATGCGTGAGATCGCCGGAGCGCCATATAGCGCCTAACCCCATGGCATAAGCTGCCAGCTCCAGAGCGTGAGCGGCACATCCTGCTGCCAGGATCTGCTCCTGCGCAGGTACTTTAGGGTGCTCTTGAATGCAGGCCACAGCCACCACCAGCAAAGGCGCACGCATAGGCATGTTGCGCGCCTTGGCCAAGGCTTCGGGCGGGCTCTCTGGGCGTTGAGCCAGAACCGCCCTTGAAAACAACTCGCCCAGCGCCCGGCGCCCTTCCCCCTGAATCGTCAGGAAGCGCCAAGGGCGCAGCTGCTTATGATCGGGCGCCCTTAACGCGGCAGCAAAGAGGGTTTCCAACTGCTCTGCCGTAGGGGCAGGCTCGGTCAAGCGAGCAACGGAAACGCGGTTGAGCAGCACATCGAGTGCATCCATGAACACCTCTTTTCATCAAAACGATCGTTGTTGTACAGACCGGCTGAATTGTGCCATTACTCCATGCCAAACTTCTGCTCATCGGTAACAAGTAAAGACTTTGGACGAGAATAACGACCTCAGATAAGATCGCGCTCGCCAGCGACGCTATTCTGGCACAGCTCTTTGCAAGACTTTTGAGGGTTACTATGGCATCACTTTTTCTTCCAGATGGTTCGACTCTATGAAGTTTCTGACCCATCGACACGCCAACAGCCCATCCGAGTACCTAGGCGAATACTATTCTCGCGCATTGGCCTACCTTGCCCTGGCAGCCACCATTGCCGCAGGCGCCTATGCCCACCACTTCGCATACAACATTTTGTGGCTGGTGCCTTACACGCTGCTGTATCCCCATGTGGCTCAACAGGTCAGCATACGCTTCCGCCGCAACCGCAACCAGGAAACCGACCTGATCTTGCTGTTCATCGACTCGGTGCATGCGGGTATCAGCATTCTGCTGCTGGGCTTTTCGCTGGTACCCAGCTTCATGGTCCTGCTGCTATTGACGTTTACCTCCCTGCTGATGGGAGGGGGTCGCTATGCTGCTATTGCATTGCTGACAGCCTTCAGCGCTCTACTGGCGACCAGTGCGGTCGCGCTGGAGCACATCGAACCGCACACACCGCTTCTGGTTACCTTTGTCAGTATCGTAGGCACCAGTCTGCACCTCTGCATGACAGCGTACTTCATGTATGAACAGCGGCTTCGCCTGCGCCAGGCGCAGGAAGAACTCAAGCTTGAACATGAAAAAGCCGCGAACCTAGCCCACAATCTTTCCAAGTACCTGCCTTCTCAAGTATGGGAGTCGATCTTTACCGGCAAAAAGAACGTCATTCTGGAGACCCAGCGTAAAAAGCTCACCGTGTTCTTTTCCGACATCAAAGGCTTTACGGAGCTGTCCGAAGAGCTTGAAGCCGAAGCGCTGACGGACATGCTCAACAACTACCTCAACGAGATGTCGAAAATTGCCATCAAGTACGGTGGTACGATCGACAAATTCGTAGGGGACTGCGTCATGGTGTTCTTTGGTGATCCCAATACCCAAGGCGCGAAGAAGGACGCGGTTGCAGCGGTATCCATGGCCATCGCCATGCGCAAGCACATGAAAGTTCTCAGGCAGCAGTGGCGTAGCCAGGGCATTACCAAGCCTCTGGAAATCCGAATGGGCCTCAATACGGGTTACTGCACGGTCGGTAACTTCGGTGCCAGCACACGGATGGACTACACAATCATCGGCCGTGAAGTAAACCTTGCCAGCCGACTTGAAAGTGCGGCCGATGCCGGGGAAATTCTGATCAGCCACGAAACCTACTCGTTGATCAAGGACGTCATCATGTGCCGGGATAAAAGCCAGATCAGCGTAAAGGGCTTCAGCCGTCCAGTTCAGATCTATCAGGTTGTGGACTTCCGCCGTGATCTGGGCGCTTCACCCAGTTACATGGAGCATGAAGCCCCAGGCTTTTCCATGTACTTGGATACCAATAGCATCCAGAATTATGACAAGGAAAAAGTCATCCAGGCCTTGCAGCAGGCTGCTGAAAAGCTGCGAGACAAAGTCATTCTCTGACTCAGGGGCAGCGCATTGCTGCCCCCCTTTCCTACCGACTGATTCGGTACACCACCTCATCAAGCCGGATCACCCCCTGCCGGGCGAATTTGGCGTTTTCCGCCAGTACATCATTGCGCTCCAGACAGGTCAGCCCCCAAGCAGAGCCATACAAGGCATGGAGTTCGTGCTCCGACACTGAAAACGGCGGGCCCGCGCGCTGGTCCTGGTCATATTCAAGAGTTACGAGGAGTCCCTTCGCCTTGGCTGGCATAAGCCTGCCCATCTGCTTAACGTAAGAAGGTCTCATGTTTTCCGGCAAGGCAATCAAGGCTGCTCGGTCATAGAAGCCAGCGCATGCCGCCACTTGCTCTGCGCCTACCTTGAAGAAATCACCTTGCACAATTTCATAAGGTCCCGCCTTGTAGAGCACCAGATCACCGCGCTTTTCCTGCATCGGGCTTAGTCCCTGCTCGGCAAAGAATGACTCGACCGCCACCTGGGAGAGTTCAATGCCCACGACCTGATAGCCCTGCTCTGCCAGCCAGACCATATCCAGTGTTTTTCCACAAAGCGGAACCAGTACACGCGACCCGGCAGCTAGCTCCAGTGACGCCCAGTTTCGTGTGAGATAAGCACTGACTTCAGGCACGTGAAAACCGATCTCGTTGCGCTCCCACTTGGATATCCAGAATGCTGCTTCCACATGACCTCCTTGCTGATAACTAGACAGTAGGCATCCAACACCCGAAAACAAAAAGCCCCGGCACAAGGCCAGGGCTTTTTGCAGATCACACTGCTTAGTCTTCGCGATAACGACGCAGACGCAGCGGCTTGCCACCTACACGCGTATCTTTCAGACGATTCAGCAGCCCTTCGAGTCCCTCTTCCGGCAACTCGATCAGGCTGAAGGATTCACGGATCTGAATACGACCAATCGCCTCGCGTTGAACACCACCCTCATTAAGGATAGCACCCAGCAGGTTTTTGGCAGCGATGCCATCACGTGCACCAAGGGCTGTACGGCAACGTACGCGACCCTCCGGCAGTGGCGCCATCGGACGACGATCACGTGGCTCGCCACGCTCACTGCGACCACCACTGCTCTGACGCTCGCCACGATCGGAGCGAGGCGCCGGTGTCAGCGGCTGCTCACGGCGAACCGTGTCGATATCCAGCGCACGGCCAGCAGTCAGCTTGGCCAATACCGCAGCGGCCAATGTTGTCGGATCACACTGCAGACGCTCGCACAGCTCGTCACGCAGCGCACCGCGGTTTTCTTCTGCGTCCGCGAGTAGCGCACCCAGACTGTCCGCCAGGCGGGAAATGCGGGCTTCCAGTACCGCTTCGGCATCAGGCAGGCGAATCTCGCCAACCTTCTGACCTGTTACACGCTCGATGACCTGCAGCATGCGACGCTCACGCGGCGTTACTAGCAGCAGCGCACGACCTTCACGACCGGCACGACCTGTACGACCGATACGGTGTACGTAGGACTCTGGGTCATAGGGCATGTCGATGTTCAGTACGTGCGTGATACGAGACACGTCCAGACCCCGCGCAGCAACGTCTGTTGCAACCACGATGTCCAGCGATCCGTCCTTGAGCGACTCGATCACTTTTTCTCGCTGAGCCTGGGGCATGTCGCCGTTCAAGGCACTGACGCGATAGCCTTGACGCTCGAGCATTTCAGCCATGTCCAGCGTGGCTTGCTTGGTACGCACGAAAGCAATCAGGGCATCGAAGTTTTCCACTTCCAGCAGACGCAGCACGGAGGCTGGCTTCTGATCAGCGTGAACCATCAGGTGAGCCTGTTCGATACGGGCAACTGTCTGGGTCTTGGCTGCAATGCGGATGTGCTTGGGCTCTTTCAGATGACGCTCAGCGATCGCACGGATCGACGGCGGCAGCGTAGCGGAGAACAGCACGGTCTGACGCGACTCAGGCATCGCTTCGAAAATGAATTCGAGATCGTCCATGAAGCCCAGCTTGAGCATTTCATCCGCCTCGTCGAGTACAAGACGTCCAACAGTGGACAGTATCTTGTCATCCCGACGAAGGTGATCACACAGGCGGCCTGGCGTAGCAACCAGAACCTGAGCGCCCAAACGCAGCGTGCGCAGTTGTGGGCCCATGGGCGCGCCACCGTATAAGGCAACGACCTTAACGCCCGGCATTTCTGTTGAGTAGGTTTCGCAGGCTGTTGCCACTTGCAGGGCCAGCTCACGGGTTGGCACCAATATCAGGACTTGTGGCTCACGGCGAGCAGGGTCGATACGGGACAGCAACGGAAGCGCAAAAGCGGCTGTCTTGCCAGTACCCGTTTGAGCCTGGCCGATCATGTCGTGGCCAGCCAGAATGACTGGAATCGACTGGGCCTGAATAGGAGAAGGTTCTTCGTAGCCAACGGACTTGATTGCCGCCAGTACGTTAGGATTAAGATCGAGAGCGGCGAAACCGCCGATTTCCTGGGTCATTGTCTTGCCTCTGTACATCGCAAAGACCCAAGACCTAGTGCTGCTAATTTCCGATAGACCGAAGTCACCCAGGCAGACGAGGTGAGGATTTGCGAATGAGTAAATTACGTGGTGTTACATCTGGAATAGTTCGCACTGCAAGGCTATGGCCGGTGCGAACCGGGAAAATGCAGTTCCTGAACGGAAAGGTCTGAAAAGACCGAGGCGTATCATACCGGAAAACTCAGGATTAGCCCAGCCTTTCTCAAAAATGCTTTCGAGGCTAAGCATTTAGCTCGCCGGACGAATCAGATCGACCAGATGGCCCAGTGAGTAACCAGTCTTCTTCTCCATGGCACCGACACGTACCGCCAGTCCGCTCCGGTCCAGGGTTTGCTCGAAGCTGGCTGGCACCAGAATGATGACATTGCCCTCAGGCACCGGGCACTCCCAATAGTGGTGCCTGAACATGCCACGCAGGAATGCAGATCCCAGGGGCTTGTCGTCGGTACTGCTCCACTGATTGATGATGAGCCAGCCACCAGGATTGAGACGGCTCTGGCAGCCTGTCAGAAACCCCCATGCCAAATGAGCGGCTGAGGGGCCTACATCCGTATAGAGGTCGACGAAAATCAGATCGGCTGGCTCGCAGCTGTCCAGCAGATCCATCGCATCGCCAATGCGGATATGCAGGCGCGGATCATCACCAAGACCGAAATACTGTCGAGCCAGCGGCGGTACCGCTTCGCGCAGCTCGATTGCCTCGACATCCTGCAATGGCAGATGGTCAAGGCAGGCACGCGTCAGTGTTCCGGCACCCAAGCCCATGAATACCGCCCGCCGTGGTTCAGGATGGCAAAGCGCGCCTATCAGCATGGCCCGGCCATACTCATATTCCAGCCAGCCGGGATTGGCAGTCGATACGCAACTCTGCTCGATTTCGTCTCCAAACTCGAGAAAGCGGTATTCTCCTGCTTCCACGACTCGAATACGACCATGTTCGTCGTGTACTTCCGCCAGTAACCGCTCCTGAGTGTCCATGTCGACTCCTTTATACAGAGCACACCATCTTAGGCAGACTGATATAGCACGTCTATCAGCGCCAAAGGCTATTAATCGGTTAACATGCCTGCCCAATTGGATAATCTGTAAAGCAAGTAGCCATCATGACTCAACCCTGGAGCCCTGACAGCTGGAGAGCACTGCCCATCCAGCAACAACCCGTCTACCCCGATGCCAAGCGTCTAAACGACGTCGAGCGCACCCTGGCCGGCTTTCCACCGCTTGTATTTGCAGGTGAAGCCCGTGAATTGCGTCGCCAGTTTGCCGAAGTTACCCATGGCCGGGCGTTTCTGCTTCAGGGCGGTGATTGCGCGGAGAGCTTTGCGGAGTTCTCTGCCGGCAAGATCCGCGATACGTTCAAGGTGCTGCTACAGATGGCCGTGGTGATGACCTTTGCCGCCGGGTGCCCTGTGGTCAAGGTAGGTCGCATGGCCGGCCAGTTCGCCAAGCCTCGCTCTTCGGGTGAAGAAACCCAGGATGGCGTCACGCTGCCAGCCTATCGCGGCGATATCGTTAATGGCATCACCTTTGATGAAGCCAACCGCGTACCGGATCCTCAGCGTCTGCTGCAGGCCTATCACCAGGCGACGGCAACCCTGAACCTGTTGCGTGCCTTCGCCCAGGGCGGCTTTGCCGACTTGCATCAGGTACATAAATGGAACCTGGACTTCATTGCGAACTCGGCTTTGGCCGAGCGCTACCATCAACTGGCGGACCGCATTGACGAAACTCTCGCCTTCATGCGTGCCTGCGGACTGGAAAGCGCACCGCAGCTTAAGGAAACCAGCTTCTTTACCGCTCACGAAGCCCTGCTGCTCAATTATGAAGAGGCGTTTGTCCGTCGTGACAGCCTGACGGGTGACTGGTACGACTGCTCTGCGCACATGCTCTGGATTGGCGACCGTACCCGCCAGCCCGACGGCGCGCATGTGGAGTTCCTGCGGGGTGTCAATAACCCGATCGGCGTAAAGGTTGGACCGACGACGTCAACGGAAGACCTGATACGCCTCATCGATACGCTGAACCCGGACAACGATCCTGGCCGTCTGAATTTGATCGTACGGATGGGCGCCAACAAGGTGGGTGATCACCTGCCCCGCCTGATTCAGGCTGTACAAAAAGAGGGCCGCCTGGTGCTCTGGAGTTCGGACCCGATGCATGGCAACACGATCAAGGCTTCCAGTGGCTACAAGACGCGTGACTTTGCCAGCGTTCTATCGGAAGTTCGTGAGTTCTTCCAGGTGCATCAAGCCGAAGGCAGTTACGCGGGCGGCATTCATATCGAGATGACCGGCCAGAACGTGACTGAGTGCATTGGGGGTGCGCGACCTATTACCGAGGCCGGCCTGTGCGACCGCTACCATACCCACTGTGACCCACGTCTGAATGCCGACCAGTCTCTGGAACTGGCCTTCATGATTGCGGAAACCCTCAAGCAGGTCCGCCGCTGACCTCAGCCAGTGGTGCCTTGAGCACCGCTGCACTGCCATGCAGACTGATCTCCGCCAGGCCAAGCCAGTTGGCCAACTGGCGGAGATTGGTTGCCAGCGAACGACTAGCCTCCTCGCTCAAACGTCCCTCCTCACCATGCAGGGCATGTACCGCCAGCCGGTCATGGGCGCGCTCAGCCCGCAGGTCTACCCGTGCAACCAGGTGCTCATTGAAGAGAAAAGGCAAGACATAGTAGCCATACACTCGCTTATGAGCAGGCGTATAGAGTTCCAGCCGATACCTGAAATTGAACAATCGCTCCGTACGGGCGCGCTCCCAAATGAGCGAATCAAAAGGTGATAACAGCGCGCTCACGTGTCGCGCGCGCAGGGATTGCTGCGGTTCGCCAAGGCTAAAGGCCGGCTTTTTCCAGCCCTCTACAGTCAGCATTAGTAGCTCGCCGGATTCCACCAATTCTGCGATACGCACCTTGGCATCAGCAGGATCGAGCCGGTAATAATCTCTTAGGTCCTTTTCGGCCGCCACACCCATGGCTGCTGCGCTTCGGCGGATCAACTCGCGCTGGGCCTCCGCCTCACTCAGTGGCGGCTTTTCTCGTATGGCCTTCGGAATCACCCTTTCAGGCAAATCGTATAGACGTTCAAAGCCACGCCTGCCTGCCACCGTTACTTCTCCAGCCGCAAATAACCATTCGAGTGCCTTTTTTTCGACGCTCCAGTCCCACCAGGGTCCCGCCTTGCCGACTCGGGTCGCCAGGCTTCCCGCGCCAAGCGCGCCCCGTTCCCGTACCGCCTGTAGCACCGCTTCAATCACGGCGCGCTGCTCACGCCCAACCCGTGCCAGCTCCCGATAGATGCCTTGCCCCTGAGCGGCCCGCTCCATGCGCCAGCGCATCAGCGGATAATCCTCCATAGGCATCAGGGAGGCTTCATGCCCCCAACACTCGAACAGCTGGTGCGGTTTATCCAATGACCACGCCATCTCATCCAGAAGCTTTCGGGGATAGAACCCAAGCCGGGAAAATAATGGCAGGTAATGTGACCGCACGAGCGCATTGACCGAGTCGATCTGCAGGATGCACAAGCGTTTCATTAACGCCTCGATATGCCGATGCCGCACCTCGCCCCTGGGCTTGAAGCCGTAAAAGCCTTGGGCCGTCAGGGCGAGTCGGCGAGCATCTTTCAACGACAGGGACAAAGGGACAGACATGATGAATTCCAAGGGCCAGGTACGGACACCCTAGTCAACCCTCTGCCAGACATCAACGCGAAAACGGCCCCTCCCAGAACCATTTGGAACCCTCCCGCTCTGCATCCGCCCGGCTCAAGCCCAGATCCTTCAAGGCGTCATCACTTAACATCGCCAGGGTTTGGCGTTGCCTGGCCTGCTCACGCCAAGCCCTGATGACTCCATGTGTTTTCTGCCAGAACAAGAGAGCCGATATTTTGCGGCGCGCACTATCGGAAGCCTGGATAACCTCATGAGCGTTCATACTGATACCTCCTCTTCATGTAGTGGCATCATTCTTGGCCCGCGTCTAAGATCAATCTAACGAATAGTTCTGATGCCTTGCATTCAGGAGATTGATGCTTTGAGCCTTTTCCCCAGCATTGACAGTGAACTCTTGCGCACCTTTATCGCCATTGCTGACAGCGGTGGCTTCACGCGTGCGGCCGAGGTCGTCAACCGAACCCAATCTGCCGTTAGCATGCAGATGAAACGTCTCGAGGAGGATATCGTTCAACGTCAGCTGTTCGATCGAGAGGGACGCCAGGTTCGCCTCACGGCTGAGGGTCAGGTGCTGCTGGGATACGCTCGCCGTATCATGGCGTTGCACAGTGAGGTGCTGAATACGCTACGCGAGCCCCATATGGTAGGTACCGTTCGCATCGGGACTCCCGATGATTACGTTATGCGCTTTCTGCCCGGCATTTTGTCACGCTTTGCTCAGACCTATCCGCTTGTGCAAGTCGAAGTTCAGTGCGAGACATCAGCGCAGCTGTTGCAGCGGCATGACCTTGATCTGAGCATCGTGACCTGCGAGCCCGGCCACGAAATCGGTCAGTTCCTTAGAGAAGAGCCCGTTCGCTGGATGCAGGCCATTGGCAGCTCCGCTCTTGAGCGAAGCCCGTTGCCTGTAGCGGTCTTCAATCATGGCTGTTTTTGCCGTCTATGGATGTGCAATGCCCTGGAGACAGCCGGCATCGATTACCGGGTTGCCTATAGCAGCCACAGCCTGTCGGCCATCCTGGCCATGACCGGCACCGGCCTTGCCGTAACAGCGCAATTGCACAGCCTGGCTACGCCAGAACTGGAAATCATCAACGAGGAAGAAGCCGGTCTGCCCCGCCTGCCCTCCGCCCGGATCATGCTGGTTCGTAATTCGAACACTGAGTCCCAAGTTACGGAGGCCTTCGCAAACTTCATTGTCGAAGGCTTCCGTCTTGGCTGATCATTTGAGCGCAAGCAATATGGCGCATACCAGAAGAAAACCGCAAAACAGCCCACGCAGCAGACGCTCCGGCAAGGCGTGGGCCATTCTTACACCCCACCCGACGCTGAAGAAACCACCAATTGCCAGTGGTATGCCAATAAGCCAGTCGACCTCATGATGAATCGCATAGGTTGCCAGCGTAATGCTGGTGGCCGGGAGCGCCATGGTTAGCGAGAGCCCCTGCGCTACGACTTGGGACAGGCCGAAGACACTCGTCAACATGGGGGTCGCAATCACCGCGCCGCCTACGCCGAAGAGGCCTCCTACCAGACCGGCAAACACGCCCAGCACTGCCAACCAGGCGACTCCAGGTGGATTGGTCACCGTATGGCTCTTCATGCGCAGCTGCCAGAGATTGTAGGCCACAAGAAACAGCAGGAAGACTACAAAGCCTTTTCTCATCAGGTCTGCATCCAGCCCTACCGCCAGCATCGCTCCTGCAATGGCTGACAGGATACCCGCTCCCGAGAGAATACCTGCACGACGCCAATCGATGCGATTGCGTTGGTTGTACTTGATGATTGACACCAGCACATTAGGAACGACCATGACCAACGCTGTGCCTTGTGCCAACTGCTGATCGAGCCCGAAGAGCAGCCCCAGCACAGGGATCGCAATCAGACCACCCCCAATTCCAAAAAGACCACCCACTACGCCCAGAACACTACCCAGCAGGATATCAAGCACAATCGCCGTTACATCCATACATCATCCTGTCCATCACTGTGCTTTGGGCCAACGAAACACGGCCCACAAAAAAGCCCGGCATCAGCCGGGCTCTTGTGACACTCGCCGATCAAACCTTGGCGCGTGACTTGTACTCGTTGGTACGAGTATCGATTTCGATATGGTCGCCGATATCGCAGAACTCGGAAACTTTCAGTTCGAAACCGGTGTTCAGACGAGCAGTCTTCATCACCTTGCCAGACGTATCACCACGAACAGCCGGCTCGGTGTAAGCGATCTGACGAACGATAGTGGTCGGCATCTCGATAGAGATTACACGATCATTGTAGAAAACAGCTTCGCAGACGTCAGTCATGCCGTCTTCGATGTAGTTAACCGCATCGCCCAGGTCGTCTTTTTCGATCTCGTACTGGTTGTATTCATTGTCCATGAACACGTACAGCGGATCGGCGAAGTAGGAGTACGTTACTTCCTTGCGATCCAGAATGACTGGTTCCAGCTTGTCGTCAGCACGGAATACCGTTTCGGTACTGCTGCCGGAAAGCAGGCTCTTCAGCTTCATCTTGACCACTGCAGCGTTACGGCCGGACTTGTTGTACTCAGCCTTCTGGATGACCCAGGGAGCGTTGTCGATCATGGCCACTTGGCCGGCACGGAACTCTTGTGCGGTTTTCATGCGGTTATCCGTTTGGAAGAAGATAGAAAATCAAGCGCCGTATAATAGCCGCTCTGTATGGAATTGTACTAGCGTTGACGCCAAGTCATTGAGTTCACTCTGTCGGGCACACCAGTTTTCCGCATGAGCGGTCATTTCGGCTTCATGTTTTGACCATTCACGCCACGCCTGCCCAAGAGATCCTTCTCCGTTCCATGCGTGCCATAGCGTACGCGTAGCTACCTGCGCAGCCGGGCTTGCTCCGACGAGATACCGGTCCAGGAACGCATCCAGCTTGAGCATATGGGCACGCTCTTCCTGCGGATAGATATGCCAGATGAAGGGGCGGCCAGCCCACTGCGCTCGAATGAATGACTCCTCGCCCCGTGCAGCATTGAAGTCGCAGCACCATAAGAGCAGGTCATAGTCATCCTGCTGGCGGAACGGAACAATGCAGAGCCGCAATGCGCCTCGGTGGTATTCCTCGCCTGCCTTTAACTCTTCAGCCTCCAGCCAATGGGCCACGTTACTTAATACACGGCCTTCAGGAATGAGCAGCAAGGTGGGCTCAGCGCCCTGGGCCAGTTCATCCAACCACTCCGATAGTGCTGGAATCTCATAGCTGAACAATGAAAGGATGCGCTCGCCAGGCGTCTGGGTAACGCCCAGGGCAGTCAGAAACCGTGCTTGTGCGTCAGTAGACGCCTGAAAATGCAAACGCTTGTCGAGCAGATCCTGTTCTCTGAGCAGCCCTCCCGTTTCCTCAGTGAAGCCGGGAAAGAAAAAGTATTTCTGCATCCCCTGCTGCGGCGATGGAAGGCGATGGCAGCTCTCCACCCAGGCTTCGGCGCTCAGGTATTCAAGGTTGATCCAGAGGGGATGGGAGGCACGTCGAGCCATTGCGTCGATATAGGGAGCCGGCAATGGACAGCCAAACGCTTCGACAACGACATCTGCCGGAACGACATCGTCGAGCCAGACGGCTGTCCAATGATGTACTTCGACGCCCAGATGACGCTGGACAGGATCATCACTGGTGCCTGCGGCTGGATGAATACGTGCAAAGGACGACCAGTCATCCACCCACAAGCGTACCTGCTGACCATGCTCGGCTACCAGCTGACGCGCAAGGCGCCATGTCACACCAATGTCGCCATAATTATCGACGACACTGCAAAAGATATCCCACGAAGCGTTCATTCACCCTCACTGCTCAGCGGATGACGCACTCAGCGTCACAACCGGACGGCATTTAGCCAGACACAGCGCTCAGGTCAACTAGAAATAAGGGAAACAGACAGATGCCATCAAAACGCCATTTGTCCTGAGAAAAAATCGTTCGGTCAGAAGGCGCCAGAGAGACCTTTAAGCAGTGGGAATAGCCGCCGATAATTTGCACTGGCTCACAAAATGAATCGAGTGGATTAAGGAAATCAAATTCAAGGCATGGCTGCGACCGGACAGACTGTACTCAAGACACGGATCGCAGGCGGTAGTGGGGCAACTCTATTATGGCGGCCCTTGATGACGCTTTTATTTCCAAGTGCCTTATCCATTGCACCTTACGCCGCTGGGTGCACTAGAAATAAACGCGGCAAAGCCCAGATGCTTTGCAAACAGGAGCAATACCAGAATGGCTACCCTGCCCGTTACTGAGATCGTTGCCACAGGCAACAGTGGTCGTGAAGACGTTTCCACGCTAATTCGTCATTATGATTTGCAAAATTTCCGCTACGCTGAGATTCAGACTGTACAGAATCTGAATAAAGCGTTGGCCGAATGGCCTCTTCTCCTGGAGACGCTTCAGGTCGTACTACCGACTCAAGAGCAAGCCAAACTGAAGAATGCCTCATAAAATATGCACGTTATAGCCGTCCAGGGAATACGGGGCGGCTGTGGAACCACCTCAGTAGCCGCAGGCCTGGCGGCCAGTCTAGCCACCTTACAGAAGCATGTTCTGCTGATTGATCTTTGCCCCAGCAATCTATTGGGACTGCACTTTGGCTTATCCGTTACAGAGGATGCCGGATGGGCACAGGCTCTCGCCGAAGGCTACCCCTGGCAAAGCACCGCTTTCCTTTATAAGGAGCACATCTGGCTGCTGCCCTTTGGTCGTCCGACCTCGCTTTCCCATCTACATGAGCTGGCTGCAGACTGGTTGCCCACATCCTTGCGCGCACTTGCGATGCCGGACGATACCTATGTGATTTTCGACGTGCCACAGCACTCGAGCTTTCGCGAGGCACTAGGTCAGATTACGGACCTGCAATGGATTCAAATCGTGCAGGCCGATCCCGCCTGCCATGCCCTGATTAATCAGCAATCACTGGTCGGCCAGCTGAATACACCCAACCGCTTCTGGCTGGTGAACCGTTACCAACCCGCTTACAAGCTCTCTCGGGATCTCATACAACTCTGGCGCCTGGTCCTGGGCAAGACACTGATTTCAACCATCATCCACGAGGATGAAGCTGTACGCGAGGCCCTGGCCCTGAAGCGGCCGCTAGCAGATAGCGCTCCGGCCTCTCTGGCCAGCCACAATTTCCTCTCGCTGGCTACGTGGAGCGTGGCACAGGCAGGCGCCACATGATCCTGGCACCGGCTGCCAAATCCTGGCTTTCGCTGTACTACCACAAAAGCCGCGAGCGCCATCGCGCGCCGGTTGCCTTACTGATGACGGCATTGTGGCTACTGGGCTGGACATTCCTGCGATTCGAGCGCCCCACCTGGCAATGGGTCGCCATCAACTGGCGTGCGCTGTACCCTCAGTTATCCACGCGGCGCCTGGGCAATCCTCTCAGAACTGTCATGCAAAGTATCTGGCTGATTCTGGTCAGGCCCGTCAATGGCAAAGGTCCCGATTACCTGGCTGCTCTCTCCAAGGGTTTCCAACGTTTTCCTGCCCTGCTTGAACATCGGCGTCGCCTCTATCGTTCAGCCGCACGTCTGCCGGAACGTTTGCCACTCGCTACGCTGAAAGAAGAGACCTGGTCGTCTCTTTCGGTTAGAGCGAAATGTATCTTAGGTGGTGCCTTTGCGCTTATTGCCACGCCGCTTTTGCTGCTTTGCGTAACGCAGCCATTCGAGATAGGCCAGCAGATCGTTTTTATCGCCATGCTATGGGCGCTGGCAATGGTCATTCGCAAGATGCCGGGGCGCTTCCCGACGTTAGCGCTTATCATCCTTTCACTGCTCGTATCGTGTCGGTATTTCTGGTGGCGCTATACGCAGACGCTAAACTGGGAAAATCCGCTGGATGTCATCTGCGGCCTGCTCCTGTTGCTGGCAGAAACCTATTCCTGGCTGGTACTGATCCTTGGGTACTTCCAGACAATCTGGCCGCTGGATCGCAAGCCCTATCCGCTCCCCCTCAACATTGCCGAATGGCCTTCGGTCGATATTTATATTCCCACCTATAACGAAGACCTGTCCGTCGTTCGGTCGACGGTACTGGCCTCCCTGGGTATCGACTGGCCAAAAGACAAGCTGAACATCTACATTCTTGATGACGGTAAACGGGAGTCATTTCGCCAGTTTGCCGCGGAAGTTGGGGTGCACTATCTGATTCGCTCGGATAATCGCCACGCCAAGGCAGGCAATCTGAATGCGGCCATGAAAGTCACCAAAGGTGATTTCCTGGTGATCTTTGACTGCGACCATATTCCGACCAGCTCTTTTCTACAGATGACCATGGGCTGGTTCCTGAAAAGCCCAAAGTTGGGCGTTATGCAGACGCCTCACCATTTTCTGTCGCCAGACCCCTTCGAGCGCAACCTGGGTAACTTCCGGCGTACGCCGAACGAGAACACCCTGTTTTACGGTCTGGTCCAGAACGGAAACGACATGTGGGACGCCACGTTCTTCTGCGGCTCCTGCGCCATTTTGCGGCGCACCGCCGTGGAAAGCATTGGTGGTTTCGCCGTGGAAACCGTAACCGAGGATGCTCACACGTCCCTGCGTCTGCACCGCAACGGCTGGACGTCCGCTTATATTCGTATTCCCCAGGCAGCCGGCCTCGCCACCGAAAGCCTTTCAGCCCATATCGGCCAGCGAATTCGCTGGGCGCGGGGCATGGTGCAGATCTTCCGCCTGGACAATCCGCTGATGGGCAAAGGCCTCTCGCTTCCCCAGCGACTCTGCTACTGCAACGCAATGCTGCATTTTCTCGCTGGCGTACCCAGGCTCATCTACCTGCTTTCACCATTGGCTTTCCTGATCCTGCATGCGTATATCCTGTATGCCCCGGCGCTGCTGATTCTGCTGTTCGTTCTGCCTCACATCGCCCATGCCAGCATTACCAATTCGCGCATCCAGGGTCGGTACCGTTATTCCTTCTGGAGCGAGATCTACGAGACGGTGCTGTCCTGGTACATCGCCCGGCCTACCACAGTGGCGCTGATCAATCCGCACAAGGGTAAATTCAACGTAACGGCTAAAGGGGGACTGGTTGAGGAAAACGTCTTTGACTGGACGATCTCGAAGTCCTTTCTGTTCCTGGCTGGATTGAATGTGGTAGGCCTGCTGTTTGGTGTCTATCGTTACGTTACCGGCCCAGCCGTCGAACAAGGCACTGTCATCATCAGCATGCTCTGGACCGTCTATAACCTGATTATCCTCGGAGGCGCCATTGCAGTTGCCGCAGAGGTTCGTCAGGTTCGTCGCACCCATCGCGTCGACTTGAGACTACCTGCCGCCATACGCATGACGGGCGGCCACGTTTATGCGTGTACGCTGACGGACTACTCCGACGGCGGTGTGGGCCTGGAGCTGCCGCCAGAGCTGGACCTCAAGTCGGACGAGCAGATCTTTTTGCAACTAAAGCGCGGCCTTGAGGAGTACAGCTTTGCCACTCGCGTTCGGAACCAGCGAGGCCGGGTGGCAGGGCTAGAGCTTGAACCGATGGATGTTCAGACACGCATTAATTTTGTGCAGTGTACGTTTGCACGTGCCGACACTTGGGCCCAATGGCAGGAAAGTTTTGTGCAAGACAGCCCGCTACGCAGCATCCTGGCCATTATCCGGGTCGGATTATCAGGTTATAAACGCATGTTGCAGCACTCCCCCAGGCTTTCCCGTCCGTTTATCAAGGGCTCGGTGTGGCTGGTGGAGAAACTCGTGTCGTTCATACCTGTAACCCCTGTCCTACCGCCAAAACGAACACAACAGCAAGGATAAGCATGAAAGGCGTAATCCGCTTTCTCATCGCAGCGGCTCTGCTGGCCTGCGCCCCCTGGACTACCGCGGCGCCTACGGTTGCGCCTGGTCCCAACACGACACCCGTTGCCCCACCGGTACAGGAGCGGCAGCTGGGCTTCAATCAGATCTCATCAGCGGGAAACCTGACGACCCGTAATGTCTTGAGAAATCTCTACGCATCGTTCGGGTTACGTAGCGATGAGGTCGTCACAGGCGCTCGACTCCATCTGGTGTATACCCCCTCGCCGGCGCTGATTCCGGTGCAGTCGCACCTGAAGGTCTATCTGAACAATGAATTGATGGGGGTATTGCCTATCAATCAGGCGGATCTGGGCAAGGAAATTACTCGGGATCTACCGCTCGATGCCCAGTTTATTTCTGATTACAACAACGTGCGCTTTGAGTTGGTTGGCCACTATGCCCCCATTTGCGAAGACCCGCTGCACTCCAGCCTATGGGTTGACTTCAGCGCGAAAAGCCAGCTGATCCTGAGCACTCAGGCATTAAAGATCCAGAATGACTTATCCAAATTACCAGAGCCCTTTTTCGATCAGCGCGACCCGGCGGCCCTGAGCGTTCCATTCATCTTTGCAGATCGTCCCAACAGTGCCGAGCAGACTGCTGGGGCAGTAATGGCGTCCTGGTTTGGAACGCTGAGTGGCTGGCGCGGTGCCAGCTTCCCAACTTCATTTGGACGCCTGCCCTCCCAAGGTAATGCCGTTGTGTTTGCAACGAATGCACAATTGCCCACGTTGATCGAAGGCCATGCGGAGGTGACAGCACCGACTATTGAGATTGTCGAGAATCCGCAAAATCCCTACGGGAAGCTGTTACTAATCCTTGGGCGCGACGACAACGACCTGCTGACCGCAGCGAAAGCTGTCGCCCTGGGCGCTGTTACGCTACGAGGGCAATCCACCACCGTGGACTCTCTGCAAACCCTGGCACCCCGCCAACCCTACGATGCCCCAAATTGGGTTTCACTGGATCGCCCTACTCGATTGGGCGAGCTAATGGATTATCCCAATCAGCTGGAAGTCACCGGCATGGTGCCGCGACCGATTACGCTAGCGTTCAATATTCCGCCGGACCTCTTCGTGTGGCGTAATCGCGGTATCCCGCTGGATCTTAAATACCGCTACACGCCCCCGCTCCGTGACGATACGGCCCTATTGACGGTCAACGCCAACAACCAGTTCATCAAGGCCTTTACGCTGAGCAAGAATGCCAACCAGAGCATGGGCGGTGTTAATCTGCCGATTCTTAACGAAAATCTGCTAGGGACCAGTACCGGCTTTCAAGTGCCGTCACTCAAGCTAGGGGCTCGCAATGAGCTGCGTTTTGATTTTTCTTTCGGCGCCTTCCCGGCCAATGGCGACAATACCAGCTGTACCACGACGCTTCCACTCAATGTTCAGGCCGCAATCGATCCGGACTCGACCATTGATTTTTCTTCGCTCTATCACTACAAGGCTATGCCCGATCTACGCGCCTTTGTCAGTGCCGGATATCCCTTTACTCGCCTTGCCGATCTATCCCAGACGCAGGTAATGATGCCCTCGCAGCCAACGCCGGAACAGACAGGCCTTTTGTTTACGTTGATGGGACGCATGGGGGCCATTACAGGCTATCCCGCGACACAGGTCTTCATTGGTGATGACTGGTCAACCATAAAGAAAGGCGAACGCGACGTTCTGATAATAGGTGAAATTCCCGAGCAGGCTCGGACCGAGCTGGACAAGAATATGACAGCGTTCGTGGATGAGACCCGAACGTCGCTCATGCTGCCCAACCGCAAGACATCCCGACTTGAGTCACCGCTACAGGACACTGGGTCTGCCATGGCAGACACACAGTTGCAGACGTTGTCGTCGGGGCCGATCTCGGCGCTGGTCGGATTTGAATCCCCATACGCCAGCTCGCGTAGCGTAGTCGCTCTGATGGGTTATGGCGAAAACAGCTATCAGCAGCTGCAAGAGGCCTTGAGCCAGAATACCGGGCTTGAGAATGTCACCGGGTCTGTCAGTCTTTTCCGAGGAGACCGGATCGACAGTCATATCGTAGGAGAGCCTTACTACGTAGGTAGCCTGCCCTGGTGGCTGCTTCTCTGGTATCACCTGTCCGCACATCCGCTACTACTGGCATTCATTGCAATCGTGACCACACTGATATTGGCTGCCCTGCTCTGGAATGTCCTCCGCTGGCTGGCGCGCCGTCGCCTGCAGGAACAGGAGTAACCTTCATGAAAAAAGTGCTTGCCTCCCTCTGTCTGATCAGCCTTGCCAGTCCTGCCTCGGCTGCCTGCCAGTGGCCGGCTTGGGAAAGTTTCAAGCGCGGGTTCATCGAAAATGGCAGGGTGATCGATCGCAGCGACGAGCGCGCAATCACAACATCGGAGGGACAATCCTACGCGCTCTTTTTCGCCCTGGTAGCAGGTGACCGAACCACGTTTCAGCGTTTAGTCAACTGGACACAGGGCAACCTGAGCCAGGGAGACTTTTCCAAACACCTGCCTGCCTGGCTCTGGGGGCGTGCGGAAAACGGCAACTTTCAAATACTGGATGACAACGCAGCTTCCGATGCCGACCTCTGGATTGCCTACAGCCTTCAGGAAGCCTCGCGCCTCTGGCGGATTCACAATTACCAGACGTTATCCAATCGGCTTCTGCAGCAGATCGAAAAGCAGGAAGTCGCGCGGGTTGAGGGGCTTGGTCCGGTGCTTCTGCCCGCCCCGGTCGGTTTTACCAACGAGGACAGCTGGACGCTAAACCCCAGCTACACGCCGCTCTTTTTGCTCAGCAGCTTCGCATACAAGCATCCGGAAGGCCCCTGGCAAGGCATGATTGCTCCTACGCTGCGACTGCTGAACGAAACCGCGCCCAAAGGCTTTGCACCTGACTGGATTGATTGGCGCTCAGGTGCCTGGCATGGCTCCGAGCGGAGCGGCTGGCAAGGCAGTTATAACGCCATTCGTGTTTACCTGTGGGCAGGTATGCAGGCACCTGGATCAGCCGGCCGGGATAGCCTGCTTTCGCGCTTTCAGCCCATGCAGACTTATATCTCGCAACGGGGGTACCTGCCCGAAGAGGTCAATGCCGAGACAGGGACTACTCAAAACCGCGGGCCTTTAGGCTTCTCGGCGGCTGTACTTCCGCTTCTGGCAAGCCTGGGTGACAAGGCGGCTCTCGACGCTCAGCTAACCCGTCTGAAGCAGGAGCCGCTCGAGGCAGATGCCTATTATGGCAATGTCCTGTCGCTGTTTGGACGAGGCTGGCAAGAAGGTCGCTTCCGCTTCAACGTTCATAGTGAATTGCAGTTGCCGGATAACGCTGCATGCCCACGCTGATTGTTCTGCTGTCTCTTCTATTGGTTAGCCTGTCGGCCCAGGCCGAGGGGCCCGTTACGCCGGAGGATCGGCTAATGGCACAGGTCAGGGCTGGCGAGGCGCGTAACAAAGATGACCTGATCGAAGACAGCCTTTACCGCCTTTTCAAAGTGGCACCTGATCATCCGGAAGGCTTGGCTGCCCTCGCCCGCCTAAGACTAAGGCAGAACAAGCCTCAGGAAGCGCAGTCTGCACTGGAGCATCTGGAAAAGGTTGCTCCGGGTTCGCAGGCATTGAGTCTGGTACGGCTTGATATCGAGCTTGATCAGCCAAAGAAAAAATCGCAGCTTCTTCAAGCCAGGCTGCTCGCACGGGCGGGTCGCTATGACGAAGCCCTGAAGCTATACGATGAGCTATTCAAGCCAGGCCTGCCGTCGCCGGAATACGAGCTGGAATACTGGCAAGCGGTTGCCAATACGCCGCAGGGACATACCAGAGCCCTACAGGGAATTCAGTCGCTGGTAAATCGCTATCCGCAAAGTGGCAACTATCGACTGGCGCTGGTCAGACAGCGCCTCGATTTGAATCGTTATGATCCAGAAGCCTACAAGGATCTGGAAAAGCTCAGCCAAGACCCCTATGCCCGCCAGGGCGCTTCTGCTGTATGGCTGGACCAGCTCCAGCGAATGCCGGTTGAAGATCGAGCTGTCACGCTCTGGAAGCGTTACCTTGAGTCCTACCCGGATGCAGCTCCTATCGCCCACGAGGGATTAGCCGCGCAGCAGCAACTGCTGGCAAACCCGACTTTCAGAGCCAAGCAAAGGGCTCAGCAGCTTCTGGAGCAAGACTCACAGGACTATGCTGCTATCGAGCGCGCCCTGCAGCAGGCCCTTAAGGGCTTCCCCAATGATTCTGACGCTTTAGGCAACCTGGGAAGACTACGGCAACGGGAAGGCAGGCATCAGGACGCGTTAGCCTTTTACCAGCGAGCCCTGGCCAGCGAGCAGAACATCGACCAGCGAGCCAAGTGGCAAAGCCTGATCAACACAGCCCAATTCTGGGCAACCCTCAATGACGGGGATACTGCACTGCGTGCAGGCAATTACACTGCAGCAACAAAGGCCTACCAGAACGCTGCCAGACTGCAACCTCGCGCCGTAGAGCCCTTGACGGGCCTTGCCGATGTCTATGCAGCGCAGGGTGATACGAACAGAGCCGAGCAGACCTACAAGCGGGCGCTGGCCTATGACCGTCGAAACGGTCCAGCACTACGGGGCCTCATCAACCTTTATCTTCAGCAAAACCAGATCGACACGGCCAAATCTCTTATCGCCTCCCTTCCCCAGGATCAGCGTCAACGTTATACACCTGAGTTGAACCGGATTCAGGCGAACATCTTGTCGCGCGAGGCCGATGCCCATGCCGCCAAAGGTCAATGGGCAACCGCTGAGCACAAGCTGACAGAAGCCCTTGAGCTGCAGCCGCAGGATCCCTGGCTGGCCTATAACCTTGCTAGAGCGCGCGCAGCACTGGGTAATCCAAAGGCAGAAGACGCCTTTGCAAATCAGCTGCGTCAGCGCTCCACTGATCCGGTCCTGCGGTACGCCCACGCGCTCTTTCTAGACAGTCAGGACCAGGCGCAACGGGCGCTTGGTAGCCTGCGACAAGTCCCTGCCAACCAGTGGAGTGAGGATATGCACAGCCTTGCCTATCGACTGGATTACGGCCTGACCCTGGCTCAAGCGCGCGATTTAAACAATCAGGGCCGCACCCAGGATGCGACCGCCCTGCTTGAAAAGGCACGTACGCGCTTTCCCAAGGAAGCGGGTATTCCTCTCCTGCTGGGCGAGTGGTCGGTATTAGGTGGACATCCTGGCGAGGCCAAACGTTATTACCGTGCAGCTCAGGTACTTGAGCCCGACAATATAGAAGCCGGACTCAGCCTGGCAGAGCTTGCCCATCAGCAGAGCCTTGATATCCAGGCACGGCGCCAACTGGCCGAGCTGTCTTCCAAGGCAGCCACGGCGGGACAGCAACGTCGGATGGCCAATCTCTGGTCGGAATTGGGAGAGCCGGAGAAAGCCGCTGCCTACATGAATGCCGCGCTGGAGGTCGAGACCCGTGATCCGCTCCTATGGCGCGACGCGGCGCGGTTCGCCAGACGCAATCAACAGCCGGACCTGGCGCTTGATCGCTATCGCCAGGCCATGCGCACAAGCAACATGGGCGATCCGGGCCAAAACGATGCGCAGTTCACCCGGCAAACCCGAGTACAACCTGATGACGACTGGCTCAACCGCAGCATTCGCAGCGATACCGCTGAGCTTTATCAACAGCAGACCGCTACTGCGACACTGCAATATGACGCATGGGACAGTTCAGGCACACCGGGTATATCGGACCTCAAGGCCCATGATCTACGCTTTGAAGCTGATCATCCCCTCAGGGATGGCAAAGGCTTTTTCCGGGCGGAAACCATTACGATGGATAATGGCAGCCTGGGAAACATTATTGAGCAGAACAACTTTGGAAGTGTCGCCCTCTGCCAAACCCGTGAGGAATGCAGTCGCGGGCCTGTCAACCAACGCGCCCAAGGTACTAGCCTGGCTGTTGGCTGGCGTGGGCAAGACACCCAATGGGACGTAGGTACTACGCCCCTGGGGTTTCCAGTACAGGATATCGTGGGAGGCGTACGCCTGAGCGGTGATCTTGAGTCCCTTGGCTGGACAATGGATATCTCCCGCCGCGCCCTGTCCACGTCCTTATTGGCCTATGCAGGTACTGAAGACCCTCGCACAGGCAAAACCTGGGGTGGCGTCCGTACCAATGGGGTATCGCTTGGTTTAAGCTACGACCAGGGCGGCTTCTACGGCATCTGGTCGAGCCTGCAGGCCCATCGCCTGGCTGGTAAAAATGTGGAAAGCAATGATCGCCTGCGCCTGATGAGCGGAATCTATTTTCGCCTGATCGACGAGCCCAATCGACGCCTGCGGGTTGGCAGTAACGTCATGTACTGGCACTTCAAGGAAAACCTGAGCGGTTATACGTTCGGCCAGGGAGGCTATTACAGCCCACAGCAATACCTGTCCTACTCTGTCCCGATCAACTTTGCGCAACGCTGGGATGCTTGGTCGTTTTACGCCGAAGCATCAGCCAGCTACTCGTGGGTGAAAGAGGATGATGCGGATTACTTCCCGACAAAGTCCGCCTGGCAGCGCGAAGCAGGAAATCCTGTACTGACGGGAGGCCGCAGCAAAGGCCTTGGCTATCGAGCCAGCTTTTCGCTGGAGCGTCGTCTTTCGCCCAACTGGTTCATCGGTACGTCTGCCGGAATCGAGCGCTCCGTGGGGAGCGACTACAAACCCAACCAGGCACTCGTGTACCTGCGCTACAGTTTTGCTCCCTGGGAAGGCGATCTCAGGATGCCGCCCGAGCCACTTCAGGAATATGCACAGTTCAATTAAACCCAGGCCAGCCTGAAAGAGATTTTCAGGAACCCTGGGCATCTGGGTCAGTCCCTTCCCTGTAACCAACAGCCCGCCTGCTCTCGTTGAACAGGCACAGCGCTGACCCTGGATGATCCACAGGAGTGAGACATGACCCAATCCCAAAACGAAAATCGCCGCATCGTAATGGCCTCGCGCCCGCAAGGCGCACCGACGCAAGAGAACTTTCGCCTGGAGCGCGAGCCTCGCCCTGAGCCCAAAGACGGTGAAGTATTGCTGCGCACGGTCTACCTGTCTCTCGACCCCTACATGAGGGGCCGGATGAGCGATGCGAAATCTTATGCCGATCCGATGCAAGTGGGCGATGTGATGGTAGGAGGCACGGTTTGCCGCGTGGAAAGCTCCCGACATCCGGATTACAAGGAAGGCGAATGGGTATTAGCTGCTAATGGCTGGCAGGATTATGCCGTCTCCAATGGCGATGGTCTCAACAAGCTCGGCGATAACCCGGAGCATCCCTCCTGGTCATTGGGCGTTCTTGGAATGCCTGGTTTTACTGCTTACATGGGGCTGCTTGATATCGGACAGCCCAAGGAGGGTGAAACCGTTGTGGTTGCCGCGGCCACCGGTCCCGTTGGCTCGACGGTAGGGCAGATTGCCAAGCTCAAGGGCTGCCGCGTTGTAGGCATCGCGGGCGGAGCCGAAAAATGCCAGCATGCCGTAGAAGCCCTGGGCTTTGATGAATGCATCGACCACCGGAGTGAGCATTTTGCCGAGGCACTGGCCAAGGCCTGCCCCAAAGGCATTGATGTATATTTCGAAAACGTAGGCGGCAAGGTATTCGATGCGGTTCTGCCTCTCCTGAACACCAAGGCACGCGTACCGGTGTGCGGTCTGATCGCCACTTACAACAAAGATCCAAAGGATCTGCCTGACGGCAAGGATCGCCTCCCGATGCTGGAGGCTACGTTCCTGCACAAGCGCATTCGCATGCAAGGGTTCATCATCACCATGGACTATGGCGACCGTTACGGTGAGTTCCTGGAAAACATGACGCCCTGGATAAGCGAAGGCAAGATCAAGTACCGCGAGCAGATCGTAGACGGTCTGGAAAACGCCCCTGACGCGTTTACGGGCCTCCTGGAAGGCAAGAACTTTGGCAAGCTGGTCGTCCGGGTCGGCAACGACTGAAGCTAGCGCCAGAAAGGCCAGCCGTACATTACGACTGGCCTTTCTCGCTTACTTCCCCCGCTCCGGATACTTGATCCAGCTTTTACCATCCAGCCTCAAATAATGCGTGCTGTTGAAACGCATCATCACACTGCCTTCGTTTTCCGCCACCACATGATCCAGCTGCGGCAGGCTGGTAATAACGGCATTCAGGTCGAAATTCGGATTTTTCCAGGCAGCGCCATCCACCAAGTGATTGATCAATTCCGACAACGCAAAGTAGCTGGCAGGCGTACGGATATGAACAGGCGCCCCACTCAACGTCGCCTTGGCATTGATGAGTTTGACGCCGGCCGGAATGTGCGTCACGGTAGGGCTTGGAATTTCTCGCATTCCCTTGATCTGCATGAGATCGCCTCGCAATGCGGCGCCATGCTCGGACACGATCACCAGCAGAACCGGCTTTCCAGAAGCCTGGAGGCGATCAATAAATCCGCTCAGGTCATCTAGTACGTTTTGCAGACGCGGCTTGTATTCTGCCGTGACCGTCTTGCCGGACGTTGGATCAATGACCCGATTCCCGTCGTGCAACGAGATTGTGTTATAGAACATCGCCTCGCGCGCTGACGCATTGTCTAGTCGCTGTTGCCACCATTTGGAGAGCACTTGTCCATCACGGTAAATGGGCGAGCCATCAAAGCCCGTCATGACGGGCCGCAAGTCCCCAAACGGGAAAAGAGTCGCCTGCATATCACCGTTGTCTTTGACCTGCCCGATCAGATTATCGAAGCGACCGGTATGGTTCATGACCATGGCCTCGTCAAAACCCAACTGCTTGAGATTTTCGAAGAGAAAGCACTGCTTGCTGGCAGGCTGATACAACCCGGCATTAGGCAACTGGCCGCAGCTCGCTCGAAGCAGCCTCAATACAGCTGGTCCGCTGTAAGTAGCGGCCGAATTGAAGTCATCAAACAGCACGTCCATCTTGTTCCAGAGCGGATGCTGACTGAGTCCGACATCCTCCATGTCGTCCCAGGCCAACGAGCAGATATTCAGGATCAGCACGTCAAAGGGGGCCGCGTCGTTACCTAGAGCTGGAGGGAACTGGCTGACCAGAGTGCTCTGATGGGTATAAAAATCACTGAGTGTTGCATTGAGATTGGCATCGGTTGGTTCTACCGTTCCGCCCGCCACTGGCCTGGGCACAGGCGACGCCTGTCCTCCAGGCTGTACAGCCGTGGTTGGGACGTCTACAAGTGTTGGTCCCGCGGCAGGGTTTGATGAACGCCAGAAGGTTGTCTGGCCAGCAATCAGAATCGCTACCAAGGCTACAACCGTTACCGCCGTGAAACGTATCCACTGACTGAAGAACAGGTACCCCACCAACAGAACGAGACCTGCGGCCAGCCAGGAAGTATTAATGAACCGCCCTACCAGCTCAAGGATATAGTCAAAGCTGAACGCCGATATCTCAGCAGACTGGGCAAAGAGCCGGCTAACAGGGGGTAGCCAGGTGTCATATAGATAAAGCGACACGCCAATGGGAATCGCCACGACATGCCTCAGACGGTGCAGCCATACCGGCGGCAGCGGCACCAACAGAAAAGCCGCAAAGGCCAAATTCTCCAACGCATGAAAATTTAGCAGGCCTTGCCAGACCAGCACGAATTTGGTGAGGAAGTAATAATTCCAGAAGCCCAACCCTCGCCAGTATTGAAGCGCGGTGGGTGGCGGCAGCAGTGGTCTATCGGTCATAAACACATCTTCAATCAAGGCGTCCTGCCCGCTCAAGGCGATAGCGAGGCGTAGTCGAATGGATGACGGAGCATAAATGTCCGTCAGGTTTACTGATTACCCCGCCCTTTTGTCTCGCCATCACGAATCTTGCCCCCTTTAAGCTCTATCGAGGGTTTCAGGTAACGAGGCCTTTGTGTCTTGTGAAATATCCAATCCAGTATGGCCTTCCAAGCCGAGCGCAGCAAAAAACCCGCCAGAAAGGCCAGAATGCCGGTCAGAATGATGGCGTAGTGAAACAGCTCATCGCTCATGGGTTGCAGTCCTCTTTACCATAAGCGAAACACGCCTCAATACAGGCTGTGGCTCACCCGATTCGGGAGAGACATCTTTGATGTCAGCCGGCTCGGCAATACCTTTGAGCCGGAAGGCAAGGTTATCCGTATAGTCATGCTGGGCCGGTAGCGCATTCATTCGACTCAGCTCCAGCCCCAACCGCTCGGCGCTGTCATAAATCTCGATACTCGATGCCAGCGTATCGACAGAAACACGAAAAATATTTCGCAAGGCCGGTTCGATATCGTTAAGGCGACACGCAAACAGATACAGGTACAAGCTTTGCTCGACCACCGTCACGAAATCGCCACGACGCTTCATGTCGCACTGTGCCAATAGATCCAGAGCGGTCAGACCATGGGCGGGCTTGAGCTTTAATACCATGCCGGGCAGCTCATCCTGTACGATGCGCTCCAGTTCGGCCTGTACACTGCCAATAAAGGTCTCTGCAGCCACATAGCCACGCATGAACTGGGGACGTAATGCCTGCAGGAGCTTATCGAAGTCCGTATCGCCCGTTCGCCGATAAATCTGTCCTTGTACACTTTGCAACTGACTAAAGAAACGGGATACATCGTTCAGGTACGGCACAACGAGGTTGGTACCCGCTGAAAAGAACAGCCGTTCATCCACGTGGCGAAGACACTGACTGATTTCACGAATCACAATCTTGAGCCGATTGCCTCGGGCAGCGCGTAAGCCATGGATCTGTCTTGCCAGCTCCTCTACCTTGCCCGCAGTTGCAATGCCCAGCACTACCGTAGCGGCATGTGCGCCATGGGCTGCATTAAGCAGATCTTCCAGTGAGTCAAACAGCTGCCAATGCCGGGAGGGTGCCTGTCGGCCTGCCAGGCATTCTCGCCAGGCCAGAACCACCTCGTCATCACGGTTACTGGTAGACACTTCCACATCAGCGGCATTGGCCAGTCGCAGGCCGGACTCACTCAGCTCAAGTGAGAAGTCAGCATGAAAAACGCCACCTTCCCCGCTACGCCAGTGATCAATATGGTAATGCACATGAAAGGCATGACGCTCCATTTCACCCAGGCCGGATAACTCATCACTTAGTGGCGCCAGACGTGTCCGCTGCTGGACACCATCTCCTACCCCAATCATGAGCCATGTAGCCTTGTGCTTACGGATCCATCCGGCCAGATGAGCCAGCCGCTTTTTCAGCGCAGCCTCGGTCAGACTGTCCAATTGGCGAACATCGTACTGCACCACGATCAGCCGGCCGGCCAACCTGCCATACCATTCAAGCTCTTCGGTCAACCGCTCCAGCCAGCGCTCATGGTTCTGTTCAGCTAGCGTATAAAACCGGACGTTAGTTTTATGAGCCAGCAGAACGTCGATCCAGCTGTCCTTGGGCCGGTCAGGCAATACGCAAATTGACGATACGTCCGAAGCCTGCTCATGGAGGGTTGACAGCAGCAACGTATCGGCCACCAGAGCCTGGTTAACCAACAACCAGTACAGGCCAGGCTGGCGCATATGGCCATATTGTTGAGGTAGGGAATGAATAGCGATGTGCAAACTGTTCGCCTTTGCCTGAAGATAAACACAGCATTGCAGACAACCCAGCGAACATCCAGTTGGCCACACGCCACAATCCCGGTTTTTGACAGTACCCAGGGGAGAAAGTCAGCCTAGCCCTTCAATAGCCAGCAACTTGGCAAACAACAGTCGAGCGATTAAGCAGCGACCTTATAACCGCACCTACCACCATCCTTCCCGTACAGCCTTCAGGCCATCAGAAGTTTTGGCCATAAAAGGCAAGTCGCGGCGGACATGTCGCCACGACACGCTGCGGCTTGAGTCAACAGCGTCGGTGAAACAACCTCTTTCTTGATCTAAATCAAGACGTAAGACAGGAAAAGAAGATCTGACAAACGGTCAAGCCGTGCGGGAATGTTTGGGAAATTCCGTATCTAATACTCATCACGGAAAACGCTGCTCTTTGATCATGAAGTCACTTCTTCACCTGTCGGATCTCTCGCTTGGACGCTACCAGGTCAACACTGTGGTCGATTGCGATGGTAGCCTGACCATTACTGCAGCTCCCGTAACGGGGAATTCTCCGCTCACCTGGAAGCTGACCTCAGCGCAAGTCCAGAACCCTTTGCTGATGGACACTGTGCTAACGGACATAGAGCGCGAACTTCGCAAACCAACGTCTTTCAGCGAACCCTGCCTGCCGGATCTGACACTCGCAACTTACGCCCCAAGCGCTCGGTATCTAAAACGCTGACATCCTGCCCGTATATTCGGCAGAAATTTCACCCAGAATGCACAAAACCCCTGGAGCTTTCGCTCTCAGGGGTTTTGTTAATCTGGCGGTGAGGGTGGGATTCGAACCCACGATACGATTTCTCGTATACACACTTTCCAGGCGTGCTCCTTCAACCGCTCGGACACCTCACCAGAGTTTTTCTCAACGTCTGCGTCGTTGAGGTGCGCTACTATATCCATGTAGTTTTGAAATGGCAAATTTTTTTTAATGTATTCATGCATTTAAATCAGAAAGCCCAGTTCATGCGTGACCAGGCAGTCAACCAAACGGCTTTACGTGACTCGAAACAGTCGTTACGTTCACCGCAATATTAATAACGACAACGGCTCACTCATGAACGCACTTGTTTCTTATCGCTATGAATCCCCTGTGGCAACGCTTACGCTGAACAACGGCAAGGTCAATGCGCTCTCGCCAGCTGTTATCGATGCGCTGAACGAGGCCCTCGATCAGGCCGAAAAGGACAAAGCCATTGTGGTCATTACAGGCCAACCGGGAATCCTCTCCGGGGGCTTCGATCTGAAGGTCATGATGAGCGGCCCGCAGCAGGCGATCGACCTAGTCACAATGGGGTCTCGTCTGTCACGTCGTCTGTTGTCCCACCCCTTCCCCGTGATAGTTGCATGCGGTGGTCATGCCGTTGCCAAAGGTGCCTTCCTGTTACTGTCGGCGGACTACCGGATTGGCGTCAAAGGCGCCTTTACCATAGGGCTGAATGAAGTCGCCATTGGTATGACAATGCATCAGGCGGGTATTGAAATCGCACGCGACCGGTTGCCCCGTCCCGCCTTTCAACGAGCCGTGATTGGTGCTGAAATGTTTTCACCTGAAGCGGCTGTCGAAGCAGGCTTTCTGGATGAAGTCGTAGCGCCAGAAGCGTTGGAAGACGCTGTTCACCGCGCCGCTATGCGCCTGAGCAAGCTCAACATGTCAGCCCATGGGAACACGAAGGTAAAGGCCAGAGCGCCATTACTGTCCGCACTGGATGAGGCTATCGCCCTGGACGCCCAACACTTCGGCCGCGCCTGACAATCATCAGACAAACGGCACGCTGTCACGAAACCTCTGTGAAACGCGTCTATAACAGTGAAAAGACGCTGTACAGCGCTCCTTTTAATCGCTAAACACCATTAAGTAGGAGATTTAGAAAAGCTTTAGATCTAAACAGGCTGTAACTTGCGACCTAGTCTCGACTCAATGTGATATGGCCCTTGCGAGGGCCATAATAAATGCCGACAGAGCAATCGAGCTTCTCCCTATAAGAAGAAAGGGCTTGAATCATGTTAAGAGAACCGACACCCAAGTGGCGGCAAGCGAGCCTTGTGCTGATTATCACCACCATCGTACTTGTACTTCCCAACCTGACTCGCCTGTTGGGAGGCTGATTATCCTGTGGCAGGCAGCCACCATGCCAGCATCAGCGGCAAGAACCCAAACGCCAGTATGGTTGAACACAATACGAGACTGGCTACTTCCTGGGGAGACCGGTTAGCGCGTAGGGCATAGAGATAGTTGAAAACCGCTACGGGCATGGATGACTGGGTGACGAGGACAGCATGGGCCAGAGGTGGCAGATGTAGCGCCCAACCCACCAGCCAGCCCACAAGAGCACCCAGACATAGCCGGATTCCACCGAATAGGAAGCCGGACCCCAGGTGTTGTGGCCGTATGCTGGCCAGTGACACGCCCAGCGTAATAAGCATGAGCGGAATGGCAAGGCCGGACATGAGGTCGACGGTATTGGCAATCCAGCGCGGCAGTTGGGCATCAAGCATCATGAGTGATAATGCAATCGCTACGCTGATCATGATGGGATTTCCCAGCAGCATCTTGAGCGAGCGCTCGCCGGACATCCAGAAGATCCCTAAACTGAAATTACCGATCGACAAGACCAGATAAAATGCCACGGCCAGCGTCATGCCTTGCTCGCCAAACGCATACAGGCACACCGGCAAGCCCATGTTGCCTACATTGGGAAACATGAATGCCGGGGCCAATACCTTCCAGTCTCGCTTGAAGACTCGGGCAAGCCCATAGGCTGCCAACCCCATGACTGCGCAGATAACCACGCAGGCCAGGGCCATTTGCCCAAAGCTGTGCTTGTCGATGTGTGCATGCCCCAGTGTCGCCAGAACCAGACAGGGAGAGGCTACGTTGAAGACCAGGCGGGAGATGAAGTCAGTGGGATATTCATAGCCCCAGCGCTTCCAGAAATAGCCGATACCTGCGCCAATGAGCACAGGCGCCATGACCGCGAATAACTCTGACAGCATGCCTTTCTCCCCTGAATCAAGGGTTCATTATGCCCTCTTGGGCAGGAACGGGGAGTAGTAAATCGGTATCGCAGGACGTGAGATCAAACGGAGCATGTGGCAGAAACTAAAATGAGGCATGACATGAACGGCCATGCCTCGACGTCAGGATCAGGTCCTCCTGATTTCCTGGGTTACGCCCCAGCCATCCAACGTTCCGCCAAGAGGACTGACGACGGCCTCAAGATCAGACTCGAAATCGTCAATTGTCGTATAGGTAGCAAACATGACCTTACTGACCTGTAAGTGCCACCCACCCTCTTCGTGCGGTATTATCTGAGCGTTCAACGACTCTCCCTTGAATTGACATGCAGCCTCTCGGGCCTGTTTTTCATCAGGAAAAATAGCGAAGAAATCGATGGGATGTATGCGTGAGAAGTCGAAACCACCCTCCTTCATCTGCCGGAGCACAGTAAGGCTTACATCATCGGAGATGTTTAAAGGCATAGGGCACCTCCTGCTCATTGAATGGGATTTTTAGTTAATGCGATAGAGCGTGATAGAGGCGTTGCAACGGTGATCGCCGGTATCAGCGAAGCCACCCGCAGAGCCCTTTCAACTAAAAGAACGCCAACACAAACGCCTGACGTATAGCATTGCACACAACTAAAAGAGAGCTTTGAGGCGGCACCGGTTCCTTGGATAGCGACGAGTGGTGCGTGCCCTGCAAATGATCACGGGGCACCTTCCGAAAGTATCAGGCGTTGGAAGTCTTGCCAATGGCGCCTAGTACATATTGAGGCAGCGCAAAGGCACCAATATGGATGTCGGCATTGTAATAGCGCGTAACAATGCCGGAGACTGCGAGCCGTTCGCGTAGGGTATCTACCGGCACAAAACGTTTGCCAGCGTCTCGGCTGCCCCAGGCAAAGGTCATCGCGCCGCCAATGTAGGTCGGTACGGCAGCCTGATAGAAATGCCAGTCAGCAAAGAGCCCGTTGACCCGGCTTGCTGTGGTCTTCACTTCGTCAAGCTGCATGAAGGGCGTGCCGTTCTGCGTGACCAGGATTCCACCTTCATTCAGGCAGCGATGGCAGGCCTGATAAAAGTTTTCCGAGAACAGTACTTCACCCGGACCGATGGGATCGGTCGAGTCGGAAATGATCACGTCGAAACGGTCAGTGGTATTTGCCACGAAGCGCATACCGTCATCGATGACAAGGTTGAGACGCGAGTCGTCAAATGCGCCATTGGAGTGATTGGGCAGATAGGTTTTGCACATGTCGACCACGGCCGCATCGATTTCCACCATGGTGATGTGCTCGACACTCTTGTGCTTGGCCACTTCCCGCAGGATGCCGCCGTCACCGCCACCGATGATCAGGACACGCTTGGCCTGACCATGGGCAAACAACGGCACATGGGTAAGCATCTCGTGGTAAATGAACTCATCGGCTTCGGTCGTCTGGATTACGCCGTCCAGCGCCATGACGCGTCCCATGCGGGCATTCTTGAAAATAACGAGTTGCTGATGCTCGGTACGAACTTCATGGAGCAGCTCGTCCATGCGAAAGCGTTGACCATAGCCGTCATACAGGGTTTCTAGATAATCTTTCATTGAGAGGTCTCCCGTTCCTCGGATGGGCGGAACGGAAAACGCCCGCCCTGGAAAAGGCGGGCATTGTAAGGGCAATGCGTGACGGTCTCCAGACGCGTTCTACTACCCTTTATGCGTTGGCGCCGATACGGACGTACTTCCGCGAGGACCCGCAAGCCCCCAGGCAATCAGCCCCACGACTGGCAGAATGATGATAAGCAGTGTCCAGAAGATCTTCTTGTTACTGGTGCTGTCGCTGCGAATGACGCTGACGATAGCCCAGATATCCAGCAAGAAGACGATGAAACCGATGACACCGCCTATAGTTGAGTTAATCATGGGTGCTCTCCAATTCAGTTCCGGTAAAATTGGGACTGCGCACCCGAGGCGGTAGTTCGCCTTAAACGACCGAATGTCGCTGATACCCCTTTTGTCAGAGCGTCAGAGGGTCGATTTCAGCAAAGCTTTTCACGCAAGGGTGACCGGCCAGCTCGCCGCCCTCGCGAACCAGGCCACAGGTTTTCATACCGGCAGACCGGGCAGCATCAAGCTCCTCGATAACATCCGATAAGAAGAGAATTTCATCTGCCTGATGCGTGGTTGCGCTGGCGATACGGCTATAGGAAGCGGCTTCACGCTTGCCTCCGGTCATCGTATCGAAGTAGCCGGAAAACAGCGGCGTCAGGTCTCCAGCCTCGGAACAACCGAAGATGAGCTTTTGCGCCTGCACAGAGCCGGAAGAATAGACGTAAAGCGCAATCCCCAGCGCATGCCAGCGCCGAAGGGCTCCGACGGCATCCGGATAGACGTGCCCTTTCAGCTCGCCGGCCTTGTAGCCCTGTGCCCAGATCATGCCCTGCAAGGCCTTGAGCGGTGTAACCTTACGATCCTCAGCGATCCAGCCCAGCAGAATCTCGATGACGCGCTCGGTATCGGCAGTCAACTCCCCGGCCTCGGCGCGCACCGCATCCAGCTGCTCTGCCACTGCCACCTCCTGAGCATGCTCACGCACATAGCCCGGCAGATGCTTGGCCGCAAAAGGAAACAGGACATCAAAGACAAAGCTGACCGCGCTGGTCGTGCCCTCGATATCGGTCAGGATAGCGCGAATGGTCATGCATCTGCCTCCAGGCGTGGAAAACGGGAAGCAATGTCTTCCCCAGTGAACTGGGCGATCCATCCCTCAGGATTATTAAACAGCCGGATCGCAACGAAGTTGGGCTCTTCGCTCATATCGAACCAGTGCGGTGTACCGGCGGGCACTGAAATCAGGTCATTCTTCTCGCACAGTACGGCATAGATATATTCGCCGACATGCAAGGTAAAGAGGCCACGCCCGGCCACGAAAAAGCGGACCTCATCCTCTGCATGACGATGCTCGTCCAGAAACTTGGCGCGCAGCTCGGCTTTCTGAGGATGATCAGCCTTCATGCTGATCACATCCACGGTCTGATAGCCGCGTTCCTGGATAAGACGATCGATCTCGGGACGATAGGCGGCAATCACTTCTTCCTGGCTCGCCCCCGGCGCTACAGGCGCCGTGGCCTGCCAGCGTTCGAATCGAACGCCTACTTCGGCCAGCGTTGCCGCGATATGATCACCCTGGGTAAGCACCTTGTTGGGCTGCTCGGGATGGGACTCATGGTAGACAGTCAGGCGGCTCATGTCCGGATACTCAATATTTTAAGTTCACATTCGAAAAGAAACTCGAACGCCTCGATCTGGCGCAAGGCATCGCTCATACGAGTCCCCCAAGTATAGAGACCATGACCACGAATCAAATACCCCACGCAGTCTGGATGCGTGTCGAGCCATGTCTGAACATGCGTGGCAAGCCGGGCGATGTCCTGATCGTTTTCAAAGATCGGTACCAGTACCCTGCCCTCGTGGGTCGTGATACCGCTGAAGGCTTTCTGCAGCTCATAGTCATGCAGTACCAGCGCCTCGTCGGCAACCATCCGGGACAGAACCGTGGCATTAACCGAATGCGTATGCAGCACCGCGCCAATCTCCGGCTTCCATCGATACAGCTGGGTATGCAGCAGCGTTTCGGCCGACGGCTTCTTGCCGGGCTCCAAGCTGTTACCTTCCAGGTCCGTTACGAGCACATCATCCAGGCCTAACTGTCCCTTGTGCTTGCCTGAGACTGTAAGCAACGCGCGGGTCTCGGACAGCCGGGCAGAGTAATTGCTACTGGTTGCTGGAGACCATCCCCGACTGTAGAGAAACTGACCCGCCTCAATGATTTGCTGCGCCAGCAGCTCCCGATGATTCATCATGATGTCGATCTTCCAAACGCGTAATGATCATGCATGCCCCCACCAGCGCTGCCAGGCTGGCGAAGCCGAATGTCCAGGCAGGACCCAACACCTGCCAGCTATAACCGGAGTAAAACGCCCCCAAGGCGCCTCCGGTTCCCGACAGTGCAGCATACAGTGCCTGCCCCTGCCCTTGATGTCTGTTTCCGAAACGGCGCTGGATGAAATGGATCGCCGATGCATGAAAACAACCAAATGTAGCCGCATGAATGACCTGGGCAAAGAGCAGAACCCCCAGGTGATCGGCAAGATGCCCCAACAGCAGCCAGCGCAGCGCTGCAAGCAGAAAGCTGGCCGCAAGTACCTGTCTCAGGCTGAACAGGGTCAGCAAACGAGGCATGACCAAAAAGATCAGCACCTCCGCCACAACCCCTACTGCCCACAAGAGACCGATCGTGCCGCGAGCATAACCCAGGTTTTCCAGGTGTATCGTTAGAAAGGTGTAATAAGGCCCATGGGAGAGCTGCATGAGGCAGGCCCCCAAATAAAAAGCCATGACGCCCGGTTGACGCAGACAACCCATGAGTCCGCCTTCGCTTCCGCTGTTTTCCAGTTTTACCGCAAGAGGCGACGGAACCCAGATACTGCCTATGACAATACCGGCCATGATGACCAGCAGGCCGGCTGGGTACAGATCAAGACTGAAATGCTCGAACAGCTTGCCCAGCCCTACCACTGCTGCAATAAACCCGACGGATCCCCAGAGGCGAACGCGGCTATACAGCGAAGCCTGTTCACGCAGGTGTGCCAGGGTAATGGCTTCAAACTGTGGCAGCACCGCGTGCCAGAAGAACGCATGGGCCGCCATGACCAGGGCGAGCCAGGCGTAGCTATGACTGAGGTAAATCCCCGCAAAGCAGATGAGCGTGCAGCAGGCGCCGAAACGAACAATGGTCAACCGCTTACCGGTACGGTCGCCCAGCCACCCCCACAGATTAGGTGCCAGGCAGCGCATCAGCATGGGAATAGCGACCAGTTGACCGATATGCTCGCTGGAAAACCCCAAATGATGAAAGTAGAGCGACAGAAACGGCGCCGTTGCGCCCAGCAAGGCGAAGTAGAAGAAATAGAAGCTGGACAGACGCCAATAAGGAATCGGCATTGACTCATGTGTATTCATGCAGTGCCTGAGTAGGCCGGTACAGCTGATCAGCGGCGTGCCTATTCATGCAGCTGCCCTCCACGGGCAGCTGCAGTTGAACCTGTCTATAGGCTGATAAGCCCGCAATCAGAGCTGACCCAGGACAGGCGTTCCTACGTGTACATCCGCATTCTGGGCACGATGTCGCAGGTAGTGATCTATCAGGACGAGCGCCATCATCGCCTCGGCAATGGGGGTGGCCCGAATACCAACGCAAGGATCGTGGCGGCCCTTGGTTATCACATCAACGGGCTGGCCATTCACATCGATGGAGCGGCCAGACGTGGTAATGCTTGAGGTAGGCTTGAGCGCCAGATGCGCTACGATCGGCTGCCCGGAGGAAATGCCTCCCAGTACACCGCCGGCGTTGTTGCTGAGAAAACCTTCGGGGGTCAGCTCATCGCGGTGCTCGGTGCCCCGCTGCGCCACACTGGCAAATCCGGCACCAATCTCAACGCCTTTCACGGCGTTGACGCTCATGAGTGCATAAGCCAGCTCGGCATCCAGGCGATCGAAAATCGGCTCACCCAGGCCCGGCGGAACGCCGTCGGCCACGACCGTGACCCGGGCACCTACCGAGTCCTGATCGCGACGCAGCTGATCCATGTAAGCTTCCAGCTCCGGCACCTTGGCTGGATCAGGACAGAAGAACGCATTCTCCTCCACACTATCCCAGGTCTTGAACGGAATTTCGATAGGACCGAGCTGGCTCATGTAGCCCCGGACACGGATGCCCTTGGTCGCCAGAAACTTCTTGGCAATGGCGCCAGCCGCAACCCGCATGGATGTTTCACGAGCAGAGCTGCGGCCACCGCCACGGTAGTCACGCAACCCGTATTTATGGTGATAGGTATAGTCCGCGTGAGCTGGGCGGAACAGGTCCTTGATGGCAGAGTAGTCCTTTGACTTCTGGTCGGTGTTGCGAATCAGCAAAGCGATAGGCGTACCCGTGGTGACACCTTCGAACACGCCAGACAGGATCTCGACCTCATCCGGCTCCTGGCGCTGGGTAGTATGCCGACTGGTGCCCGGCTTGCGACGGTCCAGATCATGTTGAAGGTCAGCCAACGCCAACGGCAGCCCCGGTGGGCATCCGTCTACAATCGCGACCAACCCGGGCCCATGGCTCTCGCCAGCCGTGGTAACAGTGAACAATGTGCCAAAGGTATTGCCGGACATGTCGCAAAGCTCCGCAGAATCGATGGACCGGAGCCTATCCAGCGCCGGCACAGAAAGCGAACGAGTATACCTTCTGGCTTTCCCGAGTTCATCTTTAGAACCCTAACCGTTACGCTGCGTCCAATTACGGGTTACCGGAACCGTTCGGTGCCCTTTGTTTATGGTCATGAGTGTTGTGATGTCCCGTCTGCTTGTTCTGCTGTGTTGCCTTCTGACGCTACCCGCATTCGCGGCCAGGGGGCCGATCCTATATCACCCTATCAACCTTGAGACGGCCAACGGAACGCTGTATGGCAGCTTGGTCATGCCGGAAAGTCACAAGCCACAGCCGGTAGCTCTTATCATTGCAGGTTCCGGGCCTACAGACCGTGACGGCAATAACCCCATGGCGCGTAACTTTGCCTTGAAACGCCTGGCCGAGGCCCTGGCTGAGAACGGTATTGCCAGCGTTCGCTATGACAAGCGTGGCGTTGCACAAAGTACGCCTGCTGCGCCACGGGAAGAAGACTTGAGCGTCCCACGCTATGTTGCAGATATCGTCGCATGGTCGAAAAAGCTCCACTCAGACCCGCGTTTTACAAAACTGATCCTGATCGGCCATAGCGAAGGCGCCCTCATGGCCAGCCTCGCTGCCAACGATGCAGGTGCCGATGCCCTGATTACCTTGTCGGGAAGTGGCCGCCCCATCGACGACGTGTTGCGCGAGCAATTGGCAACCAAGCTGTCCCCTCCGCTGCTGGCCAGCGCACAATGGATCATGGATCAGCTGGATAAAGGCCAGATGCAGCTTCAGGTACCGGAGCCCCTGATGGTGCTGTTTCGCCCTAGCGTTCAGCCTTACCTGATCACCCTCTTCCGGGAGAATCCCGCCCAGGCCTTCGCTCAGGTCAAGGCTCCGGCATTGATCATCCAGGGCAAGCATGACATTCAGGTAGACATCAAGGATGCCGAGGCGCTTAAACGGGCAAGGCCCGAGGCCGAGCTGGCACTGATTCCCGGTATGAATCATATGCTCAGAATCACGCCAGCCAATGTCGAAGCTCAGCTTTCCACCTACAACAACCCGGATCTTCCATTAGCGGGCGAATTGGTGGAGCGAATGACCGCCTTCATTCAGGAAAAAGTCTCTAGTCCACGCTGATTTGGCCGATATAGCGATTTGAATTACCCCATGCGGAGGTAGAAAAGGATCGCGGCCATGACTGAAACCGATATTGAAGAACCCACTACCGCCGAGGAAACCGCCCCTGAGAAGCAGACGCATCCCTGGGCCGAGCTCGGACCGGAACATTTTTACCTGCTGCGTCTGACACCGTTGCCCACGGATCGTATTACCGGGCCTCGCCCGCTGCGCTTTGTGCAGTTTGGCAAGGCCGAACGGCATGGAGACGATCTGAGCGTTTTATCGTTGAGCATTCAGCTGCCCGGACAGCGCGTTCACCGTGATCAAAATTTCCTGAATATCTGGGCTGATCACGAGAACAAGGAGATCCGCTTCACCGCCGAACCCGGCGGACTTGAAGGCGGACTGTTGCAAGTCGAGCCATCCAATCGTGGCCTGGGCCGCTTTCTGTTAGCTCAGGGCATTGCATGGGCCAAGACCAAGTGGGGCCACTACAAGGTAGCCAACCTTGATCTGCCAGCCCGTGATGGATTTGTCGAGGAGATGCGCAAGCGCCGCGACCATGCACTGGAAGCTCAGGGTTTTACCCTTACCTATATTGAGGGGCAAACCCTCAAGGCCATCTGTAGCGCGCCCAAGGCCAGCGAGCTTAAAAGCGAATGGAACATGGATAAGGTGCAGGTGCTTTCCCTGCTGGATGTAGGCAGCATGCTGGAACAGGCGGACAAGAACCTGCATGAGCGTGACCTCAGCCTGTTCAAGCTGCAGGAGCAGATTGCCGCCTACCGTCGTGACGACGCGGGCCTGAAGTTCACCATGGCATGCCTGATGGCGTTCTGCCTCTTCGAGGCCGGGCTGCTGATCTGGATGGTGTTTCATTGAGCCAAAAGGCTTCAGGCGTTACAGCTACGCCTGAAGCCGATGCTTTAGGCACATGCTTACCGGGGATTGAAAACCCTCTTTCCACGGCGGGCCGATCCAGGGATAAAAGCTATGCTTTGGTTAAATCTCCGACCGCATTGCGGGGCACTTTAGCGTCCAAGTGTTTTCATGAGCATCAGCAATCACCAACGCTGACCGTTGCGCTGCAACTCCAACCGGCGGATGAACTCCTCCAGGATCAACGCATACAGATCATCCTTCAGGACGGCATCCTCGATCCCTGAGTCGATATTGGGATTGTCGTTGACCTCGATGACCGCCATTCGCTCGCCCGCCTGCTTGAGATCAACTCCGTACAGGCCGTCGCCGATAAGGTTGGCAGTACGAACCGCCAGCTCGACCACTTCATGAGGTGCCTCCTGAATGGGTACGGTACGAAAGTCACCACTGCTCTCGACCGCACCGGCGCTGTGATCGTAGATCTGCCAATGCCCTTTCGACATGAAGTACTGACAGGCAAAGATCGGCTCCTGGTTGAGCACGCCTATGCGCCAGTCATAGTCGGTATAAAAGAACTCCTGGGCCAGGAGCAGCACGGAGCGCTCGAACAACTCGGCGCTCGCCTTGTTCAACTCCTCCTGATTGGAGACCTTCATAACGCCACGCGAGAACGAACCATCCGGAATCTTTAGCACCAGCGGAAAGCCCAGCCGCTCCCCTACCGTTGCCAACTGGGCGGCATTGTCCTTGTACAGAATTTCCGTCTTGGGCATGTCCAGCTTGTGTGCTTTAAGCAAATCCGCCAGATAGACTTTATTGGTGCATCGCAGGATCGAGCGGGGATCATCCATTACCACCAACCCCTCGCTTTCCGCTTTTTTGGCGAAACGATACGTGTGATGATCGATGGCAGTTGTCTCACGGATAAACAGCGCATCGAACTCCGAAAGGCGTGAGTAATCCTTTTTCTCGATCAACTCGACATCAATTCCCAGGCGCTTGCCAATCCGGACAAAGCTTTTCAGAGCCTTGGCATCAGAAGGCGGAAACGCTTCTTTCGGGTCATGCAGGATAGCCATTTCGAAGCGATATTTTTCGCGTACGCGCGGCTTGAGCCAGACCTGTCGACTAAAACCATCCAAGGCATTTGCAAAAAGGTCTTCCTGAGCTTCGTGCAGCTTGTGTATGGCTCCCAGCTTGACGCCCCCAATATGCCAGCCCTCACGATTGCGGCGAAAATCCACGAGCAACAGTGGACTGGGGAAAGCTTCAAACAGCTGGCGGGCCAGATCCTGCAAGGCTTCGATATCGGTTCGCCCAAAGTACAGGGTCAACGTGAACCCATCAGCACTGGCGTAGGGATGGCCCTTCAAGGCCTTGCTCAGTAACCTGTCGAGATCTTCCAGAGCCAGGTTATAGATGGATTTACGGGAGAGCTCACTGATCGTGCGAACGGAGGGAATTACCTTGTGACCCCGGGCCTCTGCCAGTAATGAGCAGTAATACCCGTGCCCTAGGTACTTCTGGTTACGGCACAGGTTGATGACCTGCACACGCTTGCCGTTATCTTGCTCATTTGACTGCTCAAGGTATTCCTGGGCAGTGATAACGTCTTCGCTCGGATAATAGGATGACCAATCCTCCTTGCGCTCGACGATGATATACAGCTTGCTCACAACACCTCCTCGGTGCAGATAATCGCCTTGGGAGCCTATTACCAACGTTCCTGTCAAACGACTCAGGTTCGGTCTGTACCAATTGATGGACAGACGAAAACTACGTAACACAGCCTCCATTAACCGCGGCTTAACCGCACTGCTGAGGACCGAGCGACTGTCTTTGAGGCGCTTGACCTGGCTAGGGATTCACACAAATGAATTTCACGCTACGCCCTGCTGTTCACGAGGACCTCAACGCACTGGTTGAGTTAGAGAAACGGTGCTTTGAATACGACCGCCTTTCGCGGCGCAATTTCCAATGGATGCTGACTCGAGCCAATGCCTCTCTCACGCTGGTGGAAGAGGCTGGAAATACCCTGGGGTACGCCTTGGTTCTGTTTCACCAAAACACCTCCTTGGCGCGGCTGTATTCCATTGCCATCGACCCGGCAGCTCGGGGGCGCAAGCTTGGGCAGCACCTGCTCGAGGCGGCGGAGGCCTGCGCCATTGAGCGGGACTGTGCGTACATGCGTCTGGAGGTACGCCCGGACAATATTGCAGCCATTGCCCTGTATGAACGCAATGGCTATCTCCCCTTTGCAACCGTCGATGACTACTACGAAGATCACAGTCAGGCGCTGCGCTTCGAGAAACGTATCCGTCAGCCCGGTGAAGGCCGGCTACGCAAGGTACCCTTCTATAGACAGACCACAGATTTCACCTGCGGCCCGGCCTCGCTTCTGATGGCAATGGGCGCGCTGGAGCCTGGACGCCCGCTGGAGCGCTGGGAAGAGTTACGCCTCTGGCGTGAGGCTACCACCATTTACATGACCGCCGGCCACGGTGGCTGCGGGCCACACGGCTTGGCCCTGGCCGCCCGACGCCGCGGTTTTCGTGTGAAGTTACAGGTTAACACCCGCGGCCCTCTTTTCCTGGAAGGCGTACGCAGCGAAGAAAAACGTGACGTGATGCGGCTGGTGCATGAGGACTTCAGCCGGGAACTCAAACAGACTGATATTGAACGCCTGATTCGAACAAAGCTGGATATCCCGCAAATCATTGCCGACGGTGGTCTGCCATTGGTGTTGATCAGCAGCTTTCGCCTTATCCAGACCAAAGGCCCTCACTGGATCGCTGTAACCGGTTGCGACGAAGACTTCATTTACTTCCACGACCCAGACGTAGACCATAGCCAACATCGTCGGGAGCTGGACTGCCAACACATTCCGGTCAGCCATGCCGAGTTCGACAAACTCAGCCGCTTCGGCAAGAGCAAGCTGCGGGCTGCGGTGATCCTGTATCCTCCAGCCCCAGTGAAAAAGCTGGCAGCGTAAGGCAGTAGCGTACCGCTTCAGCGCCATAAGCCGGCTTCAATTTTAAGGTAGAAAAAGACGCTTGGTAACAACACTGACGCTGTTTCTAAAACGGAGCTCCTATGAGCACTTGGGTTCTTCTTGTGGTGACCCTTCTGAATACAACCAATCCTCATACCGATAAAGGCAGCTCGCCCATGGTCGCCATGCAGGAGTTCAATTCTCAGAAAACCTGCATGGATGCGCGGACCCAGCTGATAAAAATGAATCCCTCCATCAGTGCGTCCTGCGTTCTCAAGTAACCGGCCCCTCTGACATAGCATGGCAAGCTGCCCAAAAGCGGCTAGGACGCCTGTCAGACGAGCTCTGGCAAATGAGTCAGCACACTCGACACCCTTTTCGGGTAATTTCCACCGTTTTGTATGCTGCTGGCGGTACGCTGCCGGATACATGCTGCACGAAACGCTCTGGATCATCGAAAGGAAGCTGCCTGAGCGCCTCCGGGCTGAGCGTCCACCATTGAGACGCCAATAATCGTTCAATAAGCTCAGGCGCAAAGCGGTATCGAATGATCCTGGCCGGAGAACCCCCTACGATGGCATAAGGCGGCACATCCTTAGTAACCAGTGCTCGGGCAGCGATAACCGCACCGGTACCCACCGAGAGCCCATCCATAATCATGGCATCACGGCCAATCCATACATCATGGCCAATGACGCTCATCTTCTGCTTGCCTTGGTAAGGTAGCCCCGCCTCATCGGACGCGAACGGATGAGAAGTTGCCCAGTGAACGGGATGGGTATCCCGCTCCTGTCCGATCAGAACGTTGTTGCCAATCGAGCAAAAACGCCCGATAGACTGGACCAGATATAGCTCGCTGCCGCCTCGAATATAGGTATAGGCTCCAACAGAAAGATGACGGGCAGCCACATCCACAGGACCGATCGAAACATGCTCTTCCAGTAGCAATGTGGTTCCGCTACTGAGGCCAAGAGGTCCGTTCGACAGCTTGCAGCCCTGCTTTCTGAGCCAGCGTTTCCAGTAGGCATTTCTGAATTCTTTTATCACGGCACCTTCTCAACCACCCGACACGCAATCTGGAGCGTTGGCTTGACCCAGACGCTCCGTCGCTAGCTAGTATTACCCAGGTTGCACCGTCAAAGGTAAAAAGCGTCCCGGCCTATCGTATGGTCAGATGCTTGTCATCCAGCGAAGTTACCGCGTTGATCGGATGATCCGACGTCAGAAAGGCACGCATGTCCGCCCCGCTGGGCTGTTGATAGATACGAAGCCCAAACTCCGGCAGGATCGCCAGCAAATGATCGAAAATATCGCTCTGGATATTTTCGTACTGCGCCCAGATCACCGTATTGGTAAAGCAGTACACCTCCAGGGGTAAACCGCTGGAAGTAGGATCAAGCTGGCGAACCAGTAGGGTCATGTCCTGCCGAAGGCCGGGATGGCTGCGCAGGTAACGCTCCACATATACCCTGAAGGTACCCAGGTTGGTGATGCGACGTGTGTTGACAGGTTCCTGCCCGCGCTCAGCCAGCTTTTCGTTCCATTCATTCAACTCCTTCTGCTTATTATCTAAATAGTCCGCCAGCAAACTGAAACGATGCAGATGCCGATACTCATCACCATCGATGAAATGCACGCTCTGCTGGTCCAAGAACAGACTGCGCTTGATGCGGCGACCTCCGGATTCCTGCATACCGCGGTAGTTCTTGAACGCATCGGAGATGAAGCGCTTGGTAGGAATCGTGGTAATCGTCTTGTCGAAGTTCTGCACTTTGACCGTGTGCAAAGCGATATCGATGACATCCCCACTGGCGTTGAGCTGGGGCATCTCTATCCAGTCACCGATGCGCACGATGTCCCCGGATGAGATCTGTACGCTGGCCACCAGTGACAAGAGCGTATCCTGGAAGATCAATAGCAGCACAGCAGCCATCGCGCCCAGTCCGGACAGGAGAATCAATGGCGAGCGATCAATCAGCGTGGCGATGATCAGAATGGATGCCAGGCAGAATATGCCGATCTTGAGGACCTGAATGTAACCCTTGATCGGCCGGAATCGCGCATCGGGACGGCGCTGGTAAACCGCATTGACAATATCGAGCAGATTACTGATCGCCAACACGATAGTAAGGATAATGAACGCGCTACACACGTTCCCAACTACTGTGACCAACGCCTCCGGCAGGCCGGGCACTGCGAGTATACCCGTCGAAAGGATCAAGGCTGGCACGACATTAGCCAGGCGCGCGATCATCGGGGTATTGGTGACCTCGCTTTTAAGACCCAGCGAAGCACTGCTTAATAGCCGGTAAACACCCTTCACTAGAATACGCTTCACAATCCAGTTACATAACCAGGCAGCCAGCAGCAGCAAGGTCACGCAGAACAGCGTGTAGAGCTCGGGATAGTTCCTGAGCCAGTTTAACGAGGCATCTAAATAAGTAGTCATAATCTTTGCTTTTTAGAGTCGCACCATCCTGATCCGGACGGCGGGGAGGCGTTACGGTAGCAAAATGCAACCGGCTTCTGTATGACCGGCGACAAACCGGCGTTACCTGACCCGGCATGGCCGTATCGTTGAGTCGCTAAAGACATTTCGGAGGAAGCGGACTATGCTGCGGTGGCCTTTTCCGTATAACCACAACACCACGGACCCGGCCATGACTCGACCTTTGCGCAAACGCGATCCGTCGTATGAACTGATGGACGATCTTAGCGGCCATTCGGTGATCTACCGCGAGCACGGTTTCCCCTGCCCTCTGGTTCGCTGGCATTTTCACAAGGAATACGAGCTGCATCTGATCATAGCCAGCTCGGGCACAGCCTTCATTGGCGACTATATCGGCAGCTTTTATCCTTACAGCCTGTTCTTGACCGGTCCTAACCTGCCCCATAACTGGATCAGCCAAGTAGCGGAAGGTGAGGTCGTCGACAAGCGCGACATGCTGGTTAACTTTACCGATGAGACGCTTGAAAACGCGGCGACAGTCTTTCCTGAACTCAATGCACTGAACCCGCTGCTTGAGCGCGCCCGTTTCGGCATTCAGTTCCACTGTTCGCGCACCATCAATGAATCGGCAGATCTTCTGCAGCGTATTGCCGAGACGCGGGGTGCCAGCCGTCTGGGTCACTTTTTCGTACTGATGGAACTGCTGGCGACCTGTGAGGATTATCACCTGCTGAGCGGCGCGCCGATTCGTTCGGAAGACGACGAACATACGCTGGACCGTACCAACAAGGCGCTTAACTTCATCTTCGAACGCTACACCAGTGAGCTCACGCTTGAGGAAGCAGCAGAGCACCTGGGCATGACGCCTACCTATTTTTCCCGCTTCTTTCGCAAGGCTACCGGGCGGTGCTTTATTGAATTTGTGAACAGCCTGCGTATCAGCAAATCCTGCGAGCTGTTATCGCAAAGCGAAAAGGCCGTGACAGACGTCTGTTTCGAGTCAGGCTTCAATAACATTTCCAATTTCAATCGCCGCTTCCAGCAAATGAAAGGCATGACGCCTACGCATTATCGGCGCCTCACGGTAAAACGCTTGACCGAGCAGAACGTATAAACCGGGTCCGGGCGACTGCTCATTGCCTGCCAATACCTTGCAATTTCTGTCACGCAGGCTCAACGCCAAAAACGCGCCAAGCCCTACTGCAGAGCGTTCTGTTGCTATTTCACACGCAAAGATCACTCGCTAACAAGTGCAAAAAAGTATCAGTCTGAGTGTGTTTTCGCATTTGTCTACCGCTTAACTTAAGAGGTGTAATCAATCGAACACGCTCCTCCTGTTTCGCAGTCTGGGGGTTAAAACAACAATAAGAGCTTCTGTCGCTACGGCGCAGAAGGGAGTGCGACATGAACATGCTATTGAAAGCGCTTTTCGCTACAGCCGGAATTTGTGCCGTCACCTATGCTCAGGCCGCCACGGTCACCATCGCTACCGTTAACAACAGCGATATGATTCGGATGCAACGGCTCTCCAAAACCTTTGAAGAGCAGCATCCGGATATCAAACTCAATTGGGTAGTCCTTGAAGAAAACGTACTTCGCCAACGCCTGACGACTGACATTGCCACGCAGGGCGGTCAATTCGACGTGCTGACCATTGGCATGTACGAAACCGGTCTCTGGGGTGCCAAAGGCTGGCTGGAACCTATGAAAGACCTGCCAGCCGACTATGATGTGAACGATCTGTTTCCTTCGGTACGAGAAGGTTTGTCCGTCAAGGGCACGCTGTATGCCTTGCCGTTCTATGCGGAAAGCTCAATTACCTACTACCGTAAGGACCTCTTCAAGGACGCCGGGCTGACCATGCCCGAGCAGCCAACCTGGGAACAGCTCGGTGAATTTGCCGCCAAACTTCACCATCCCGACAAGGATCAGTATGGCATTTGCCTGCGCGGCAAAGCTGGCTGGGGTGAAAACATGGCGCTGATCGGCACCATGGCCAATGCTTTCGGTGCACGTTGGTTCGATGAAAAGTGGCAGCCGGAATTCACTGGCCCGGAATGGACCAAGGCCGCCAACTTTTATGTCGATACGATGAAGAAGTACGGCCCTCCCGGTGCGTCCAGCAACGGCTTCAACGAAAACCTGGCGCTGTTCAACAGCAGCAAGTGCGCCCTATGGGTGGATGCCAGCGTGGCCGGGTCTTTTACGACCGACAAATCGCAAAGCAAGGTGGCTGAGCAGGTGGGCTTTGCCGCCTCCCCAACGCAGGTAACCGATAAAGGTTCATCTTGGCTTTATGCTTGGTCCCTGGCGATTCCTTCCAGCTCCAAAAACAAGGAAGCTGCACAGTCCTTTGTGACATGGGCGACGTCCAAGCAATACGCCACCTTGGTAGCTGACAAGGAAGGTATCGCCAACGTCCCGCCAGGTACGCGCAAGTCTACATACAGCGAGGCCTATATGCAGGCCGCACCCTTCGCCAAGGTATCCCTGTCCATGCTGGAAAAGGCCGACCCGGCGCACCCCGCTGCCAAGCCTGTTCCTTATGTGGGTATTCAGTACGTAACCATTCCTGAGTTCCAGGCTATCGGCACCTCGGTGGGCAAGTTGTTCTCGGCGGCACTGACCGGACAGATGCCCGTGCAGCAGGCGTTGCAGGCTGCCCAGCAGTCGACCTCTCGCGAAATGAAACGCGCGGGTTATCCCAAATAGCTTAACCGGTTCGGCGTGGCCGTAATGGCTGCGCCGCTTCAGGACAAGCCTGGCCTGACAGCTTTCTGGATGGCCGCCCTGTAGACCTCTCGCTGCAACGGTTCGGAGCGACTGTCATGAGTACAACCACGTTGAAAAGCCCCGTCTCTACCCAGGCACGAGCTCGTGAGCACACCGCCCGCAAGCGCCGGACCAGCCCCGGCTGGTTTCTGGTCAGCCCGTCGGTCCTGCTACTTCTGCTCTGGATGATCGTGCCACTGGGCATGACCATCTACTTTTCGCTAATTCGCTATAACCTGCTCTACCCCGGTGAGAATGACTTTGTCGGTCTGGAGAATTTCGAATACTTCATCACCGACACCGGCTTCATGCCGGGCATGACCAACACCCTGCTACTGGTAGGCAGTGTCTTGTTGATCAGTGTGGTCCTGGGCGTACTGATTTCAGCGCTTCTGGAAGCCACCGAGTTCTGGGGGCGTGGGATTGTACGGGTCTTGCTGATTTCCCCCTTCTTCATCATGCCCACCGTCAGTGCGCTGATCTGGAAGAACCTCATTTTCCATCCGGTTTCAGGCATTCTCGCCGCCGTCTGGAAGTTTTTTGGCGCACAGCCAATCGACTGGCTGGCAAATTATCCATTGCTGTCGATCATCTTGATCGTGTCCTGGCAATGGCTTCCCTTCGCCATTCTGATCCTGATGACCGCCATGCAGTCGCTTGATCAGGAGCAGAAAGAAGCAGCACGGCTGGACGGTGCCGGCCCGCTTGCTATTTTTTGGCACCTTACCCTGCCCCATCTGGCGCGTCCCATTGCCGTCGTGGTGATGATCGAAACGATCTTTCTACTTTCGGTCTTCGCTGAGATCTTTACCACCACCAGTGGCGGCCCTGGCTTCGCGTCTACCAACCTTGCGTATCTGATCTATAACCAGGCACTTCTGCAATTCGATGTAGGCATGGCCTCGGCAGGCGGATTGATCGCTGTCGTGATCGCCAACATTGCCGCCATCATCCTGGTTCGGATGCTTGGCAAGAACCTGACCCAACAGTGAGGATGCGACCATGATGACGCTCAAGCAATCTCGTCGCCTGCACAGTGCCATTCTCGGCACGCTGGCCTGGATCATTGCGCTGGTGCTGTTCTTTCCAATCTTCTGGATGATCCTGACCAGCTTCAAGACTGAAATCGATGCCTTTGCAACCCCTCCGCAGTTCATCTTCATGCCCACGCTGGAGAATTATCTGCACATTCAGGAGCGCAGCGATTACTTTCATTTTGCCTGGAACTCCGTCGCTATCTCCTTTGGTTCTACGGTGCTGGGCTTACTGCTGGCGGTTCCAGCGGCGTACTCCATGGCCTTCCATGAGACGCGCCTGACCAAGCAGACATTGCTCTGGATGCTTTCGACCAAGATGTTACCGGCCGTAGGCGTTCTTATGCCGATCTATCTGATGACCAAGAGCCTGGGCCTGCTCGATACCAAGCTTTCGCTGATCATCATCTATACGCTGATCAACCTGCCCATCATGGTCTGGATGGTCTACACCTACTTTAAGGATATTCCTAAGGACATCCTGGAAGCTGCTCGCCTGGATGGCGCCACCACCTTTCAGGAAATCGTCAGGGTTCTTCTGCCCATCAGCAAAGGGGGCCTGGCGTCAACGGTCCTGCTGTCGCTGATCCTGTGCTGGAACGAAGCGTTCTGGTCACTCAACCTCACCTCGTCCAACGCCGCGCCACTGACTGCCCTGATCGCGTCCTACTCAAGTCCGGAAGGCTTGTTCTGGGCCAAGCTGTCTGCCGTCTCGACACTGGCCTGCGCACCTATCCTGGTTTTCGGCTGGATCAGTCAGAAACAACTCGTACGCGGCCTGTCCTTCGGCGCCGTCAAATAAGAACAAGAGGATTTTCCATGGCTACGTTAAAGATTCGTAACCTGCGTAAAGGCTTTGACTCCATCGAGATCATCAAGGGTGTCGACCTGGATATCAACGACCGTGAATTCGTGGTGTTTGTCGGTCCTTCCGGTTGCGGCAAGTCCACGCTGCTGCGCCTGATTGCCGGCCTTGAAGATGTCACCAGCGGCACCATCGAGCTGGACGGCCGTGACATTACCGAAGTCAGCCCCGCCAAACGGGATCTGGCCATGGTGTTCCAGACCTATGCGCTTTACCCCCATATGACGGTGCGCAAGAACATGTCGTTCGCGCTGGATCTGGCGGGAATTGCCAAAAGCGAAATAGAGAAGAAAGTTGACGAGGCGGCACGTATCCTCGAATTAGGTCATTTGCTTGAACGCAAGCCCCGCCAGCTCTCCGGCGGCCAGCGCCAGCGTGTCGCCATTGGCCGAGCCATCGTACGCAATCCAAAGGTCTTTCTCTTCGACGAGCCCCTGTCCAACCTGGACGCTGCCTTGCGTGTCCAGATGCGCCTGGAACTGGCCAGGCTGCACCAGGAACTCAAGGCGACCATGATCTATGTCACCCACGATCAGGTCGAAGCCATGACACTGGCAACCAAAGTGGTAGTGCTCAACGGCGGCCGTATCGAACAGGTCGGCTCGCCGCTGGACCTCTACCATCACCCTGCCAATCTCTTCGTCGCAGGTTTTCTGGGCACACCCAAGATGGGCTTCCTGAAAGCCAAGGTCATCCATACCAGCGCTCAGGTGACGGAAATCGAGCTAGCCAGCGGACCTCGGCTGCGTCTGCCACGTGACGGCAGAGCATTGGCAGTCGGCCACGAAGTCACCCTGGGTATTCGTCCTGAGCATCTCGTCATAGACCCTCAAGGTCAGCTGCCCGTAGTCACGGACGTAACCGAGCGCCTGGGCAGCGATACCTACTGTCACATGACCACGCCGTCTGGCGAACCCCTCACCGTACGCGTACCGGGAGACTTTTCCGGTGCCTATGGCGAGCGGCTCAAGCTGGCCGTTGATGTGAGCCACTGTCATCTCTTCGATGAGCATGGGCAGGCCGTAAGCCGTGCCCTTCAACAAGCCGCCTGATCAACTGAATTCGCGTGGCTCAATAGGGCCACACCTGGAGACACCTGCATGAAACTCAATCGCCAGAATCTTGCACAGCTGACAGACCCGGTGCGCACGCCAAGCTACGTGCCATGTCAGACCCGGCATGGCATTGCTCACATCGGCGTTGGTGGCTTTCATCGAGCCCATCAGGCCATCTATACCGAAGCCCTTCTCAATCAGGGCGAGGCGCTGGACTGGTCCATCTGTGGGGTGGGATTGCGCAGTGAAGACCGCGCCATGCGCGACACTCTAGCCGAGCAGGACTATCTCTATACGCTTTTCGAGCTGGGCGACACGCCAGATCTTGAAGTCCGTGTTGTGGGGGCAATCAGCGAGATGCTGCTGGCAGAAGACAGTGCTCAGGCACTGATCAATAAACTGGCCCACCACCATATTCGCATCGTTTCGCTGACCATCACCGAGGGCGGCTACTGCATGGACGATAGCACCGGCGAGTTCAACGATGAACTTCCGCTGGTCCAGCATGACATCGCCCACCCGGAAAATCCTAAAACGGTTTTCGGGTTTCTGCTGGCGGCCTTGTGCAAACGCCGTTGCGAAGGCACCCCCCCTTTCACCATCATGTCCTGCGACAACATTCCTCATAATGGCGACGTCACCCGGCGAATGCTGCTGTCCTTTACCAAACTGGTAGACAAGGAGCTGGCGGACTGGATCGCCAAAAACGTCTCCTTTCCTAACGCGATGGTCGACCGTATCACCCCTATGACCAGTACCGCGCACAAGCAAAAGCTAAAGGACAGCTACGGCATCGAAGATGCCTGGCCGGTTGCGTGTGAGCCCTTCATGCAATGGGTACTGGAAGACAAATTCGTCAATGGCCGACCGGCTTGGGAAAAGGTAGGTGTTCAGTTCACTGACGACGTTACGCCCTATGAGGAGATGAAAATCAAGCTGCTCAATGGCAGCCATCTTGCCCTTACCTACCTGGGTTTCCTCAAGGGATATCGTTTTGTTCACGAGACCATGAATGACCCACTATTCGTTCAGTACATTCGTGATTACATGAACAAGGATGTTACCCCGCAGCTCGCCCCTGTTCCCGGTATTGATCTGGAAGCCTACAAGGACAAGCTGATCGAGCGCTTTTCCAACCAGGCGATTGCCGATCAGTTGGAGCGTGTCTGCTCGGACGGATCGTCCAAGTTTCCCAAGTTCACCGTCCCCACCATTAATCGCCTGATTGCAGACAAGCAGAACCTGGATCGCGCCTCCCTCGTCGTGGCAGCCTGGGCGCTGTATCTAAAAGGCGTAGACGAGCGTGGCGAAACCTACCGTATTCCTGACCCTCGCGCCGAATTCTGCCAGTCCCTGGTCAAAAACGATCAGCGCCTAACCGAGCAGCTGTTGGGTGTTGAGGAAATCTTTGGAACCTCTATCCCAAAATCCGCCGCCTTTATTGCCTCCTTCGAACGTAACCTCGCCAGCCTGAAAACCTTGGGCGTAGAGAAAACTCTGGAAAATCTTCTGAAGTCAGACAGGTGATCCATAGGCTCTAGAAGCAAATGCATCTAGGGCCTTTCACTACGAACAACAGCGAGACTACACATGTTTCTTGGTATTGATTGCGGTACACAAGGCACCAAGGCCGTCATTCTCGACTCAGCTACGGGCCAGATCCTGGGGGAAGGCTCCGCGGCCCACGACATGATCAGCGGGCCCAACGGTCGTCGTGAGCAGTTGCCTGAACAGTGGGTCCAGGCATTTGAAACGGCTACACAGCAAGCACTCGCTCATGCTGGCCTGCCAGGAAACGCTCTCCGGGGTATCGGAATATCAGGTCAACAACATGGGCTGGTATTACTTGACAGTGAAGGCCAAGTGCTCCGCCCTGCCAAGCTGTGGTGCGACACCGAGTCAACACTAGAGAACGAGGAGCTGCTCGATTACCTGGGCGGGCCTGCCGGTTCGCTGGAGCGTCTTGGTATAGCCATTGCGCCGGGCTATACCGTATCCAAGCTTCGATGGACACAAAAACACTTTCCCGACCTTTTCGCCCGCATCGCTCATATTCTGCTTCCCCATGACTACCTGAATTACTGGCTCACCGGCCGTTGCTGTACCGAGTTTGGCGATGCGTCAGGGACAGGCTACTTCAATGTGCGGTCCCGACAGTGGGATAACGACCTGCTTCTGCACCTTGATCCGACTGGACGCTTGATGAAGGCTCTACCTGAACTCATCGAGGCCCATCAGCCTGTCGGCACGTTGCTTCCACCGGTTGCCAAGCGGCTGGGTCTGAATGAGCACGCCATCGTGTCCAGTGGCGGTGGGGATAACATGATGGGAGCAATCGGCACCGGAAACAGTCAGGAAGGCCTTATTACCATGAGCCTGGGCACTTCCGGAACGGTATACGCCTACTCTGCTAGCCCCCGCGTCAGCCCGCATGCATCTGTCGCAACGTTTTGCTCTTCGACTGGCGGCTGGCTGCCGCTGATCTGCACCATGAACCTGACAAACGCAAGCGGCGCGCTACGCGAGCTTTTAGACATCGACCTGCATACCTTCAACCGCCTTGTCGAACAGGCACCCATTGGGGCTGAGGGCATTACGGTTCTACCTTTCCTGAACGGCGAGCGCGTCCCTTCCCTGCCTACTGCTACGGCGAGCCTGCTGGGCCTGACCGCCTCCAACCTTACCCGTGCCAACCTGTGCCGTGCGATGATCGAAGGCGTAACCTTTGGCCTGCGCTATGGGCTGGACTTGCTGCGCGGCACCGGCATGCACAGCCAGACCATTCGCCTGATTGGCGGAGGAGCCAAAAGCCCTGTCTGGCGGCAGCTGGTGGCAGATATCATGGATACGCCAGTCATCAGCACCCTTCACACCGAAGCGGCGGCCCTTGGCGGTGCCATACAGGCAGCATGGTGCTGGTCTTCTCAGCATGACTCGGCAGACACCCTTGAATCGCTGAGCAAACGCTGCGTGCAGCTGGACGACGCGTCGCACGTCTCTCCTGATCCCGACTGCGCGCGTGCCTATGAAACTGTCTACCAGCGTTATCGGCACCAGCTCCATGCCTTGCATGGCGAAGTACTTGGCATCCATTAGTCTTTAAAAGATGAACCTCCTACTGCCGAGCCCGTCCTATTAGATAGGCACGTCAAAAAACATGAGGATGTGGTATGCAAGTCCAAGTGAACACCAATCAGATCGAAGGCAGTGCCGAGCTGCAAGAATGGGTAGGTTCTGCTGTTGTCGATCGCCTGGAGCGTTTCGAAGATCTCTTGACCCGCGTTGAAATTCACTTGAGCGATGAGAATGCTCAAAAATCCGGAGCGGAAGATAAGCGTTGTCAGATCGAAGCCCGCCCCAAGGGGTACCGCTCGATCTCAGTGACTCATAAAGCCGAAGCGCTAGACCTTGCTGTAGATGGCGCTGCAGAAAAAATGCGACACGCCCTGGAACACCTCACCGGAAAACTTGATGCAAAGGTTACGTCTACCGGCCACATCGACGACCCGATTAATCTGGAAGATTCACAGGAATTTACCGACTCGCTTCTGCAGGACGACTTCCTGGCCAAGCAGGCAGCGCTAGGTAAGGAATAACGTATCTCCCACCTTGCCGCGAGAGAATTGTTTCCTCTCGCGGCTTTCTTATCGATAGTGTCCAGCCTGGCTATACTGCGACTTCATTTCAGTCAGTGTATTAGTTCATCATGGATACGCAGGTTCGAGTTGCTCTCATCGGTTATGGCTTTGTAGGGGAAATCTTTCATGCCCCTCTCATCGAAAGCATCGATGGCCTTCTTCTGACGCATATTGCCTCTCGCCAGCTTGATAAGATTCGCTCTCAACGCCCTCATATCAATGTCATCAGTGATTATCACGCTGCAGTAACGCATCCTGCGGTCGATCTGGTGGTCCTGGCCACGCCCAACGATACCCATGCAACACTAGCTGAAGCAGCCTTGCGAGCGGGTAAGCATGTCGTGGTGGACAAGCCCTTTACACTGACGCTTCGCGAAGCGCGCCAGCTGGCAGACATTGCTCAGGCAGAAAATAGATTTCTGTCCGTTTTTCAGAATCGCCGCTGGGACAGTGACTTCCTAGGCGCTCAGGAGCTAATAAACAGCAATCGTTTGGGTGAGATCGCCGTGTATGAATCACGTATCGAGCGCTTCCGGCCCGAGGTTAGGCAACGCTGGCGTGAAAGTGATGGACCGGGTAGCGGCCTGTGGTACGACCTGGGGCCGCATTTGGCGGATCAGGCACTCTGCCTGTTTGGTGTACCGCACCGTGTAACTGCCCAGCTTGTAAAGCAGCGGCAAGGCGCACTGGCGGATGACTGGTTTCACGTCGTACTCGACTATGGACGTACTCAGGCGATCCTGCAGGCCGGAATGTTGAGCGCTGGAGGATCGCCCCGCTTCATGATCCAGGGTACACAGGCCAGCTGGCTGAAGCGTGGCGCTGATCGTCAGGAGGACGCATTACGTCAGGGTATTTTGCCGGGCGGAGAACATTGGGGCCTGGATGAGGATGCCGGACAGCTGTTCCATGCCGATGGCACTCAAGAGCTTGTAGCGGTGCCCACAGGGGATCATCGTCGTTATTACCAAGGCGTGATCAGTACGTTACGGGGTGAGGCAGAAAACCCGGTTACGCCAGCCCAGGCGTGCTCACTCATGGCTGTCATCGAGGCTGTCCAGCGTTCCGCAAAAGAAGGGATCAGCGTTGTGCCCGACTTTAGCGAAGCCGAGCGCAACGCTTGGCGCTGATCAGCGAGCCCGCGCCTCCAGGGTCTCGGCAATACGCGCCGGGACCGCTTCCAATGCCGTCTTAACCTTGCGGGTCATTCGACGCTCGATGAATTCAAAACTGAGCCATGACAACACGAGAATAATCGGCAAGCACAGCAGCAAGGTTTCATAGGGATTCAACCCCACCTGATGATGTAGCCAGTAGTCGCCCAGCCATAGGACGATGACGTGGATGAGATAGACCGAGTAAGACCAATCACCCAACGCCTTGAGAACCCGATTACCCGCAAACAGTGGCTCCATTGCGATACAGCTGGCTACAAGCAAGGCGCTGGAAACACCCCAAGTCAGCAAACGCCAGTCATTACCGGCATCAAAATGCAGAATCGTGGCTATCGAAAATCCTGCAACCAGTGGCGCTACCTTCAGACTTTGCGGTATGAACCCCTTTCGGTACAGCACACCGATACCCATGCCCAACAGGAACTCATACATGATGGGATTATGGTAGAAATGGCTGATAAAAGGCTGCTCTGCTGACGCAACGCTGACCCCAACTACCAGAAGCGATACAACCCAGAGTCGCCAGCGTTCCGGCACTTTGAATGACAGTGCAAACAACAGATAGAACAGCATTTCATAATTTAACGTCCATCCTACCGGCAGCGTGGGATACAAACCGAATCCTCCGGGATTCTGGCTCGGAATGAAAAACAGCGATAGCAATAGCTCCTTGCTTGCCACTCCATAAACAGGCATCACATCCGCCGCAAAATAAATGATGGCAGCGGTAATACCGGTATAAAGCCAATAGGCGGGCACTATTCGCGCGATCCTATTCACCATGAACCGGAACGTGGGCATGGCTCGACCTGCTGTCGAGATATAGATCACGAACCCACTGAGCACAAAAAAGATATCGACTCCCACTTGCCCTCGCGTTGAGAGCAGATGGCCGACCAGGGTGTCGGACCGGAAATCAAAGAAGACCTGCATGAAGTGATGAAACACCACGAGCCAGGCTGCCAGAGCCCTTAGCGCTTGAAGCGAAACCAACATTGAAAGCGTTTGCCTCCTTGAAGCCCATTGATGCGGATAGGACTGCTGCAGCATCAGCCGCTCTGACAGCACATTTTCGGTACTGATTAGGCAACGCTGACCTGTTCAGACAAACCTTAGAGGCTATATCCGCCCAGGGTCGACTCTCATCGACCCTCAGGGTTTCAAGTTTTGGCCCGCTTCATGACAGAAGTCACAAGCGAGCGCATCATTACGCTTTTGGCTTAGCCGAAATCCGCCACGCTCTGTGAATCTTGCTGTTCCGTGCAAAATCCGGATCAAGTGTCTCGTGCGTAATCTCTTCTACCTGATAGCGTGCTGCGAGCGAAGCATCCAGCTCGAACTTTCGGAAGTTGTTCGAAAAATAGAGGAGGCCTCCCCGGGCAAGCCGAGCCATGGCCATATCGATCAGTGAAACGTGATCACGCTGAACATCGAACACACCCTCCATACGCTTGGAGTTGGAGAAGGTTGGCGGATCGATAAAGATCAGATCGTACTCTCCCCGGTTCTCATCGAGCCACTCCATGACATTGGCTTGTTCCAGACGATGCTTGTCAGAGAAGCCATTGAGCGCCAGATTGCGACGTCCCCAGTCCAGATAGGTCCGTGACATGTCTACGCTGGTAGTGCTGCGGGCACCGCCAACCGCTGCATGTACAGTCGCCGTCGCGGTGTAACAGAACAGGTTCAGGAAACGCTTGCCAGCGGCCTCCTGCTGGATACGCAAGCGCAAGGGTCGATGATCCAGGAACAGGCCGGTGTCCAGATAGTCGGTCAGGTTGACCAGAAGCTTCACCCCCCCTTCGATCACCTCCATAAAGTGACCCTGCGCAGCCTGACGCTCGTACTGCTTCTTACCGGTCTGGCGCTCGCGACGCTTCACGACCACACGAGAAGGATCAATATTCAGCGCCTGCGGAATGGCTGCCAATGCGTCCAACAACCGCGACTGCGCCTTTTCCGGGTCGATAGTCTTCGGCGGTGCGTATTCCTGCACATGAACCCAGTCATGGTACAGATCGACGGCAACAGCGTACTCGGGCATGTCCGCGTCATACACGCGATAACACTCGATCTCTTCCTTACGCGCCCATTTGGAGAGTTGCTTCAGGTTCTTTTGCAGGCGATTGGCAAACATCTGCCCGCCTTCGCTCAGCTTGGCAGGTTCCGATGCTATCTGCGCCTCATCACGGGATTGTGACGATGTGGAAGAACGTTCACCCGTCACAAATTGCCGTGGTTCGATCTCGAACATGAGCAGCTTGCAAGGCAGTGCACCGTTCCAGAAGGCATATTGCTTGTGGCTGCGGATACCCATGCGCTTGCCCAGCTCCGGTGCTCCCGTAAACACACCGGCACGCCAGTTCAAGCAACTCATGCGTAGACGCTCACCCAGGTTCTGATAGAGATACAGCAGGCTTGCCTCATCCCCCAGGCGCTCGCCATAGGGTGGGTTGCAGATGACCAGACCAGTCTGGTTCTTATCTGGTCGCGGTTCAAAATTCGCTACTTCTCCCTGATAAACCTTGATCCAGTCGCCCAGCCCTGCCCGTTCGATATTATTGCGGGCGGGTTGAATAAGCCGAGGGTCGGCTTCATACCCGCGAATCCATAGCGGTGGACGCGCAAGCCCGGCGACAGCTCGATCCTCGGCCTCGTCAATCAAGCGATTCCACACCGCCGGGATATGCCCCAACCAGTTCGAGAACCCCCAATGTTCCCGCTTCAGATTGGGCGCGATGTCCGCAGCCATCAACCCTGCCTCAACAAGGAACGTCCCTACCCCGCACATCGGGTCAGCCAACGCGCCGCCCTGGGCGGCCAGTTGCGGCCAGCCCGCACGAATCAGAATGGCCGCCGCCAGATTTTCCTTGAGCGGTGCAGCACCCTGCTGCAGACGGTAACCTCGCTGGTGCAGGCTATGCCCGGACAAATCCAGCGATACCGTCGCTTCACCTCGATCCAAATGAACGTGAATGCGAACGTCCGGCCGCACCTTGTCAATCGACGGACGCTGCCCCGATACCCTGCGCAGCCCATCGACAATCGCATCCTTGACCTTGAGCGCACCGAAATGCGTGTTATCAATCCCCGAACCCTTTCCGGAAAATTCAACGGCCAATGTCCCGTTGGGCTCAAGGTGTTCGCTCCAATCAATAGCCGCCACCCCGTCGTAAAGGGTATCGGCATTGGTTACTGTAAAGCGCGACAGTACCAGTAGCACCCGGTTTGCCAAACGTGACCAGAGGCAAAGCCGATAGGCTGTCTCCAACGTGCCCTGCCCACGTATGGCAGAGACCTGAGCCCGCGCCTGCTCCAGACCAAGCGCTTGTGCCTCGTCCAGTAGCAGCCCGTCCAGCCCTTTTGGGCACGTCAGAAACAATTCGTATTGATTGGTCATGAATCGTCATTACTCATTGATGGCAGGTTTACTGACCGACCAGAAAACTGAAAACCATAAAAAGCCCTATTACATAAGGCTTTGACTGTTAGGACCGGCCTTGTAAAGGTCTTTCTTAGCCGGTCGTTATGGTTAGATTTGATAAAAACACTATGGTTATGCCAAAACGATCATTCACATAGCTGTAACCATTGGTTAGAACTTAACCAATCCCGATTCGCAATGAGCGGGATGAGAAGCGTCACGCCGGCAACGCTTCCACGAGGCCCAAGGGCCATTGGAAAAACAGTCAACAAACGAGGGCAACACCCTATGAGAAGACTTAAGCGTGATCCGATGGAACGAGCTTTTCAACGTGGTTATCAGCACGGCGTTAGCGGAAAATCCCGCGATCTTTGCCCCTTTAACCATCAAAAAATCCGCCAGGCCTGGATGAACGGCTGGCGCGAAGGCCGCGGCGACCACTGGGATGGCTTCATCGGCACAGCAGGTATTCATCGCTTAAATCAACTCAACGTAGCAGGCTGATACAACCTAATTCGTTTTGGACGGGTGACTTAACGCCCTCAAACAGATCGCACTGGTGAACACCAGATACGCCTCCAACGAGGCACAGGGCTCCTTAAGGAGCCCTTTTGATTGTCGAAGCGATAGCATCTACCGACTCGCGAATGAGTGCCGGTCCCTTGTAAATGAAGCCGGTATAGATTTGAACCAGGCTCGCACCCGCCGCTATCTTCTGCTCTGCGTGGATACCCTCGGTAATGCCGCCTGCCGCAATAATGGGCAATTTGCCCTTTAGCTCCGACGCCAGCACACGTACCGTATGCGTACTCTTATCACGCACCGGCGCACCGGAAAGACCGCCCGCCTCGGCAGCATAGGGAAAATTCTCCACGCCGTCCCGGCTCAGAGTCGTGTTCGTCGCGATGATCGCGTCCATGCCTGCCTGATGAATGGCATGGGCTACCAGTACAGTCTCTTCATCCGTCATGTCCGGCGCGATCTTGATGGCAATCGGCACTCGCTTGCCGTAACGCACCGCCAGATCCTCCTGACGAAGCCGAAGCGCTTCCAGAAGCGCTTTGAGCGAGTCACCAAATTGCAGGCTGCGCAGTCCGGGTGTATTGGGTGAGCTGACGTTGACGGTCACGTAGCTGGCATGCTCATAGACCTTGTCCAGGCATAGTAGATAATCGTCAGCGGCACGCTCGACAGGCGTATCGAAATTCTTGCCGATATTGATTCCAAGAATGCCTTTGTACCGGGAGGCCCGAACCCGCTGAATCAGATGGTCGACGCCCAGGTTGTTGAACCCCATGCGATTGATGATGGCCTCAGCTTGGGGAATACGGAACAGTCGTGGCCGAGGGTTACCCGGCTGTGGCCTTGGCGTTACCGTACCCACCTCGACAAAACCGAACCCCAACTGTGCAAAACCATCAATGGCAGCACCGTTTTTATCCAGTCCAGCCGCCAGGCCTACAGGGTTGGCGAACTCCAGCCCCATGACCGTGACGGGGAACGAAGGCTGGCGATGAAACAGGTCATTGAGCCCCAGCCTGCCACCAGCACCAATCAGATCAAGGGTCAGATCGTGGGACGTTTCCGGAGAAAGCTTGAACAGTAGGTTACGAACCGTGGAGTACATGGGCAAGGGCTGTTCGAATGGAAGGACCGCCCATTATACAGCTCAACAAGTCGCGAGTCTCTCCATGCCCGTAGTGGGAATAAGCCGTACAGCTCTTTTGTAATTGCAAAGCAGGTATCAGTAACGAACTGAACAAGTTATAAAATGTCAGAATAAAAAGAGTATTTTTCAAAACCCGCTCGTATTTGGCTGGTGCCTTTCAACGTGTGCTCTACTTCCCCGGGTTATTCCAACCGTTCGGAAGAAAATCGCGCAGACTTTCCTATGCATGCCATAGTGAATTGTTAGTGCAATCAGTGAATCTTTATCAGTCGGCAGGGTCCGATGGCCCGCCGTTTATCAACGGGTCTTTGAATACGAATGGAGCGCCAGTGAATTGTCCCACGGAGGGAAAATGAGCCCGCGGAATGCGCTAAGCCTCAGTGCTCGGTTCATGGCGCTTACCCAGCGCTTGAAACTTGGTCAGTCGGCCAGTCGAGTGCTGCATCGCGCCAGCCGTCTGGATCTTGATTTTCAGCCACTCCCGAAAGATGTCGAAAGCATCTGGTGGGATGAAGGGCTTCCCCTGTATCAATTGATTTCCCTGTCACGTGGAGCACTTTCAGGTCCGGTTCAGGAAGACAAGGCGCCTGCCTATGAGCTTCTCAGCCAGCTCATCAAGACGCGGCAGATTAATTACTCCAGCTTTGACCTGCGCTGGATCAACGGCGTCTATACACGCCACCCCGCCGTCAGCACGGTCTCGGCGAGCAGCTTTGAAGAGCTGGCCGCTACACCTTACTGTCGCCGCCATGTACGCATTATCAGTTATCGCGACTTTGAGTCCACACTGGGCCAGGCCCTGGCAGGAAACCGCTTTTCACTGCAGCTTCGTGAAGCGAGCTGGCGCGGCTCACGGCTGTTCTGGTATGGCGATGAGCAGCAGGTTTGCGCTTTTGCAGGCGCAGTAGCTTATGCACGCCTGAGAGGCCTTGAATATCTACTGCCCGCAGAATTGACGACCTATCAGCTCGATCAGGCTGCGGTAGAGACACTCGGTGAAGCCTTCCATGTACTTGCCGTACCTTCGGAGTGCTGGAACGAGCGAGGGTTTGTAAAACTACTGATTGATAACGCCATTCCCTATGCCCGACTTACTCTTCCCGGACACCCGGAGCAGCTGGAATGGCTTCTGCTGCCCCGTCAGTCACCGTTAAGCGATGCGCTAGGTCAGGGACTCAAATTGGCAGGCGCTCCCGATCTGTTGGTTCGCCTACGCCAGATTGGAGCGATTCCTGATGAAAGGACACCCACAGCGCCGTTACCGCCTGAAGAATCAGGCGGTGCTTGAGGCGACCGGTTGAAAGCGTTGCCCTGCCTGTAAAAACAAGCCAAAGGCTTGAGATTGACCGCTGAAGAGATCGTCTTCTTTCCAATGTACCGCCCGATGCTCCAGCTCTGCCAGAAAAGCAGGCCATCCGGCCGGCCCGGAGTCAGGAACATGACTCAGATAATGAGTTGCAGCCCGAATCAATGGCTCATCACTACCAGCCACATAGCGGGCAATCATCTTGCCGCCGAGCCGTGACCCTTCAAGCACATAGGCATATCCCCAAAGGGTGGCCTCATTACTGCAGGCCTGCAAAGGCTTATATTCAGGTACAGACACACCCAGCATGGCCAAATCTTCGGCCAACGCAAACCGACGCCGACGCTGCTTCCAGTCAGGCATCATCGCTTCGATGCCGGAGGACTCAAGCATCTCCTCCATGGGAAACAAGGCCCATGCATGGGCAACCAGAAACGTCTGGTAGCCATCCAGATCCGTTAGTCGATAGGACGAAAACAAGGCGTCCACCTGCTGGTGCAATTCGCCACCGGCCTGTCGTAAACGCTCACGAATAGAGGACGTACTCATGTCTGCTGTATTACTTTCAAGGGATTGGAGCCTTTCAGGGCTGAATGAACCTTGTTCGCCAGGTCATTTTCTCGGAAGGGCTTGGGTACGATGAAATATTCCTGCTCGTCCAGCTCGCCGAGTTCGGCGTATCCGGTAATGAAGACTACCGGAAGATCGGGCTGGCGTTGGCGCAACGTTCGGGCAAGCTCGGCGCCGTTCATGCCCGGCATGGCAAAGTCAGCCAGCAACAGATCAATCTTGGCCGTACGCTCTATCACCGCCAATGCAGCAAAACCGTTTTGCGCCTCGATGACGCTATATCCCAGCTCCTGAAGCAGCGTTGAGGTAACCTCCCGAACGGCACTGTCATCATCAACCAGCAGGATCGTACGTCTGGGTCCATCCATGCGACTTTCGGAGGCTGCCTGGGTATCCGACGCCGCATCATCCAACTCCACCTCGGCGCGAGGTAGAAATACTTTGACTTCGGTGCCTACACCCAATTCGGTTTCGATGCGCACTCCACCACCGGATTGCTTGGCAAAACCAAACACCTGAGCAAGCCCCAGGCCAGACCCCTTGCCTACTTCCTTGGTAGTAAAGAACGGTTCGAATGCCTTGGCCAGCACCTCATCTGTCATACCCGTGCCAGAATCCCGCACGGACATCATGACGTAATCGCCCGGCTCTGGCTCTTCAGGCCGCGAAGGTGCGGCTGTAATCGTCTGGTTGGCCGTGGTCAGACGCAGCGACCCGCCTACGCTCATGGCATCCCGAGCATTAATTGCCAGATTCAGGATGATCAACTCGATCTGGGTCGGATCGACCAAGGCATGCCAAAGCCCCGGCTCCAGCGAGGTCTCAATCCAGACACTGCCGCCCATGGTGCTTTGCAGCAAGGCCAGCATGCTGTTGACCGTCTCGTTCAGTTCAACAGGCTTTGGCGCAAGACGCTGGCGTCGTGAAAACGCCAATAACTGGCCAATCAGCTTGGCGCCTCGCTCTCCCGCCTCGCGAACGTTCTGCAGACGCGAAGGCAGCTTTTCTAAAGTACCCTTTTCCAGATCGCGCCCCATGAACGCCGCACTGCTGAGAATGACAGTCAATAGATTGTTGAAGTCATGCGCAACACCGGCCGTAAGCTGACCCACGGCTTCCAGGCGCTGCATTTGCTGCAGCGTCGCCTCTACCCGCTCCCGCTCATTGATCTGCTCACGCAGCTGCCGGTTGGCTGTCGCCAGTTCTTCCATGGCATCCACTTCGGCGGTGATGTCTCGCCCCGAGCCATACAACTTTCCATCTTCGGGCACAGCCGTCCAGGAAATCCAGCGATAGCTGCCGTCTCGATGCTGAATACGATTAACGAACCGGTTGGTTATCCGGCCGTTACTAACACTGTTCAGCTCAGCCTGGGTAATGCTGCGATCATCACTATGCACCAGCTCAATGAACGGCTTGTCGATCAAGGCCTGGCGATCCCATCCTAGGGTCTCAGCCCAGGCCGGGTTCAATGCCAACAGACGACCTTGTGATCCGGTTACGATCAACAGGTCTCGTGACAGATCCCAGGTACGGTCGCGCTCGCGGGTACGTTCCTGTACACGTTCGCCCAGCAAGGTATTGAGTTGCTCCAGCGCTTCGGTGGCCCGCTTCTGCTGGGTAATATCCATCATTACTCCGAGCAGACGGGTGCAGATGCCATCCTCGAAGAATGCCTTGCCTCTCGCCTCGATCCAGCGCTGTCCTCCAGTAGGAAGAGAAATCCGGTATTCCGCGTGATATTCCTGGTCATTGCTGTGCTCGGTAGCACGGCGGACCGCGTCAAACATTTTCTGGACTTCGTCCGGATGCCCCAGTCGGGCAAACAACTCCAAATCGACCTGTGCGTCCGAAGGCAAGTCGAACATGGCCTTGCAGCGCTCGTCCCACAGTAGGCAGTTGGTCTCGGGTTGAAGCTCCCACATGCCCAGGCGCGCCGCATCGATTGCCAGCCGGGAGCGCACTTCAAGCGTTTGCAGAGCCTCTTCGGCCTTGCGGCGCTCCCGTCGTTCATGCACAACAGTCAATGCACGCTCTACAGAAGTAGAAAGCAGCTCCAGACTCTGTTTGAGCACGTAGTCATTCGCGCCCAGGCGCATCATCTCGACGGCATGTGCCTCACCAAAAATGCCGGAAACAAAGATGAACGGCGTATCGGGAGCCGCTACGCGCGCCACTTTGAGCGCCTCGGCTCCAGAGAAGCCAGGCAGGATGATATCCGACAGAATAAGATCGAACGGCTGGCCGCACAGTGCCGCGTCAAGCCCCGCTCGGTCATACACAACCGTCGGCTCAAGACTAAAGCCGTTGCGCTCCAGTTCGATAAGGATCAGCTCGACGTCGAGCTTGCTATCCTCGACCAACAATATCTTGATGCGTTTCGGTAAGGACATATTGCTTCGCCGAGCAGGTTCCACGAGCATGGAACGTGAAATCAGGCCGTTCGGGTCATCTGCAGTATAGGATTTGATAAGGACCTCACTATGAGCCGGGGCGACGGGTTAGACGAAACGAACCGGGTGGCGGCTCGTTGAGCACAGCCCAGAAGATGCCTAGGTCGCTGATGGCCGCTACGAAATCACGAAACTCAACAGGTTTTACCACATAAGCATTGACACCGAGCTGATAGGCCCGCTCCAGATCAGGCTCCTCGCGAGAAGAAGTCAGCATTACAACCGGTATGCTGCGCAATGATGGGGTATCACGCACTTCTTTGAGCACCTCAAGGCCATCGACCTTGGGTAATTTCAAGTCCAGCAGCATTACCGCCGGATTTCCCTCAAGGCGCTCAGCATGAGCGCCCCGGCGCATGAGATAGTCCAACGCCTCGGCACCGTCGCGCAGAACAATGACCTCGTTGGCCAACTGGCTCCGTTCAAGCGCAACCAGCGTCAGCTCGAGATCGTGCGGATTATCCTCGATCAGAAGAATCGGCTTAAGCATAGAAGGAGTCTCAACGTTTCTGTGTGGAAAGGGGGCGCTGTTTCGGTAAAGCAAAATAGAACGTGGCACCTGTGCCCGGCTCGCCCTCAGCCCAGACCCTGCCATCATGGCGTTCTATGATACGGCGGACAGTGGCAAGGCCGATACCGATGCCTTCGAACTCGTCCATATGGTGCAGTCGCTGGAAGACGCCGAACAGCTTGCCCACGTAATCCATGTTGAATCCGACCCCGTTATCCCTGACATGGAAAATGTCTTCCTTGTCGGTTGATTCTGAGCCGATCTCGATAACCGCCTGCTCGCGGTTGCGGGTGTACTTGATCGCGTTGGAAATCAGGTTGCGGAGCGCCAGATGAATAAAAGCCGCATCTGCAATGACCATCGGCAATGGCTCGACCTTCCACTCGATGTTGCGCCCGGCAAAGTCAGGCGCCATCTCCTGACGAATCGCTTCGATCAAGGCAGCGACATTGACATCAGAATAGCGGATCGCAGCCCTTCCCATCTGGGAAAAGCTCAGCAGGTTATCAACCAGGGTTCCGGCAAACCGTGCTGAAACACCGATGTTTTCAAGGAAGCGTGCGCCGCGATCAGAGAGCTTGTCGCCCTCGAAGTCATTGAGTAATTCTGCATAACCGGCAATGTGCCGAAGAGGCGCACGCAGGTCATGTGAGACGCTGTAGGAAAAGGCTTCAAGTTCCTTGTTGGTTCGCTTGAGCTCTTCTGCCAGCTCGGCTAACTCTTCAGCCTTGCGCAAGACGATACCGCGAACGGCGTTACGCAGCTCGATGCTGCCCTCGACCTCCAGCGGATCCCACGGCAACGAGAAGCCTCGGACGGTTTCCTGCCACGTGCTAAAGCTCAGGCGGGGATTGAGCATCCCGTTGTCCAGTACCGCCTTATGCGGCGGCCCGGCCCAGTTGACGACCTGAACCTGCTCAGGCCTGAACCAGATCAGGTAATGGGAATGAAGCTCGGAGATCGGCACTGCCAGCAGACCGGCAACATAGCCGCCCAACTCCAGTTCGGGAATATCACGCGTCACATTGTTGGTATGGAAATCATCTTCAACATGCGTCGAGAGCCACATCACCAACGACTCGACGACCGAGCGCGGGGGCGTCTGGCCAATCAGGTCGCAGCGCTCAGCCGATACGATAGCGCCACCCGACGCACTGGCGAACCGGAGAAAAATATCGGGTACTTCAGCGATGCCTTCGATAACACTGTCGCGGTCAGCCATCGCGGCCAGCAACTGCACGATCATCTGCCGAAGCGACAGGCGGCGATCGGATAACTTGTGAGACTCACCAGCCTCGATCTGCAAGGACAGCATACGTCCCAGGAGTTCGCAGCCAGTGCGCTTCTGGAAGCTCACTGACTTTGGCTCGGCATCGTGGCAGGAAATCAGCCCCCAGAGCTCGTTATCCACCAGAATGGAAATGGACATCGAGGCCTGCGTACCCATGTTACGCATGTATTGGACATGCACTGGCGATACGCTGCGTAGCATTGCAAAGCTCAAGTCCAGTGGGCGCCCCGTTTCCGGGTTGACGGAAGGCTCGATGATAGAGGGCTCGTAATGGGCGTCCTGAATGACACGAATCCGGTTTTCAAGATAAAGCCGACGCGCTTGAGCCGGGATATCCGACTCGGGGAAGACATGTCCAAGGTAACGGTCGTAACCCTCGTCTGCCTCTTCGGCAATCACCTGGCCATGGCCGTCGTGATCGAAGCGATATGCCAGTACTCGGCCAAACTGCGTAATGCGCTTGACCTCTCGTACCGCCAGCAGGCAAAGCGCCTCAATGGACTCGGCATGCTGCAGCTGCTCGACAAAGGTACGCACCAACGGATACATCGTTGTGTAGGCCATTGCCGCCGTGCCGGCCGCTTCGAACTCGGCGATCAATACATCATCGAAACGATGCACGAACATGGCAAAACAGTAGCCGTTATCGCCAAGCCGCAAGGCCACGTCACCCAGATAGAAGGGATTGTGGTCCTCGATGACCAGCTCTTTCAGCCGCTCGGACAGATTCGTTTCTGGCAGAAAATCACTCAGGCACTTCCCTAGCAGATCGGCAGGGCTGGCATGCAGATAGTCTTGTACGTTTTGGCTAACCTGAGTAATCGTCAGGCTCGGCTCGCTCAGGGCCAGCAGAAACCCATGTGGCTGGATACTACCGGGAATGTGTATAGGTTCTTTCGCACATTCCGTCAGCGTGCTGGCTGGAAGCGAGGAACTGGGATTGTCGGCGACGGCCAAGCATCCTCTCCTGTCGTTACGTATGGATGATTTATCTATGCCTATTGTGCCTGCATAGGTACGTTATTGTACAAGTGTGATTGATCGGGATAGCGCTAAAGATCTGTGATCCGCTCACTAGAGCTTTCCTGTTGTAAATGTCTTGTCAAACAGTGCTGGTGGACTGCGGAACTATTAGTTACCTAGGGTAAGTCGAAACGGCTGAATCATCCCAAGGAGCAAGTTATCCATGTTCGCGCGCCTCGCCCCTGCTTTGCTGCTAGCTACCCTGACACATTCGGCGTTGGCTGCCGATGCCGCCTATGGTCCACGTCTGGAAGGTTTCGAATACGCTTACCCGGTAAGTGAGTTTGAGTTCACATCCCAAAATCAACGCCTGCAAATGGCTTACATCGATGTGAAGCCTACCGCAACACCTAACGGGCGTACCGTGGTGTTGATGCATGGAAAGAACTTTTGTGCCGGAACCTGGGAAACGACCATAGCCCAACTGAGCGGGGCCGGTTATCGGGTCGTAGCGCCGGACCAGATTGGTTTCTGTAAATCCACCAAACCTGAACACTATCAATATACCTTTCAGCAGCTGGCGGTGAATACCCACGCGCTTCTTGAGCATCTGGGTGTAGACAAGGTCACAGTTTTAGGTCATTCCACCGGTGGCATGCTGGCTACCCGCTATGCCCTGCTCTACCCCAGCCAGGTCGAGCAGCTGGTCATGGTTAACCCCATTGGCCTTGAAGACTGGAAAACCAAAGGTGTGCCTTACCGTAGTGTTGATCAATGGTACGAGCGGGAGCTTAAAACAAGCGCTGAAGGTATTCGCAAGTACGAACAGAACACCTATTACGCCGGCCAGTGGAAGCCTGAATATGATCGCTGGGTTGATATGCTGGCCGGGCTGTATCGTGGTGAAGGCAAGCAGGTCGTAGCCTGGAATTCGGCCCTGCTGTACGACATGATCTATACCCAGCCTGTGGTCTATGAATTTGATCAGCTGCGCATGCCAACGCTGCTCATGATAGGCACCAAGGACAATACCGCCATTGGCAAGGACGCAGCCACCCCAGAAGCACAGAAGGCACTGGGTGACTATACGACCCTAGGCAAGCAGACAGCCAAGACCATTCCCCATGCCACACTAGTCGAATTTGATGACATGGGACATGCACCACAAATCCAGGATCCCGAACGCTTTCACGAGGCGCTGCTCAAAGGATTGGCTGAAATTAAATAGCTCATAAAAAAACCCCGCCGAGGCGGGGTTTTTTATCGATGGTGCGACTTACATCGTCGAACTCGTGGCAGAACCCAGACTAGCCAAGTCCATTAGTTCACGGGCTGCCACCGCATACATGGCGAAGTCCTTTCCGCTGGCGGCACGCACATCACTGAGCATACCTCTCCAGCGTTCCACCATGGTACGGTTGTGCTCCATCCATAGGGCCAGCCGCGCAGCGTTATCTTCAGGTGCCTCAGGCATCTGCAAAACCGCAATCGTGATGATGCGCTGCTGTGCATCCAGTTCATCTCTGAACGCTTCACGCGCCAATGCTTGCCAGGCGTTTTCAACCGGCAACTCGTTGAGCTGTTGCTGATACCAGGTCAGGTCGAGCGCATTGCCAACAGCGAACCAGGTCGAGGCTACCTGGATAGGATCATGCCCGGTCACGTCAGCCGCCTGAATGATGGGCAAAAGCGTATAGATGTGCGTCGTACCCGCCACCACACGCGCCAGTAGCTCCGGCGTACCCTGATCGATGTAATGCTGATACCGCCCTTCCCACTGGCTGCGTGGCTCGCCCTCGAGCAGTTCGTTCAAACGAACGCCCAGCGCGGCAACACGTGGCCCGAAGTGAGCAACATCACGCGCAGCATCCAGCTCACCGCGACGGCTGCGCAGGAACCAGCGCGTCGCACGACGCCCCAAGCGCATTAACTCATCCATCAGACTCAACTGAACATCTGCCGGAACCTTATAGTCCAGCGCTTCGATCTGACGCCACCAATGAGGCAGATGCAGGACATCCCGCATCACAACATAGGCACGCGTGATATCCGCCGCGCTCATGGCAGTGGACTCCTTGAGGCGCTGGATAAAGGTGATACCCATATGGTTGATCAGATCATTGGCGATCTGGGTACTCACGATCTCGCGCTTCAGACGATGCCGCTGCATCGCCTCGCCAAACTCCTCAGTCAGGCGCTGCGGGAACGCAGTATGCATGTCGCGGCTAAGGTACTCATCGTCCGGCACGCTCGACTTGAGCAACTGCTCCTTCAAATCGATCTTGCTGTAGGAGATCAGCACCGAAAGCTCGGCGCGGGTCAGGCCTATGCCTTGGCTGGCGCGCTCTGCCAGAACATCATCAGAGGGCAGGAACTCCAATGCGCGGTCAAGCTTGCCACGGCCTTCCAGGTCCACGATGAGACGCTTGTACTCCATGAGATGCGTCCGTGCACGACGCTCCGCCAGAGACAGCGCTTGGGTTTGCATGTAATTGTTGTTGACGACCAGCTCACCAACCTCATCGGTCATCTCGCCCATCAGCTGATTACGCTGTTTCAGGGTCATGTCGCCAGAGGACACCACATCGCCCAAGAGAATCTTGATGTTGACCTCATGGTCAGAGCAGTCCACGCCGCCGGCATTATCAATGAAGTCGGTATTGCATGCGCCACCATTGAGCCCATACTCGACCCGTGCCAGCTGGCTCATGCCCAGGTTACCGCCCTCACCTACCACCTTGGCGCGCAGCTCGTTGCCATTCACCCGTAGCGCATCGTTGGCCTTGTCGCCGATATCCGCATGGGATTCGAAGCTGGCCTTGACGTAAGTACCGATACCGCCGTTCCAGATAAGATCGACCGGAGCCTTGAGCAGTGCATGAATCAGCTCGTTAGGCGTCAGCTGATCGGCCTGGATATCGAAGCGCTCTTTCATCTGCGGCGAGATTTCAATTCGCTTGGCACTACGCGAGAAAATGCCGCCACCCTCGGAAATCAGGCTGGCGTCATAGTCCGTCCAGCTGGAGCGTGGCAGGTCAAACAAACGCTGGCGCTCGGCGAAGCTGCGGGCAGCATCGGGGTTTGGGTCAATAAAGATATGTAGATGGTTGAATGCCGCTACCAGCTCAAGGCTTTCCGAGCGCAGCAGGCCGTTACCAAAGACATCGCCGGCCATGTCGCCGATCCCTAGTACAGTGACTGGGTCTTTCTGGACGTCAATGCCCCGCTCACGGAAATGCCGTTGTACGCTGACCCAGGCACCACGCGACGTGATACCCATTTTCTTGTGGTCATAACCTGCCGAACCGCCAGAAGCGAACGCATCACCCAGCCAGAAGCCGTATTCAGCTGCGATACCATTGGCAATGTCCGAGAAGGTCGCCGTGCCTTTATCGGCTGCCACGACCAGATAGGGATCGTCATCGTCCTGACGCACAACACCCACCGGCGGAACGACTTCGCCTTCTTTCAGGTTGTCCGTGATATCCAGCAAACCGGAAATGAAGATGCGGTAGCACGCAATTGCCTCGGCCAGGATTTCATCCCGACTACCGCCTACAGGCAGACGCCGCGGTACGAATCCACCTTTTGCCCCTACCGGTACGATTACCGAGTTCTTGACCTGCTGCGCCTTTACCAGGCCCAGCACTTCTGTACGGTAATCCTCTTCCCGATCCGACCAACGCAGACCGCCACGAGCAACCTTGCCGCCTCGCAAGTGGACGCCTTCCACACGTGGCGAGTAAACGAAAATCTCAAATCGCGGTACAGGCTTGGGCAATTCGGGGATAGCACGCGGATTGAACTTGAAGCTGAAATAGCTCTTGGGCTGACCATTTTCGTCTGGCTGGTAGAAGTTGGTTCGCAGCGTTGCTTTGATCAGATCCAGGTAGCGACGCAGGATACGGTCTTCGTTTAGCACTGCCACGTTATCCAGCGCTGCAAGGATTGCCTGCTCCAAACGCTGTTGCTTGTCTTCCAGATCTTCCGGACTCATACGGCGCGCCAGATAGAAGCGCATACGGAACAGGCGTGTCAGCTCGCGTGCAATGTCCACATGATTGTTCAGCGTACTGGCAATGTAGCCAACGTCGAACCCAATGCGAATCTGCTTGAGGTAACGCGCGTAGGCACGCAGCAGGGCCACATCACGCCAGGGCAGCCCGGCCGTCAGGACCAGCCGGTTAAAGGAGTCATTCTCGGCGCTGCCATTGACGATATGGATGAACGCATCCTGGAACGTGTCGTTGAGCTGTTGCAGGTCCACATGTAATCCTGCCACCGTGGTAAAGGCAAAATCGTGGATCCAGTATTCGCGCCCATCTTTCTTGCGCAGATGATAAGGAAACTCACCCAATACGCGCAGACCAAGGTTTTCAAGAATTGGCAGCACATCCGACAAGGCCAGCGGCGTATCCGCATGATAGAGCTTGCAATGCAGGACATTGTCGCCGCCGCTGTAACCGAGCGGCTGATAGAAGCTCATGATCAGCGGGCGGCTTTCCGACAGGTTCAGCAGATGCCGCATGTCCACCACCGCCAGATGCGGCGCGAAACGCTCACGATAACCGGCCGGGAAACCCTGAGGGAAATCGGCCAGTACAGCTGTACCCTGCGCCTCGCCCAAGGTATCGATGATCAGACTCGCATAGTCGTCCTTCCAGGACCGGCACGCCTGCACCATTTCCTTTTCGATACGCGAAGGATCAATTTCCGGCTTCTGGCCCGGATCGATACGCAGGATGAACTGAACACGCGCCAGAACGGATTCGGAGAAATAGGTCCAGAACTCGCAGTCGGTGCCATGCAAGCGCTCCATAAGGATCTGCTGCATGCGCTGACGGACCTCGGTGGAATAAATGTCGCGCGGTACATAGGCCAGGCAGTAATAGAAGCGTCCGTAGGGATCGCGGCGCAGGAAGACGCGAACCTTGTTGCGCTCCTGGATCTGCACAATGGACATCGCCGTAGCGAAAAGATCATCTACCGGCGTCTGGAAGAGATCATCACGAGGCAGCGCTTCAAGCACCTGCGCCAATTCCTTGCCCAAATGCGCACTGGCACCGAAATCGGCCCGACGTCTGACTTCCGCCGCCTTGCGCCGGATAAAGGGAATGGCTTCGACGCTCTGGTTATAGACATTGGAGGTATATAACCCCATGAACCGGTGTTCACGAATGACATGCCCCTGTTCGTCGCACTGACGGATAGAGACAAAATCGGGATAGGCCGGACGATGTACCCGGCTTGGCAACGCAGCTTTGGCAAACGAGAGCAGCAAAGGCTCGCGGAAATACTGCAGCGACTCGGTCTGAATATGAGCGTCTTCGGCAGTAAGGCCTATGCGCAGCTGCCGCGAAAGTCCCAGCAGAGAGGACTCGTCATAGAAAATACGACCGCCTTCACCCTCGTTCTCGACGGTAAATTCTTCGTATCCCAAGAACGTGAAGTGGTTATCGTTGAGCCAGGCCAGGAAGGTCTTCACCTCGTCCAGCTCTTCTGCTGCCACATTTGGCCCCGCCATGGTATCCAGCTGTTCGAGCAGATGCGCTACACGCTGTTTCATGGGGTTGAAATCGTTCACGGCCAGGCGTACCTCGCCCAGCACTTCAAGCAGGGCTGATTCAAGCGCCTTCATGTCGCTGGCTGAAGCACAGCGATCGATCTCAAGAAAAATGACTGACTCCTGGCTGACTCCCTCTCCCTGGGTACCTTTGGGCAGTACCTCCAGCAGACGGCCTGACTCATCACGGCGTACGCTCAGCACACTGTTCTGCAGGGTATGTACGCTGTGTCCGGATCGATTGATCTGCATGCGGACCGAGTCAACCAGGAACGGGATATCTGCATGCAGGACCTCTACCGCCGTATGGGCAGACTGCCAACCGTGCCGCTCGTATTCAGGGTTGAATACATTGACCTGCGGCTGAGCCGGATTGAAACGCTCCAATAAGCGCCAGGCCGAGAGTACACAACCAACAAGGTCCGAAAGACGGCGCTGGGTCAGTTCTTCCAACGCGACAATTCCGAAGAACTGGTCAGCGAAGGGTATCAGCCTGGAGAGCGTCGGCTCGTCCACATGCTGAGCAAGAGCAAGGTGTAACTGGTGTTGAAAGTCCGCTTTGCTGGCAGCGGTAAAAAACGCCATGGTTGTACTCCATCTGGGCTTTATTCGTTTTTTGCACGCCTGGTGCCTACATACAAGGACGAGGACCCAGGGTGTTCAGCTCGAGTTCAACTTTATTGCAACTGAAGCCCCTGACATTTTTGGCAGCAGCGACTTCAGCCGGGTAAAAGCTTAAAACGAAGTTGCCGCCGCTGCATTCGGTGCCGCGACATCTTCGTTCATACCTGTTGCAGATGGGGTTTGGGAAAGGACTGGCGCAGCGTTTGCCGCTGCGCCAGAACGATTACTTCGAGGAGGGAATCTGGGTCGCCGGCGTCACACCGGTCGTGTTATTCAAAAGGCTGTCGGTTGCGGTTTGCAGGAAGGCATCCAGCTTGTACTGCATGGCAGAGGCCTTGTCTGAATCATTAAGCACTTCCGCGTGATGGGTAGCACCCAATTCGTATCGATACAGGCGTGCGTTCAGGTCCTTGGGCTTCACCAGTATGTTGTCACCCGACACGATGGCTACGGTCTGTTCGCCACCTGACGGTTTGATAACCGCAACGCCAGGATCACCTGCGGGCAGGTCCAGCAAATCCCGGCCCCAGCATTGATGGCGGGCCGGTTCGCCCAAACGCCCGAGGATGGTGGGCACTATGTCGATCTGGCTACCGACCGTATCGCGGCGGCTGCCAAAGGTTTCCTGTACGCCAGGCCCAATCAACAGCAGCGGTACGTTGAAGCGGAAAAGATCCATTTCCGTCAACTGTTCCGGCGCACCGAAACCGTGGTCGCCCACAATGACGAACAGCGTGTCCTTGAAATAGGGCTGCTTGCGCGCCTCGGCAAAGAACTGGCCCAGCGACCAGTCCGCGTAGCGCATCGCTGTCAGATGCTCGTCCAGCGAACCGTGTCCGGTTACACGCTCAACCGGCAGGTCTTTGGGCAACGCGTAAGGGGTATGATTGGAAAGGGTTTGCAGCAGGGCATAAAACGGCTTGCCCTGCTTTTCGAGCTTGCTGAGCTCCTCAGCCGAGCGGGCAAACATGTCCTGGTCAGAAACACCCCAGGTTGGATCGATAAAGACCGGATTGACAAAGTCGTCACGCCCTACGAAAGAGGTCATACCCTGGTTGCTAAAGAAGCCAGACTGATTGTCCCAGGCGAAACTTCCGTTGTAGACATAGACATCATTATAGCCGCGCGGGCTGAGCATCTGCGGCAGTCCTGAAAACTTGTTACTGCCCTCTGGCATCCGCATGAGGTATTCGAAAGCCGGCAGGTTCGGAAAGCAGGCCATGGTGGCAAACATCCCCTGGTGGGTGTGAGTGCCGTTGGAAAAGAAACGGGTAAACAGCAGGCCGTCCTTGCTTAGCGCATCGAAATTGGGCGTGATGTTATCCGTACTGCCCAGCGCACCAATGTACCGGCCCGCCATGCTCTCCATCAGAATGACGACAACATTGCGTACACCCGGCAGCCTGGTTTCGGGCGCCGGTGTATAGACGCGACGAATGGCAGCGGTATCGGCATCCACCAGCTGATCACGAGGTGTGAGTAACATGCTGCGTACGGTCTTCAGCGCCTCATCCTCGGGCAGGGTCGCTTTCCAGGTGTTGTCCCGATGGTCAGAGAAGGAGTGCTCTGCCGCATTGATAAGCGTCAGAGTACCATTGAGCCCCAGATGATTGGCAAACATCGACTCCGTTGTATAGGCATCCCCCCAACGCAGCGGTGGGCCATGGCGCAGCGTGCCACGTACGGCAACGACCGCCACCAGCAGACAGACCACGAATACCGCGCCCCGCGCATACCAGGCAGGTGAAGCGACCGGGCGGGCTCCCGTGCTGTCCGAAGCGACAACCTTCGGCCGCGTCGCCCGCTCGATACGATGAAACATCCATCCCAGCAACAACGCTGCTACCAGCCAGGCCAGCAGAAGGCGAACAACAGGAAAGCCGTACCAGATCATACTGAATACGGTCTTGAGATCTTCCTGCATGTATTGGAACACCAAGCCATTCAGGCGCTGATGAAATTCCCGGTAGAAGTTCAGCTCCACCACACCCAGGAACAGGCAAAGGCTTGCAGCGACCGTGAGCCAGACGCAGTGCAGGCGGCGAGCCGCCATGGCACGCACGCTGAGCAGTGAAAGCAGTAGCGGCACACAGATGTATGCAATCAGGCGCAGGTCGAAGCGAGCACCGTTGATAAACGCCTCGATGAACTCGCCGGCAGGCGTATCGCCAATGGATTCATGATTGTAAGCCAGCAAGGCCAGCCGCAGCAGGGCGAACATGACCAGCAAGGCCAGCGCACTCCCCAGCGTAAAGGCCAGATGACTGGCAATAGTTGGCTGTATAGGCCTGCGTCCTGGATTAGCGGGTCGTTTGGCGTCCGGTTGTTGCATTGTTTAAGCGCCTTCTTTGGTGCGTTGGAGTTTCAGGATGCGGTTGCGTCCCTGCTCGGATAGCAGAAAACTGCCGTCAGGTGATGGCAGAAGGGTCTGGGCAGAGCGAAGATGACTCAGGATTACATGCTCCCTGCCCTGCCGATCGAGTAGCAGCAGCCGGGCCATGTGCGTGGCGTCTTCCGTAATCCAAACACCCTCCGTGGTGCACACCATGAAGCCAGGCGCATTCAAACCGGTGAGCACTATAGGGTCCTGGCCACCGGCTTGCCATTGGTGGATTTCACCCTTCTGCTTTTCGAGATAGAACAGCGAGCCGTCCGGGCAAGGTGCGACGGCTTCTGCCTGATCAAGGCCCTGCCGCAGAATGGTCACCGCCTGGGTGCTTGGGTCATAGCGCAGCAATCGCCCGTTGCCATGCAGATCTTCGATTGCATAGAGGTAGTGTCCGTCGGTTGAGACTTCCTCGACATCATTACCCATAAACAGCTCGCGTCTTTGATCGCCCTTTTGCCAGATGACGGGATGTCGGTCAGCCTCCTGGCTATACACCACACCCCCTTGAAAGAACGTCAGGCCATCAGGCTTGGAAAGACCTTCGACATAAGGATTTAACGTCCCATCGGGAGAAAGCGTCATGACTCTTCCCTTTCCATCCTGGAACTCTTCCGTTACATACAGAGTGCCTGCCTCATCCCTGATCAGCGCACTAACGTTAGGAATATCCTGGCGATAGATTGAGTACTCCCAGCCATCAGCGGCCTGGACAGGGAAGAAGTGTTTCCAAAGTGGAACGCAGGCCGCTGCAATCAGCGCAATACCTGCAATAGCAGCCAGCTTTCCGGCGCGCCTATTCAGCGTCATTGATACGCAGCCCGTTCAAAAAGCGTAAGAATGCCGGATCAGGAATCAAAATTTCGTCAAAATACCGCTTGCAGCCTTTGCAAGACCATTGATCTTCCGTGTACTAGCCAAACGCCGCTAGAAGTTAGGTGTAGTGTATGGGAATGGATTAAAGTAACGCCCTGCCGAGGCTTTCATCCTTGCCATTTTTCCAGGAAGTCTTAATGGAACACCGTGAAGCGCTGATCTCGCTACGCAATTACCTGTCCAGCCAGATCCTGGGCCAGGAAAAGCTTATCGAGCGTTTGTTGATCGCACTGCTCGCCGACGGGCATCTTCTTGTAGAAGGCGCTCCCGGACTTGCGAAAACCAAGGCAATCAAAGATCTCGCCGACGGACTGGAAGCCGAGTTTCATCGTATCCAGTTCACTCCGGACCTATTACCGGCCGACATTACCGGTACCGAGATCTATCGAGCCGACAGCGGTAACTTCGAATTCCAGCGCGGCCCTATCTTTCACCATCTCGTGTTGGCAGACGAGATCAACCGAGCACCGGCCAAGGTACAGTCCGCCCTGCTGGAAGCCATGGCGGAGCGCCAGGTCAGTATTGGCCGCACCACCTATGACCTACCGCCGTTGTTCCTGGTCATGGCTACACAAAATCCTATCGAGCAGGAAGGAACCTACCCGCTGCCGGAGGCCCAGCTCGACCGGTTCCTCATGCATGTCAAGATTGGTTACCCGGATGCCAGCGTTGAACGACGGATCCTGGCGCAGGCACGAGGCGAGGCATTACACGGGGAAACGAAGGCGCCTAATCAGGTGACGCAGGAGGCTATCTTTGCGGCCAGACGGGAGGTTGTTTCGCTGTATATGGCCGACGCGGTCGAGGAGTATCTTGTCCAGCTCATAATGGCGACACGGACACCGGCACGCTTCGATACCGAGCTGGCACAGTGGCTCAGCTATGGGTCGAGTCCGCGGGGCTCCATCGCGCTGGATCGTTGCTCTCGCGCACATGCCTGGCTTGCGGGACGGGATTTCGTCAGTCCGGAAGACATCCAGGCGGTACTGTTCGACGTTCTGCGCCATCGCATCATCCTCTCCTTCGAGGCTGAGGCAGCCGGCGTCGACCATGATCGCGTTGTGCAACGTATTCTCGACGTCGTGGCCGTTGCATAGCACCATGGGCACGCCGCGCAGCGTCAGTATCAGCCTGACCGAGCTGATCGACATGAGACACCGCGTTCCAGAGGTCAAACTGTTCGCGGCCGCCGGGCGACGCAGCCCGCTCATTGGCGTTCACCATTCACGCCTGCGGGGTCGCGGCGTGGACTTCGATCAGGTACGGGTGTATCAACCAGGCGACGACGTCCGCACCATCGACTGGCGTGTGACCGCCAGAAGCCGCGAGCCACATACCAAGCTGTTTCACGAAGAGCGTGAGCGCCCTGTCTATCTGCTGATTGAACAGAGCCAGCGCTTGTTCTTTGGCTCGGAGCGCGTGTTCAAATCGGTATTGGTGGCACAGGCAGCTGCCCTAATCGGCTGGTCCGTACTGGGTCATAGCGACCGCATTGGCGGCATGGTTTTTGGTGATGACGGCTTTCACGACGTGCGTCCACGGCGCAGCAAGCAAAACCTGCTGAGGTTGTTCGATCATCTGATCAAGGCCAATCACAGTCTTATGGACCAGACCGAACCCAAACTTCCGAGCGACGCCTTTTCATTGGTGCTGCGGCGCGCACGTGAAGTACTGCGTCCAGGCAGCATGGCATTGATCCTATGCGATGAGCGTAGCCTGAGCGAGGCCGCGGAGCAGCAACTGGCCCTGGCGTCTCGCCATACGGACCTGGTTCTGTTACCGATCTCCGATCCGCTGGACCACCGTTTGCCAGCAGCCGGATTTCTTCGCTTCGCCCAGCACGACACCGAGCTTGAAATCGACACCCTGAACGGCACGCTGTCGAACGCCTACCTGCAGCAGGCAAAGCAGCGTCGGGAGCGCTGGACACGCCTAAGCCAGCGACTGGGTATCCCGCTGCTTCCGCTTTCTACTTCCCACGACCTGATTGAGCAGCTGCGTAAGCATCTGCACCAGCATCAGCCTGGCTACCAGCAATGAACCCGCTCGATCAATTGGCCCCTCTGGTCAGGCCCGAGCCCGTTTCGTTCTGGCCGTTGGCACCCGGCTGGTGGATAGCGCTGGTCATGTTAGTGGCGGTACCTGCTGCAGCATTCATGGTATGGCGGCATCGGCGCCAGACGTCTGTGGAGCAGCCTGTTTCAGAAGAAGAGCAACTGGAGGGGCCTCGCCGGGCGGCACTGCTTGAGCTGGCACAAATGCCCCGTCCCTATGGCGAATCCGCCGGGCCCTGGCTGCAAAGTCTCAATGCCCTGCTCAAACGGCTGTGCATGACCCGCTATCCCGACAGCCACTGCCAGACATTGAGCGGGCGCGCCTGGCTAGCCTTTCTCGACACCCGGTGTACGGCAGCTGGCCTGACACGCTGGATGGTCTTGGTAGAAGGCGCTTATCGCCCGGACTGCCGGTTGGACGACAAGACCATCGATGGCCTTTACGCCGCGGTCAGCATATGGATTCGCAAACATGTTTGAATTTGCCTGGCCGTGGATATTTTTCCTGGCACCCTTGCCCTGGGTGGCCAGGCTGATATTGCCGCCTGCGCAAAGCCAGGAGTCAGCACTCAAGGTCAGTTTTCTGAAAGAACTTGAGCACCTTGCAGGACACCGCGCCCATACACGTCTGCCTGCCCTGAAGCGGCAGTTGCCGTTTGTATTGATCTGGGTGCTGCTTCTGGCAGCAACAGCTCGTCCCCAATGGGTGGGTTCACCCCTTCCGCTTCCTACCAGTGGCAGAGACATCTTGCTGGCCGTTGACGTGTCTGGCTCCATGGATTATCCCGACATGACCTGGAAGGGAGAAGACATCAGCCGCCTCACCCTGGTAAAGCATCTGATCGGCGATTTTATCGAAGGCCGCACGGGTGATCGCATCGGTCTTATCCTCTTTGGTTCGCAAGCTTATGTGCAGGCGCCGCTCACCTTTGATCGCCGGACGGTCCATGCCCTGCTCGATGAGGCCCTGGTAGGTATTGCAGGCAAGAACACCGCTATCGGTGACGCCATTGGCCTGGCGGTAAAGCATTTGAGGATGCGTCCGGAAAATAGTCGAGTCATGGTCTTGATTACGGATGGCGCCAATAACGGTGGCCGCGTCGATCCACTGATCGCTGCTCGCCTGGCCGCCGAAGAGCATGTACGGATCTATGCCATCGGGATTGGTGCCGACCCACAACAGGCCAGTCTCTCGAGCCTATTCGGTTTCAGCAGCCTGGATCTGGATGAGGACACATTAAAAGCTATTGCCAAGGAAACCGGAGGCCGCTATTTCCGTGCCCGTTCGCAGGAAGAGCTGTCCGCCATCTCGAATGAACTCAACAGCTTCGAGCCGATTGCACAACAGCCCACCCGTGTACGTCCAGCCAAAGCGCTCTTTTACTGGCCACTGAGTCTTGCCCTTCTGACCAGCCTGATCGCCGCTGCCTTGCATATCTGGCCGAAACCCTGGCGGCGTATTCCCCGGCTGCGTGCCTACGCACAGGCGCGCGGGAGGAGGCAGACATGATGTCGCTGATTCCACACCTGTCGCGTCCTCTCTGGCTTCTAGCATTCCCCGTGCTGCTCTGGCTCCTCTGGAAGCTGTGGCATCGTCCGCGTCGCGTAGGACATTGGCAACGGCTTTTGCCAACGGCATTTCACGAATGGCTGCTGACCACGCCATCCAGAGATACCCAACGCCTGCCGTTGTTACTGTTTGGTCTTGGCGCTGCGCTGGCAATCCTGGCATTGAGCGGCCCCAGCTGGCAACGCGCCGAGCAGCCGGCTTACACACGTACCGATCCGCTGGTTATCGTGCTCGACATGACGCCGGACATGCTGGCTTCGGACGTTTCCCCTTCTCGCCTGATTCAGGCCCAGCACACCATTCTGGACCTGTTGGCGGCTCGTCGGGATGCTGAAACTGCCATTGTCGTCTATGCCGGCAGCAGTCATGTCCTGGTCCCGCTGACCAACGACCTGCATACGGCACAAAGCCTGCTGGAAGCCGTGCGTCCGGCGATCATGCCAGAAGCCGGCGAGCGTGCGGATTTAGCGGTACGCCAGGCACTGCAGCTACTCCGGCAAGGCAGCGGAACAGGAGGACGAGTCTTACTGATAACCAGCCAGCTCAGCCCCCAGGAACAGAAAGGCATACGTGAAGCGCTATCCAGCTATAGGGTTCCCTTGCTTATGCTGGGTATGGGGACACTTGAAGGTGCGCCGATGGCGCGAGAAGAAGGCGGCTATCTGACCGACAATCAGGGTAATATTCTGCTGTCACGCCTGGATGAGGCTACCTTGCTCCGCTTCGCTCAATCGGTGGGTGCGCAGTATCAGCGCCAACAGCCCGATGAGCGTGACCTCCGCGCGTTGGGTCTGCTCGACACACCGGACACCGTAGCCGAGCGACAGGAACAGGTACGCCTGGATGCCTGGGTCGACCAAGGCTACTGGCTGCTTATCCCCGTGCTGATTCTGGCTGCATGCGCAGGGCGAAAAGGCTGGCTCTTGTGTATACCGCTTTTGCTGTTTGTCATGCCACCTCCCGCTCACGCGTTTGCGTTCGAAGATCTCTGGTTGCGCAAGGATCAGCAAGGCGCCCGTTTGCTTGAAGCGCAACGTCCTGACGAAGCCGCTCGACGGTTCGAGAATCGTGAGTGGCGTGGTGTCGCCCAATACGAAGCAGGTCAATATGAAGAGGCTGCCAAAACCTTTGCCCAGGGCAACAGTGCGGTAGATCACTACAACCGCGCTAACGCCCTGGCCAAAGCCGGTCAATTGACTGGCGCGCTGGACGCTTATGACCAAGCACTCAGGCTGCAAAGCAATTTTCCCGAGGCCCTCCATAACAGAGCCCTAATAGAAGCCTTGCTCAAACAGCAACAGGAACAGGCAACCGCTCAGGACGCCACGCCTAATGAAGCAGGAAGTGACGACCAGCACAGTCAGTCCGACACCCAAGCCCAACCCTCACCGCAAAACAGTGACGCCACTGATGAGCCAAGGGCTGCGTCGAACCATGACGAATCAGGGCAGCCCGTTGGCCAAACCTCAGGCGAAGCCAGCGATAGCGAGGCCGTCGAGACCGAGGAAGAGAACGACGACCTTCTGTCTCAGCCTCATTCGAACGTACTGAGCGAGGAACGCAGGCAGTCACTGGAACAATGGCTAAGGGAAATACCAGACGATCCCGCAGAGCTGTTACGCCGCAAGTTCTGGCATCAGCAGCAACAAAAACAGGAAAATAGAACACCATGAGCCTAGTCCGTATTGCGCTCACCCTGCTTCTGCTGGTCAGTCTGCCTGGCTGGGGGGCAGACTTTACGGCTCGCGTGGACCATACCCAACTCGTACCTGGCGAGACCTTCGAGCTTGTCCTCGAATCAAGCGATCCGACGCTTTTCGGCAAACCGGATCTGTCTCCTCTGGAGCCCCAGTTCGATATTCTCGGCACACGCCAGATCAACCAGTTGAGTGCGGGTCCCGATCAAAGCGAGCCTATCACCCGCTGGATCGTAACGCTTCAACCGCGGCAGCGCGGAATCGTAGTGATTCCCCCGCTGACCCTGAGTGGGGTGCGAAGCCAGCCGATTACGCTGCATGTCAACGAAACTTCGACACTTACCCCCAGCGCTCAAAACCTGGAGCCGGTCTTTATCGATGCTACGGTAGATCAGGAAACCGTTTATGTGCAGGCGCAGCTGGTCCTGACGCTACGCATCCTCCACTCCGTACCGCTTTACGATGACAGTAACCTCAGTACGCTGAGCATGCCATCAGCGCGCGTCGAGCCTTTGGGAGAGCCCAGGACGTATGAGCAGACCATTGGCGGCGTGAGACATGGTGTTATCGAGATCCGCTATGCCATTTTTCCGCAGCAAAGCGGTCTATTACGCATCCCCAGCCTGTCGTTCAGTGCCACGGCGGTTGATACCTCAACCAGTGGTCAGCAGTCGTCTCCGTTCAGCTCAAGGCCGGGTCGGGTAATACGCGTGGATACCAGCGAGATTCCCATTCAGGTCAAAGCCAAGCCTGCCGATTATCCTGCTGACGCACCCTGGCTACCGGCACGTCATATCGAGCTGAGCGAAGCGTGGAATCCCCAGCCGGAAGAAGCGCGCCAGGGCGCCGTATTAACACGCCACCTTCTTCTCAAGGCAGAAGGCCTGTCCAGTGCACAGCTGCCGCCTCTGCCGCAGCCGATTGTAGACGGGCTTCGCCGCTATCCAGACCAGGCCAAGCTGACCAACGACGTGCAGGATCAAAGCCTGGTCGGCAGTCGCGAGGAGCGGGAGGCGCTCGTACCCAACCGGAGCGGCGACATCACTCTACCTGCTCTGGAAGTTGTCTGGTGGAACACTCGGACCGACCAACTTGAGCGTACACAGCTACCTGCCCATACCCTTACTGTCGCTGCCGACCCGACCCTAATGCCACCGTCCCCAGGGCAGGCCTCTACCAGTGTGAACGGGAAGCGACTACTTCTCTGGCCATGGCAGCTGGCCAGTTTTATTCTGCTTCTGACCACACTGCTGGGTTTCGGGCTGTGGTGGCGAGCCCGCCAACTGCCCGCCATTATTAAAATGGCTCCTGCCGGCCCGAGCCCACGCACGCTGCTCGATGATTTGCGACGCGCCTGCCAGGCTAACGATCCGCATGCCACGCGTCAGGCGCTCGATGCCTGGGCTCGACAACAGCCAGAAACCCTGGCAGAAATGGCAGCCCGCTTCGATCCGCTTTCTGTCGCCCTGGATGACCTTAACGGCGCGCTTTACAGCGAAAGCGGACAGCACTGGCAAGGCGAGACACTGTGGCAGGCGTTCCAGGCTTTACCGCCCTCTACGCAGCCCGTACAACAGGAGCCTGGCTCACTGCCACCGCTATACCCGCGCTGATGGTCCGGGCGCAACGCCTCGACCACACGCCTGAACAGGAACACCATGCGTATTCTTCATACTTCCGACTGGCATCTTGGCCAGACCCTTCATGGTCAGGATCGCGACTTCGAGCACGCCTGTTTTCTCGATTGGCTGTTGGCACAACTCAAGACGCGCCGCCCCGATGCCCTGCTCATCGCTGGCGACGTCTTCGACACGATCAACCCGCCGGTCAAGGCGCAGGAGCGCCTCTATGACTTTATCGTACAGGCACACCTGGCGCTTCCTACCCTAACGGTGGTGATGATTGCAGGCAACCATGACTCTGGAGCCCGGATCGAACTCCCCGCTCCGCTCATGCGCAGCCTGCGGACCCATGCGTTAGGGCGAGTGCTCTGGCTGGATGACGGCTCGCTGGATGCCAGGCGGCTAATGGTTCCGCTTACCGATGCAAACGGCGCGATCAGAGCCTGGTGCCTAGCCCTGCCTTTTTTACGACCGGCAGAAGTAACGGGGGGAAGTGATGCTACCTATATGGAGGGTATCGCCAAGGTACACGCAGAGCTGATTGCCCACGCTGAAACACGTCGCACACCAGGCCAGGCCCTTATTGCCATGAGCCACGCACACTTGGCGGGAGGCCAGGTATCGGAGGATTCAGAGCGCAATATTATTGTTGGTAATGCCGAAGCTCAACCTGCCTCTCTGTTTCCACCAAGCATTGCCTACGTGGCATTGGGTCATTTGCATAAGCCGCAAAAGGTAGCCAAGCAGGAGCGTATCCGGTACAGCGGATCTCCCCTTCCCCTCTCGTTCGCGGAAGTGGACTATCCTCACCAGATTCTTGATGTTCAGTTCGAAGGAGAAGCGCTCAAGACTGTCGAGAGTATTCGGATCCCGCGAGCCGTGGACATGGTGCGCCTGGGCCCTGCACCACTGGCAGATATCCTTGAGCATCTCAAAAGCCAATCCGAAATCGACCTCTTCAATACACCCGAAAGCCACTTAACTCCCTGGCTCGAAGTCAGAGTCATACTCGACGCACCCCAACCCGATCTACGGCAGCGGCTGGAGTCTGCTCTTGAAAGAAAATCGCTGCGCCTCGTACGGATCGGCGTGCAATACGCGGGAGCCGTCAGTACTTCCAGCGAGTCGCCGGAGCTGGTGGCGCTGGAGCAACTGACGCCACAAGAGCTTTTCAGTCGCGCCTGGCAGGATACCTATGGGCAAATGCCAGAATCGTCCACACTGGACGATTTTGCCCAGTTGCTTGAAGACATCGCACTGGGAGAACAGGCATGAAGATTCTGGCCGTTCGCCTGAAAAACCTCGCCTCTCTTGCCGGCCCGCATGAGCTGGACTTCACCGCTGAACCCCTTGCCAGCACCGGCCTGTTTGCCATTACCGGTCCAACCGGTTCAGGCAAGAGCACACTGCTGGATGCCCTTTCGCTAGGGCTGTTTGGTGAAGTGCCACGCCTTAGCAATGTGCGCAAGGAAGCCAAGGTGCCAGACGGCGATAACGAAATTGCTACAGGCGATCCACGTACCCTTCTTCGCCGCGGTAGCGGTGCAGGCTATGCTGAAGTGGACTTCCTGGGTATCGACGGTTACCGCTACCGTGCACGCTGGGAAGCCAATCGCGCTCGAGACAGAGCGGATGGAAAACTGCAGCCCAGCCGCCAGAGCCTGCGGAACCTGGACACGCAGCAGCTATTGGCAGCCGACAAGAAAGCCGAATTCAAAACCCAGCTTGAGCAGCGCCTGGGTCTTACCTTTGAACAGTTCACCCGCGCAGTACTACTGGCGCAAAGCGAGTTCAGCGCCTTTCTGAAAGCGGACGACAACGGCCGCAGCGAACTCTTGGAAAAACTGACCGATACTGCGATCTATAGCCAGCTTGGCCGACGCGCCTTCGAACGGGCGAAACAGGCTAGGCAATCCCTTGATCAACTGGAACAGCAAGCAGGTGGTATCCGCCCCCTAGACGACGCTGGCCGCACAGCACTCGAAACCCAATGCCAGAGCACGCTGGAGGCCTTGGCCCGCATTCAGGTCGAGCTTGGTGAGGTGGAACAGCAGCGGCGCTGGTTAAGGGATTTGAAGCGATTGGAGCAGGAGCTTGCTCAGGCCCAGACAGCGCGTACAACAGTGCGGCAGCAACACGATGAGCATACAGAGGCGCGCCAGACGCTTCATTGGCTTGATCAGTTGCTACCACAGCGTCATCGCTATCAGCAGAAGGCGCAGCTTGAGCATGACATGGGCCAGCTGGCGGCCCACCTCATACAGCTTGAACAGCAGAAGCAAGCGATTGAACAACGCCTGGACGAGTTGACAGAACGCCAGCAGCACGCTCAAACCCGTCGCCAAACCGCGGAAGAAGCCCTGCATCAGAGTGCCGATTCACTGCAACAGGCTTTTCAGGAAGAGAACGACCTCAGCCGCCTCAAGATCGACGTCCAGCAGACCCGCGAGGCGTGGCGTCAAGAGGACTCGTTTCAACGCGAATCCCTGGCAAGGATCAACGCCTTGGCAACTACCGAGGTGGAGCAACGTCAGGCACTGGAGCAGATAGCCACACAGCTTCAGACAAGCGAGGCACTGTCAGCATTATGTGATGCCTGGTCAGCCTACCGACCTCGCCTTCAGCAGAACCTGCAGCTCGGCGAGTGCTTGGCGGGATCCCGCCTGCGCATTCCCCAGTTACAGGCTGCTGTAAAAAAAGCCCAGGAAGAGGCCGATACTTATCAGACAGCCATCCAGACGCTCCAGCAGGAATCCGGCGCGGAAGGCAACCTGAGCGAGCAAATCCAGGCGCTGACGCAACAGCAACAGGCCAGCCGTCCCTTGCTCAGCTCACTGGAACGACTCATCTATCTCTGGCAACAAGGAGAAGAGCTCGAAGGCTATTGGCTCAGTAATCAGGAAAAGCAGACAGCGCTCTTGCAGGAGCGGGCCCACACCATAGCCGAGGGTAAGCGCGCCGCTGCAGAGCACGCCGAAGCCGAGCGCGACCTCAAGCTCACCCTTGCCGTACTTGAGCGGCAACGGCTGATGCGTAGCGTAAGCGTGGAAAAGCTGCGTGCCCAACTCGTAGAAGGCGAGCCCTGCCCTGTGTGCGGCAGCCAGGAGCATCCTTTTCATCAGGAGAGTGTTCTGGCAAAAGCTATAGCCTCCCATGAAGCTCGGGAAGAAGAGCAGGCTCGACTACATGTGCAACAGCTGTACGAACGCCTGATTGGTCTACGAAGCGCTGTTGCCGGTCTGAATGAACGACTCAAGGATCTCAAGCAGCAAGAAGAACAGCTGACCGCACAGCAGTTGGGAATACATGAGCAGCTGCGAGGCCACCCGGAAGGCAAGACACTTCTCGCCCAACCTGAGGAGCATCGCTCTTTCTGGCTGAACGAACAATTGACAGCACTCAGCAAGCGCATCCAGACCGAAGAAACGCGCCTGCAGTTCCTATTGAATCACCAGCAAAAAATCGATGGCTTACAGGAGCGTTGGCAAACCGCCCGCGAGCGTAGCCAGCAGGCCGCATGGGAGTTGGAAGAACACCTGAAAGCCATCCAGCAGGATGAGCTTCGACACGCTCAGGAGCTGGCTGAACTCACTGCACTACTGCCTGCACCCTGGCTGGAACATTGGCAACAGCAGCCCCAGCCTACGTTTACGCGCTTGGAAGCACTCATAGAAGCTCGACACCATTACCTGCTACGGAAACAGGAGCTGGAAAAGACATTGACGACCTGCACGTCCGACCTCGAGCGTGAGCGTTATCAACAGCAGACCAGACTTCAGCAGCATGAAAAGCTTTCCAGTCTGCTGGCAACACTGGAAGAACAATTGACGAGTGGTCAGCTGCGCCTTCAGACAACATTGGGTGAACATGCCAGCCCCCATGCCTGGCAACAGGCATTGAACCAATCCGTTGAACAGGCACGCCAAGCAGAGAGTCAAGCCAGGGAAGCCTGGAATGAGGTCAATCTGAACCATGAGCAATTACGCCATACTGTTGAGCTCAAGCGAGGCGAAGCGCAAAAGCTGGACTCCGCACATCGTCTACTCCTCGTCGAGCTTGACGCCTGGCGGGCCCAGCACAGTACGCTTGACGAGACACTGCTGACTCGACTGCTGGGTATCGATGACCGTGAGCACACTGCCTTGCGCCAGCAGTTGCAGGCCCTGGAACGGGCTGTCAATGAGGCTGATGTGGTCGTTCAAGAGCGTGAAAAACGTCTGGCAGCCCACCGGACCGAGCGGGCCGACCTTCCTGAGCCGGAGACGCTGGAGCAGCGCTGGACAGAGCTGAGCCAACTCAACCAGGCCTCTCAGGAACGTCATGCCGAACTACGGGCTGAAATCGCTGAAGACAACCGTCGGCGCACACAAAGCGCTGAGTTGCTGAACGCGATCGAGAGCGCCCGCGCGGAGTATCTTCGCTGGGCCAGGCTGGACGAGCTGATCGGCTCTGCCGATGGTCATACCTTCCGCAAGATTGCTCAAGGCTACAATCTGGATCTGCTGATCCATCATGCCAATGCTCAACTCCAGCAGCTGGTCCGCCGCTATCGGCTCAAGCGAGGCGGCAGTGCGCTAGGGATCTTGGTTAAGGATACCGAAATGGGCGATGAGCTGCGCTCGGTACATTCTCTGTCCGGTGGAGAAACATTTCTCGTTTCACTGGCACTGGCCCTGGGTCTCGCCTCCATGGCGTCGACTAACCTGAAGATCGAGTCGCTGTTTATTGATGAGGGCTTTGGCAGCCTTGACCCTGATTCGCTACAGCTTGCCATGGACGCATTAGACGGACTTCAAGCTCAAGGCCGCAAGGTTGCTGTTATTTCCCATGTCCAGGAAATGCATGAGCGTATTCCTGTCCAGGTGCAGGTATGCAAACAGGGCAACGGATTGAGTACGTTAAGAATCCAGGGGCCGACGCCTCGCTTTATTGACTAAGCCATGCTGCCGGGCATCACCGTCCAGTGGCGCTCACACGAACCGAGCGCCACTCGTGATCATTTTATTTTTTCAAACGTCTGGCTATCCGCTGGGCGCACATCCGGGAGCAGTGACTGAAGCACGATTCCTTTAGGAAGCGTTTCTTACACGTATGTCCTACAGGTTTTTGCGGTTTCGAACAGATTGCAATCAGCCCCGCTGACGGGTCAGCTGTACGCCGATTGGCGCAAAGGTATCTCATGTCGATACCCAGGCGTTATGGAGCGACACCAGGGAAAGTCCGCGCGACCAGAATGCCAGGAAAGAATAAACATCACTTATGGCAGAAGCGTGCAAGCGGTAGCGAACTCGCCCGAACTGTCACGGCAAGCGTCCGCCTGCTCATCACTTATAGGCATCAGCCGGAAGTAGCAGGCCCATCCTTCAGGCCTGCTACCCAAGCATTTACGTTATGCCAGGCTCTTGCTTACCACCTCATACACATCGATCGAGAGCTGACCGCTTGCCATGATCCGCTCCAGTTCCCCACGCATGAGTTGCTGGCGGGTTTCATCGTACTTGCGCCAGCGGGTCAACGGCGTTAGCAGGCGGGATGCAATCTGCGGATTCAAGGCATTGAGCGTAATGATCTGATCAGCCAGGAAGCGATAACCGCTGCCGTCTTTTTGATGGAAATTGATCAGGTTCTGGTTGGCGAAGGCGCCGATAAGTGCACGAACCTTGTTGGGGTTCTTCAAGGTGAAGGCAGGATGCCCCATCAATGCCTTGACGCGGTCTAAACCACCCGGACGGTAACTGGCCGCCTGCACACTGAACCAGGAGTCCATGACCAGCGGATCATTCTTGTAGCGCTCGGCAAAGCGCTCCAGCACCTCGGTCTTCTCCGCCTCGAAGTCGGAGTTTACCAAGGCTGACAGCGCCGCCAGGCGTTCCGTCATGTTGTCACAGTTGTCGAACTGCTCCTGAGCCGCTGCAACCACTTCCGGCTTGCGGCTCATCATGAGATAGCCTAGTGCGATGTTCTGCAAACTGCGGCGGGCAATATGATCCGCCTGGGCAACATACGGCGTATTGCGTGAGGTTTCGCGGTTCGCCTGATAGCGCTTCCACAGCGGCTCATACAACGCCTTAACCAACTCATCACGAGCGAAGTCACGGGCAGCATGGATAGCATCGATATCGGCGACCTCAGACAGCTCGACCAGATACGCCTCCGTTGGAAGCGCCAGCATTTCTGCCACCATAGCCTGATCCAGGCGCTCGTCCTCCAGTACCGTGCGCAGCGCCTCGACAAGACGTTGATCGAGTACCATCACCTCACCCTTCTGCTGCTGAACGATCAGCTCCTGCAAGACCTGTACAGCCAGTTGCTGACCAGCATCCCAACGATTGAACCCGTCGGAATCGTGCTGCATGAGGAACATCAGCTGCTCACGCGTATAGGGGAAGCTAAGCTTGACCGGTGCGGAAAATCCGCGCAGCAATGAGGGCAGCGGTTTTTCCATAATACCTTCGAACGTAAAGGACTGCTCAGCCTCGGTTACGGCAATCACGCGATCTGTTACAGCGTCTTCCGTCTCACCAGCAAGGCGTAGCGGCAGTTCTTGCCCTTGCCCTCCCAACAGCCCTAACTTGACCGGAATTACGAAGGGCTCCTTGGTGGGCTGGCCAGGGGTTGGCGGGCAGCTCTGGCGGAAGGTCAGCGTATAGGTCTTGGCCTGTTCATCAAAGGCTTCAGCCACCTCCAGACGCGGTGTACCGGACTGGCTGTACCAGCGTTTGAACTGAGTGAAGTCGACGCCGTTAGCATCCTCCAAGGCCTTGACGAAATCCTCGACCATGACCGCCTGGCCATCATGGCGCTCGAAGTACAGATCGGTCCCCTTGCGGAAACCATCTGCACCTAACAGGGTGTGCAGCATACGCACCACCTCAGCACCCTTTTCATAGACAGTCAGGGTGTAGAAGTTGGAGATCTCGATAAAGGAATCCGGGCGCACCGGGTGTGCCATCGGACCGGCGTCCTCTGCGAACTGATTGGTCCGCAGAAAAGCCACGTCCTCGATACGCTTGACTGTTTCCGAGTTCATGTCGGAGGAGAATCCGGCATCACGGAATACGGTGAAGCCTTCCTTCAGGGACAGCTGGAACCAGTCACGGCAAGTGACACGGTTACCCGACCAGTTATGGAAGTATTCATGGGCAACGATAGCCTCGACCCGCTGATGCGCGGCGTCTGTGGCAGTGTCCGGGCTTGCCAGAACAGCGCTGGAATTGAAAATGTTCAGCCCTTTGTTTTCCATGGCACCCATGTTGAAGTCGTTCACCGCAACGATCATGAAAATATCCAGATCGTATTCACGGCCATAGACTTCCTCATCCCAGCGCATGGAGCGCTTGAGGCTGTCCATGGCATGCTGCAGCTTGCCGATGTTTTCCGGCTCCACATAGATCCGCAGGGCTACGTCGCGTCCGCTTCCCGTGGTATACGTATCCTCAATACACCAGAGATCACCGGCTACCAGGGCAAACAAATAAGACGGCTTCTTGAAGGGATCTTCCCAGGTCGCCCAGTGACGTCCGCCCTCTTCCTCACCGCTGGCAATCGGATTGCCATTGGAAAGCAGGATCGGATACTTGACCTTGTCCGCCTTGATGGTTGTGGTAAATACGCTCATCACATCCGGGCGGTCGAGGTAGTAGGTGATCTTGCGGAAACCTTCGGCCTCGCACTGCGTACAGAACATCTTGCCAGAGGTATACAGGCCTTCCAGCGCCGTATTGGTTTCCGGATGGATGCGTACAGTGGTGCTGAGAGTGAAGTTGTTGCCACAGGGCTGGATCGTCAGGTGATCGGACTCGACCTGATACTCATTAGGCGTCTGGGGCTCGGCATTGACCGACAGGCTCAACAGCTCAAGCTCTTCCCCCTGTAAAACAAGGGGTGGCAGACCGGCGCCTCGGTCAGGGTTACGCCGCATATGCAACTCGGCATGAACGAGCGTATGGTCATCGAACAGCTCGAACGTGAGATGCGTCTCGTCAATGAGGTACTCAGGGGCCTGATAGTCCTTGAGATGTATCGTCTTCGGTTGCTCGGTGCGCATGACGTAACCCTTATGCTAATTCACGACGGCGGTTGTACCGCGGCGGCTTAATGATGCACGGCCAGCTGGTAAGCTGTGTATTTGCGAATATTAATGACCCCGGTATCAAACATCAGGTATTGACCCTTGATACCAAGCAGTGTGCCTTCTACTACAGGCGTCTTCTCCAGATCGTGGCTAACAATCTTGGTGGGATACACCGTAACCGGATAATGAATCTGAAGCGGCTCCATGTCGACTATTGGTTGGATCGCCTGCAGGCCAAAACGCTCCTGAAGCACGTGCATCCCTTGCGCACAGGCATCCAGAATCTGGTCGCGCAGCGCAGCGAGGTCCGCCTGCTCTGCCTCTCCCTTGAGCATAGCGCGCCAGTTGGTGCGGTCTCCTACCTGGCTACGAAAAAGATCCTCCACCAGACCCGATTGCTGCCGGGTAGCCACACGCAAGATGGCCAGCGCCTGATGAGCACCCTGGTCGATCCAGCGAGTAGGGATCTGATTGGCACGCGTAATACCGACCTTAAGCCCTGAGGAGTTGGCCAGGTAGACGATATGGGGCGTCATGCAAAAAGACTCTCCCCACTCCGGCTCGCGACAGGTGCCATGCTCGAAATGGCACTTCTCAGGACTCATCATGCAGCTGTCGCACTGGGCAAGGGAGGTAAAACAGGGATAACAGTAACCCTGACCGAAGCTCTTCTTGGTCTTGCGGCCACAATGGATACAATGGATTTCACCCAGGTACTCCAGACGGATTCTTTCGCCAATCAGCGGATTGACGGGAATCTCTGTTTCGCCCAGGCGAAACGAATACTGCACGGGCTCGCCGAGACGCACCGTCATCTTGCTTAGCGCGCCGCGCCCTAACTCTGTCATGGTGTTGCACTACCCTTTAAATGAAAGCGCCACGGTTTAAGGCCGCGGCGCTTGGAACTGCGGTGATGCGAAGATCAATGAATCGCGTCGGACTTGAAGAGAAGATTGGGAATCGGCTCGGACTTTGAGCTGCATTCCTGTGGTCCCATGTAGCCGACTCGCTGGTCCTCCGGGACATGCCTGGCCTCATAGGCAATGACTGCCTGCAAACTGAGCTCGACCTGCTCGCGCGTCAGCTTGCGGCCATCCGGCCATTTACCGATTTCTACGGCGCGTTTTAGGTTCTCGTAGATTTCCGGCGTGATGTTATCGAGCATCTGGGCAAAGGGTGTGGACATGCTCCCGCTCCTGCTAAGTAGAAATACCGGCAAATAAAGGCTTAAGTGTAGCGGGAGGCGAATGCTTGCGCACAGCCATCCGGCAAGGCATGGCCCCTCCTGCAAGAAGCCATGCAAATATTCTATTTGGCGTCGGGCTGCGTTATTTTCAACTGCTGCGGCTGGGCATCTTTCACCGCAATCGGCTTGCTAAGCGCAACCCACTCACCTGACGTCGGATTTCCCTGTCGAGAGATACGCGCAACCAGCTGAACCTGATCAAAACCTGACAGCTTCAGCTGCGGCATCATCGCATCTGCGTCACTCAGCGATACCCTGGCAGGCAGGTCCGCTACTGTCAGACGCTTTACTGCCAATGGCATGGGTGGCCCTGATACAGCGCGGGCAAACACGAACACGGTATCACTCGCCTTGACACGTGAGCTCACGCCTGGATCAAGACTTACCGTGACGCTCAAGGTAACTGATTGAGTAGCACTGACTGAAGATACAGCTTCGCCGCTAGCGCCCATATAGCGCCGGGCCCGCTCGATACCACTTTGAATAGCCTTACGGGACGGATCGCCAGTAGGCAGCTGATCGACCAAGGTTTGCCAATGAGTGATTGCACCGGCGTAATCCTTCTGCTCGAACGCCGCTATGCCCAGGAGCCCAAGCGTAGTCAACTCCTTGGGATTAGCCTTGAGCGCTTCGTCAGCCAACGTCTTGACCTCCGGGGTCAAGACTTTACCGTCCGCAAAATACTGCGCCTGCGCCAGCTGCCCTAGCAGCTCAGGTTGACGCCCGGCCTGCCGGACTGCCTGGGTAAACGCATGAGCAGCCTCGCTGAAACGCTCCTGGCTCATATAGGTACGACCCAACAGATACCAGCCTTCAGAAGACTCAGGCTGGACGGCAACCGCGCGCTCTAGCCGGGAAGTCATTTCATCCATGGAGCGCGGCGGCTGGCTGAACTCGCGAGTGAGCTCGACCCGGTCGCTGGCACCCCAATGCAGGTAGAGTCCAAGTCCAACGAGCGGAACGATTAACGCCACGATCAACGGCGCAGCGCGCCCGCCTTTAGCGCTTGTGGCGTCAGTGTCTGCCTGCTGAGTGTCGGAAAGCAGCTCACGGGCAGCTTCGGAGCGGGCTTCTTCCCACTGCCCAGCAGTCAGCAAGCCTGCAGCGTGTTGCTGGGAGAGCTCTGTCAGTCGCTCCTCGTAAAGCTCAACGTTGACGGCGGCACGGTCTTTACCAGAAGCAACGTGCTGACGGCGTATCGCAGGAATCAGGAGGAAGCCCAAGGCAACGAGCAGCAGCAGCCCTATGGCGAGCCAGAAATCGATCATCAGGAATCTTTCTTTTTCAGAAGTGATGCAAGGCGTGCCTGCTCATCGGCAGACAATGGAGCATTGGATGGCAAGGTTTGTTGCTGGCGACGTCGAACGATGATCAGGATGATACAGAATCCTAAGATTAAAAACGCAGCCGGCCCATACCAGAGCAGCCAGGTCCGCTGTTCAACAGGCGGCCTGTACATGACGAACTCACCATATCGCGCCACCAGATAGTTGATGATCTGCTCATCGCTTTTACCTTCGTTCATCAGACGATGAATCTCTCCTCGCAAATCAGCGGCGATGGGTGCATTCGAGTCGGCAAGGTCCTGGTTCTGGCACTTCGGGCAGCGCAATTCACGCGTCAGTGCTTGAAAGCGCTCGCGCTCGGCATCGTTTGTATACGCGAAGGTTTCGATGGCAGCCTGTGCAACGCCTATCCATATAAACAGCAATAATAACGATGCTCCTATCCGGCGGATCATGGCGCCTCCATGAGCTGCTGGTAACGCGGCGCCAGCTCATCACGCCACACCTGTTGGCTTACAATGCCTACATGCTTGTAGCGGATGACGCCTTTGCTATCGATCAGATAGGTTTCTGGTGCGCCGTATACACCCAGGTTCAGACCCAGGCTGCCTTTGTCATCGCGAACGTTGAGCTGATAAGGGTTGTGGAATTCCTTCAGCCACCTCAATGCGCTGGCATTATCGTCCTTGTAATTGATGCCGTAGATGGTGATGCCCTGCTCTTTGAGCGTATTCAGAACGGGATGCTCCTCCCGACATGCGACACACCAGGTGCCCCATACATTGACCAAAGCGGGCTTGCCTTGAAAATCAACCTGAGTCAGGGTTCGGCCGGGGTCGTCAACAGCGGGCAATGAAAATGGCGGCAATGGCTTGTCGATCAGTGCGGACGGTAGCTCAGATGGATTCAGATACAGGCCCTTGAATAGAAAGCCAGCCATGGCAAGGAAAAGAACGAGTGGAATCAGTAGAACCAGGCGACGCTTCATGCCTGCGCCTCCTTGAGCCCCAGGGACCGACTGGCACGCTGACGCACCTTGAGTCGATAACGTTTGTCCGACATGGAAAGTAGTCCACCTAGCGCCATCAGCACGCCCCCCAGCCATATCCAGCGTACGAATGGCTTGATATGAATGCGGACTGCCCAGGCCCCGTCTTCCAACGGCTCACCAAGCGCCACGTATAAATCACACATAAGCCCTGCATCGATGCCTGCCTCGGTCATGACCGAGCGCTGTACTACATAAAGACGCTTTTCCGGATGCAGAACCGCAACATTCTGATTGCCTTTCGAGACCCGCAGAGTGCCATAGTCCGACTTGAAGTTAGGCCCCTCGAAATGCTGAGTGCCATCGAAAATGAAGTGATAACCTGCCAGCTCGACCGACTCCCCTGGCGCCATGCGCAGGTCGCGCTCAGCGGAGAACTGGGTAGAGAGCACTATCCCTAATGCCGACACCGCAAGCCCTAGATGGGCAGCCTGCATCCCCCAGTAACTGCGACCGAGGCTGCGAATACCCTTGAGCCAACCTTTATGGCGCGTCTTGTCCTGCAGATCGCGAAGGCCAGCCAGTACAACCCAGGACGCCAACGAGCACGCCGCCAGCACCGCCCAATGAAAGTCGCCCAGCATGAACGCTGCCAGCACGCCGAGAACAACGCTGACAATAAGTATTGGCATGAGCATGCCCTGCAACCAGCGCACAGGGGTGCTCTTCCAGCGCACCAGTACGCCGATTGCCAGTGCAATCATCAGTATGACCATCAGCGGTACAAACAGGGCATTGAAATAAGGCGGACCAACAGACAGCTTGGCACCGCTTAGCGCATCAATGATCAGCGGATACAGCGTACCCAGCAGGATCATGGACGCCGCTACGACCAGAATGAGGTTATTGATCAGCAGGAGCGTTTCCCGAGACCACAACTCAAATCCAACCTGACTTTTAACCACAGGTGCCCGCAGGGCAAACAGGATTAACGAGCTGCCTACCACGACCAGAAGGAAGGCAAGGATAAACACCCCACGGGTGGGATCTGAAGCAAACGCATGGACAGAGGTCAGCACGCCTGAGCGAACCAGGAACGTACCCAGAAGACTCAAGGAAAACGCAGCAATTGCCAGCAATACCGTCCAGCTCTTGAAGACTCCACGTTTTTCCGTGACGGACAACGAATGGATAAGCGCTGTCCCGACCAGCCACGGCATGAATGATGCGTTTTCTACCGGGTCCCAGAACCACCAGCCACCCCAACCCAGCTCGTAATAGGACCACCAGGAACCCAGGACAATACCGATACCCAGGAATGTCCAGGCCACCAGCGTCCAGGGCCGGGACCAGCGGGCCCATGCCGCGTCCAGACGCCCGCCCAGCAAGGCTGCGATGGCAAAGGCAAAGGCGACGGAAAACCCCACGTAGCCCATATACAACATAGGCGGGTGCACAATCAGCCCAACATCCTGCAACAAGGGATTCAGGTCATTTCCATCCACAGGCGACTGGGGCAGCAGGCGTGAGAATGGATTGGACGTCATGATCAGGAACAATAAGAAGCCTGAGCTGATCATTCCCATGATGGACAGAACCCGCGTCAGCATGTCTTCGGGCAATTGCCGGGAGAAGATGGAAACAGCAAACGTCCAGCCGCCAAGGATCAGAGCCCATAGCAGCAGCGATCCCTCATGCGCACCCCAGACTGCACTGAATTTGTAGTACCAGGGCAAAAGACTGTTTGAGTTCTCCGCCACATAGGTCACTGAGAAGTCGTTCGTCAGGAATGACCAGGTCAGGCAGCCAAATGAAAAAAGAAGGAAAGCGAATTGTCCCCAGGCCGCCGGCCGCGCAAGCCCCACCCATTGCCGGTTGCCTCGCCATGTGCCCAGCAAGGGAAACGTCGACTGGACCACAGCCATGCACAGCGCAAGTATCAGAGCCAGGTGGCCTAGTTCAGGAATCATGAATTTCTCGCATTACACTAAAAACAAAAATGCAGAGCCCGGCAGCATCAGCTGCCCTTCTGGTTACTAAACTGCTGGTAGGCGCCACTGTCCCTGAGGGCCTTGGTTACTTCAGGCGGCATGTAATTTTCGTCGTGCTTTGCCAACACTTCGTCGGCATTGAGCACACCGGATGCATCGAGCTTGCCTAACGCGACGATCCCCTGCCCTTCGCGAAACAGATCCGGCAGGATGCCATGGTACCTGATGGAAATGTGTTGAACGCCATCACTCACGATGAACCGTACATCGAGCGAGTCGGCCGATCGCTGGAGAGAGCCCCGCTCGACCATACCGCCCGCCCTGATACGAGTGCCCACGGGGGCTTCACCCGAAACGATCTGGCTGGGCGTGTAGAACAGGTTGATGTTCTGTTGCAATGCCGACAAAGCCAGGGCCACGGCGACCCCAACGCCAGCCAGAATCGCCAGAATGATCAAAAGACGTTTTTTACGGACAGCATTCACGGGTTTATCTCCCGACGCAGGCGGCGTGCTTCGCTCTGCAGATAACGACGGTGTGCCAGCCGTGGCATCACGATATTGATTATCAGGACCAGTGCAGTGATTCCGTAAGCTGACCACACATAAGGTCCGTGATGACCCATGGCCAGAAACTCGCTTATCGAATGAAACGTCATGTTTTACCCCTTTTACCAAGGCTCTCTTCAACCACTGCCTTGGCCCAAGACGTTCGTGATTCGCGACGTAAGATTTCAAGACGCATGCGCATCAGGACAACAGCGCCGAAGAAACAATAAAAACCAACCACCATTATCAGAAGCGGAAGCCACATCTCGATGGGCATTGCCGGTTTTTCGGTAAGCGTGAACGTGGCAGGCTGATGTAGGGTGTTCCACCATTCAACGCTGTATTTAATGATTGGCAGGTTGATAACACCTACGATGGCGAGTACCGCGCAGGCCTTGGCCGAACTTTCCCGATTGGAAATAGCCTGCCCCAACGCAATGATGCCGAAATACAGGAACAGCAGGATTAACATGGAAGTCAGCCGTGCATCCCACACCCACCAGGCACCCCAGGTTGGCTTGCCCCATATCGACCCGGTTACCAGCGCAACAAAAGTCATCCAGGCGCCTACGGGCGCTGCGCATTTGAGTGCAACATCGGCCAGCTTCATTTTCCAGACCAGGCTTACTACCCCGGCAATTGCCAGAAGCAGATACCCCGACTGCGCCAAAAATGCAGCAGGTACATGGATATAGATGATGCGAAAGCTATTACCCTGCTGATAATCCTGCGGCGCAAAGACCAGGCCCCATACCGTGCCTACCATAACGAAGCATGCCGCCGCCCACGCCAGGATGGGCAACCACCGGCTACTGATCTCATAAAACCATTTGGGCGAGCCCAGTTTATGAAAAAACGTCCACTTCATGACTGTTCCACATTATTCACCCACACTGATCCGTAACCCAGCGCCAATAGCGAACGGAGAGAACGTCAGCGATAAAACCATCAAACTTCCCAGCCACAAAAGCTGTCCTGCGGCGGGCATTCCATGAAGAGAGGCTTGCAATGCACCGCTGCCCAGAATGAGCACCGGAATGTAAAGCGGAAGAATAAGCAGAGCCAGCAGCAACCCGCCCCGCTTGAGCCCTACAGTCAGCGCTGCACCTACAGCACCCAGTAAACTCAACACAGGCGTACCGAGCAGCAACGACAGCAGCAGCACCCCCAAACACTGGACAGGAAGCCCCAGCATGAGCGCCAGGACAGGCGAGAGCACGATTAGCGCCAGCCCGGTAAACACCCAGTGCGCCATCACCTTGGCCAATACCAGAACAAAGAGTGGGTGCGGCGAGAGCACCCATTGCTCAAGTGAGCCGTCCTCAAAATCGCTACGAAACAGGCCGTCCAGTGAAAGCAATACCGCCAACAAGGCAGCGACCCAAATCAACCCTGGCGACAGCTCTTTCAACAGCTGGCTTTCAGGTCCCACCGCCAGGGGAAACAGGGCAATCACGATCGCAAAGAACACCAAGGGATTGGCCAGTTCCACCGGGCGTCGGCATAGCAGTAGCGCTTCACGTTTAAGCAGAAGCACGAAGAGCCCGCTCATGAGACCCCCTGCCCTAGCTCTAGCTGGCGATAGCGCGTCGGCGTTTGCGTCATTTGATGATGCGTAGTAAGCACCACTGCTCCACCCTGTTCACAGTGCTGGCTCAAATGCCGCTCAAGATGCTCCACCGCTTGGCGGTCGAGAGCCGTAAACGGCTCATCGAGTACCCACAGGGCAGGAGGGTCAAGATACAGGCGAGCCAATGCGACACGACGCTGTTGTCCGGCAGAGAGCGTATGGCAGGGAACATCCTCGAAGCCAGACAGCCCTACGCTGTCCAGAGCCTGCCAGATCGCTTCCCGAGTGGCGGGCTTGTTCAAAGCGCACAACCAAGTAAGGTTTTCCTCGGCGGTCAGGAGTCCCTTGATTCCAGTCGCATGGCCAAGCCAGAGTAACTGGCTGAACGGCTCGTGTCGCTGCCTACCAGCCAGACGCACCTCACCGGCCGTTGGAGCCATAAGCCCTGCCAGAAGACGTAGCAGACTAGTTTTACCGCTGCCATTCGGCCCCATTATCTGCAGCATTTCACCAGATTCGAGCACAAAATCCAGCTGCTCGAACAGCACGCGCTCGTCACGCTCACAGGTGAGCGCAACGGCTTCAAGACAAGGGGGTATCACTACACGCAACCATTGGCATCAAGTCGGAACGGAATCGGCCGCTATAGTAGGCTGGAAATAAGACCAAGCCCGTCAATTGGCCAGCATTATACACATCACGCCAGCCTGGACGACCGACTGCATGAAACTATCAGAGTGGCTACATGGCTGACATAGGCACTATCCGCCCCGCTTCTGCCCCAGCTGTCCCAACGCGGGCTGCGTTACCCGCCGAGCCGGTCGTGCGGATTACCTTGCCGACAGAAAGCCCTCTGCTGCCCGGCGAAACAGCCCAGGCGCAAGTTGTTGCCCTTAAGCAGAACCTGCAGAGTTTTCAGTTATTGCTGCAGTTGACGCTTGCCAATGGACGTCAAGTTACCCTACCGGCGGAAAGCACTTCACCCCTGCCAACCGGTTCGCTACTAAACATCATGGCGTTATCGTCTACCCGCCTAGCTGTACAGATCGAGGCCAAGGCAGAGACGCCTTTGAAAAGCCTGGATACCAAAGCGCTTCCGCCAGGTACCCTGCTGCAGACGCGAGTGGTCAGTAGTCAACCAGCCGACACCTCTGAGGGGCAGATGTCCTTCAAATCCATTGTGACATTGCTCAACGGTGCCCTTGCAGGCAAGCAACTGATAATCGAATCGTTTAATGCCCTCAAGCCCGGCAGCCTGATAACGGTTGCAGTACGCGATGCACAGCAGGTTGCTCTGGTGCCCTCCAGCGGAAGACTCGATCAGATTGAGCTGGGACAGCAGTTGACGGCTCAGTTCCAACGACAAGGCTCGCTGGCCCAACTGTTTCAAGCTCTGCCGCTACTAACGGACTCGCCCGCCACGCCCGGCGTGTTGCGCGATACGCTTGGTCAGCTGCTCGCCTCCGTACCCGAGGTTGAAGAACTCAAGAACCCGGATGTCGTAAAAACCCTGTTCGAGCGAAGCGGCATTTTGCTGGAGCGACACCTTATTTCAGGTGAGACCGAACGGCTGCCGCAGGATTACAAGACGCTCCTGCTCCGCCTGATCAGTCAACTGAGCCATACTACAACGACTTCGACCACTTTTCCTCCTCAAGCCGGCGTGCCAAACCTGCCAGGAAGCCTGCGCAATGCCCTAACGGCATTGGGCCAAGGGAACCCTAAGCATGCTGCGTTGAGCTTTCCCCTGCCATCACGGGTAGTTAGCTCGCTCCTGCAGGAAGGCATGGAACTTGAAGAGTTGCTCAAGTTGGCAACAGCAGCCCTATCACGCCTGCAAACTCATCAGCTGTCTGGCGTTGAACAGACACAGCACTACCCGGATGGATCCATGCTGCTTACTTGGCAAGGGGAACTTCCCATGCGTAACGGTGAGCGCATCACCAGTCTGCAATACAAGCTGCAAGAGGAACGCCCTTCCAAAAGCGCTGGCGAACTGCGTGACAGCATCTGGAAACTCGATCTTGCCTTTGATCTCGAGCCGCTTGGCAATATGCAGGTCGAGGCCAAACTTGCTCGCGGTACGCTTTCGAGCCAGTTCTGGGCCGAGCAGAAGGAAACCGCTGCGCTCATCACCCATGAGCTGGAGCACTTCAAGGAGCAATTGCAGGAGGCCGGACTTCTGGTAGGCGAGCTGCAATGCACACTGGGAAAACCGGTGCGTGGACTACGCACTCACATTGAAGAACGCTGGATAGATGAAAGCGCATGAGTACTTCGAAGCAGGCTATTGCACTGGTCTATGACGGCCAGACCGCTCCCACCCTAACAGCCAAAGGCGATGCAGATCTTGCCGAAGCCATTCTGGCATTGGCCAGAGAGCACGAAATCCCTATCTATGAGAACGCTGACCTGGTACGCCTGCTGGCACGCCTTGAGCTTGGCGATGCCATTCCTGAAGCGCTGTACCGCACGATTGCCGAAATCATCGCGTTCGCCTGGTATCTGAAGGGCAAGCATCCGCAGAGCCTGTCATGCAGGCAGGATGATCCCATCCTATCGGCGCTATCCGGAAAATGCTGAAACATCTTATCGAGAGCACAAAAAAGCCATCAGTGCATGACTGATGGCTTTCCGGGAAATGAAGAAATGCAAGTGCGGGATATAACACAAGATCTGTGGCAGGCTTGCGAGATGCACTTTGTCAGGATTGCTGACGCGCCTTATGCATCTTACTGATCAGTTCGGCCTCAGCCCGTGAAAGGCCGCAGGACTGGGTCAGATCATCGACGCTGGCACCCAACCCCACAAGGCGCGCAGCCTGACTGAACGACAGGCTGGCCGGATCGCTTTGTTCGATACGGGTCAGCCTGTCAGGCAGGGGTGCAACCATCTCATTGATTTCATGCAATTGCTCCCCCATACGGACCGTGCCGGCCTGATAGGTTTCCAGCCGCTTGGCTAGAGCCCTCAAGCGCTTTTCGGTTGTTTCCTCATGCTGGGCAAGCTTTGACGCCTGCCGTTTAAGCTCCTGCCATAGCAGAAAGCAGGCACCCGCCAGCCCAAGGCAAATGAACACCAGCACGATCAACGCTGCCAACATTAGATACTTTCCAACTCAGACCATTCTTCTTCGCTCATCATCTTATCCAATTCGACAAGAATCAGCAGCTCGCCGTTCTTGTTGCAAACGCCCTGGATAAACTTGGCGGACTCATCGTTACCCACGTTTGGCGCGGTTTCGATTTCAGATTGACGTAAATAAACGACTTCAGCCACGCTGTCGACAAGAATACCAACGACTTGCTTGTCGGCCTCGATAATCACGATACGGGTGTTATCCGTGATCTCGGCAGAGTCCAGGCCAAAACGCTGACGTGTATCAATTACCGTCACGACGTTACCGCGCAGGTTGATGATACCCAGCACGTAGCTTGGAGCACCTGGCACCGGAGCTATTTCCGTATAGCGCAGCACTTCCTGAACCTGCATGACGTTGATACCGTACGTCTCGTTGTCCAGACGGAAGGTTACCCACTGCAGGATTGGATCTTCGGAACCTTGTGCAGACGTTTTCTTCATTTTCCCAGCCTCGTTGATACCGCCTTGGCGGTCTTGGCGGTCTTCCCGCCTTGGTTGATCCAGAATCGACCCTTTAAGCGTAGGTCAACCCTTCTATTGTTTCCTTTGCTTTGCAGCACCGCTTTCAATCAGCGCCGCAAGCGCCGATACATCCAGCAAGGCACACATATGCTCAATTACCGTTCCCGCCAGCCATGGCCGCTGGGATCGTTGCGTTCGCCATTTGACCTCGGCAGGGTCCAGACGTATCGAACGGCTGACCTGGTGTACCGCAATTCCCCAGTCATACCCTTCAACCGAGATAACGAACCGGAGGCCTTCCTTGAAGTCTTCGCGGTAGCGCTCTGGCATGACCCAGCGCGCAGCATCCAATACCTTCAAATTACCCTGCGGGCTGGGCAGGATGCCCAGGAACCAATCGGGCTGACCAAACAATGGCGTCAGCTCGCGGCCTTCCAGTGAATGAATCGTTCCCAAACATATCAGCGGCACAGCAAGGGTCAGCCCCGCCACGTCGAACAACAGACATTCAAACGGCTCTTCAGCCCATTCCGGCCTTCCGTCGTCGCTTACCTTGAAAGGCTGCACCTGCTGCTCGACAGCCTGAACAGTTCTTAACGGAATAACGGTATCGACAAATTTTTCCGGCTCTGCCACTACAGGCTTAACAACCGGCACCACAGGCAGGCTGTTCTGGGCAGGCGTTTCCCTGACCTGGGCATCGCGTGCCTTCTCCTCACGTACAGCCGCCTCGAACTCGTCCAAAGACACGCTTTGAACCGTAGGCGCAACAAGATCAGGCGCAGCCACGGACACCACTTCAACCAACGAGACGACAACCGCCTCATGCTGGAGGGCGGCAGGCGTCTCTACCGGCAGCTCGAGTGTCGCCTCCATCAGCAGCGCATCCAGATAGGACTGCAAAGCCAGCTGTGGACGAATTTCAGTGCTAGTAGAACGGTTCATGTCACGTATCACACTTCAAGATTGAAGAAACTATCGGCTGGATACCGCAAAAACTTGAGTACTGCATCACTATGTCTTCACGCGACGTTCAGTGAGGCAGGCTGCATATCAAGCAGATGCTTAAGCAACGCCCTATATGCAATGACACCACGACTATTCGCATCGTTCTGCGAGGGGGTTATCCCTGCACGGCTGGCATCCCGCAGCTTGGTATCAATGGGAACGAACGCTTGCCAAAGGTGCTCGACGTAATTGTCTCGGAGGTATTTGAGCGTCCCCAGCGAAGCCTGGGTACGCCGGTCGAACAGCGTCGGTACGATCGTGTAAGGAAGCGCCTGTTTTCTGGAGCGGTTGATCATGGCCAATGTATTGACCATGCGCTCCAATCCTTTGATCGCCAGAAATTCCGTTTGCACAGGAATGACCAACTGCTGGCTTGCCGCCAATGCATTGACCATCAGAATGCCCAACAAGGGCGGACTGTCGATCAGGGCATAATCAAAATCATTCCACAACTGCGCGAGGCTTTTGGAAATCACCAACCCCATGCCATTCTGCCCCGGCGATTGCCGCTCCAAGGTCGCCAGCGCCGTACTGGCCGGCAGCATTGAGATGCGCTCATGGCTGGTCGGTAGCAGAAGTTGCTTGGGTAGCCCGTCCGGAACCTGCCCCTGATGCAGGAACAGTTCGAAGGCGCTGCGTTCCAGTCGATCCGGGTCCTGTCCAAAATAACTCGTCAAGGAGCCATGGGGGTCAAGATCGACCATCAGGACACGCTTGCCCGAGTCAGCCAGAAGCCCTGCCAGCGAAACAGACGTTGTTGTCTTGCCTACTCCGCCCTTTTGATTGGCTATTGCCCAAACTCTCACGTTCTACCCTCCCCAGGCAGCGTACTGCATTGCCAAGGCCAAGCCGCTGGATATACCAGCGGCGAAGATTTGACAGCGATTGGTTCTATCGCTTACTTGGAGGGAGCAGTTGCACTTTGCGTGCCATTTCTACCAGAAGCGGAGCGCTCCTGAAAACCACTCACGCCACGGTGAATGTCGACATTCCGTGAAATGAGCAACACCACCCGACGGTTCCGCGCCCTGCCCTCAGGGGTGGAGTTATCTGCTATTGGTTGATAGCTGCCATACCCGACCACCGCGAGCCGTTCGGGTGTAACGCCATCACCAATCAGCAGCCGAGCAATACTGGCGGATCGCGCCGCTGAAAGCTCCCAGTTGGTGGGGTATTGAGGCGTACTGATGGGAATATTGTCAGTAAACCCTTCTACCTGAATCGGGTTCTTGTAAGGCGCCAGAATTTTGGCAACCTTCGCCATCAAGCCAAAGGCTGGATCGCCTGGAATGGCATCCCCGCTAGGAAAAAGCAGATTGGAATTCAGCTCGATTTCCAACCAGGTCTCGGTTGCCCTTAGAGTCATCTGATCTGAATTGATGAGATCGCCAAAGGCGTTCTGCATACTGGTTGCTATCTGCTCAAGCGGATCGACTGCTTGAGTAGTCGCCGGCGCGTTATCTGATGCAGGCGTATTCTGCTCGATAGTAGGCTGAACGCTGCGAGGCACCTGATCCCCAATGGGAATAGGTTTCATGGAGCGATCCGGCTCTGTAAAGATACCGGTCAGCGTCTCGGATAGAATCTTGTACTTACCCTCATTGATGGATGAGATGGAATACATCACAACAAAGAAGGCAAACAGCAAGGTGATGAAATCCGCGTAGGACACCAGCCAGCGTTCGTGATTTTCATGCTCCTCGTGTCGACGGCGACGCATCGGTTACTCCATGAAGCCTTGCAGCTTGAGTTCAATAGAACGAGGGTTTTCACCTTCGCCAATAGACAGCAAACCTTCCAGAAGCATCTCCCGATAGCGAGTTTGACGCAGCACCATGCCTTTGAGCTTGTTGGCAATCGGAAGTAAAAGCAGATTGGCGAATGCAACCCCATAAATTGTGGCTACGAATGCAACAGCAATCCCGTTACCCAGCTGGGAAGGGTTTGCCAAGTTCTGCATGACATGGATAAGCCCCATCACCGCACCGATAATCCCAATGGTAGGCGCATACCCACCCATGGCCTCGAACAGCTTGGCCGCCTGGATATCACGATCTTCCTGGCCATACATATCGACTTCCAAAATGCTGCGAATGGCTTCAGGCTCGGCACCATCGACCAGCAGCTGCAGGCCTTTGCGAGCGAATGGATCACGTTCGGCATCCACGAGCGGTTCAAGCCCCAGCAGACCTTCCTTACGGGCAGACATGCTCCAGCCAATGATGCGATTGATACCGGCTGGCATGTCGACTCTTGGCGGCAAGAAAACCCAACTGAGCATTGTCAGGGAGCGCTTGAGAACACGGATAGGCGTCTGCAGCATGGCCGCGCCGCATGTGCCGCCCAGTACGATCAGGGCAGCAGGCCCGTTGAGTAGAGCGGCGATGGTACCGCCCTCAAGAAAATTACCTCCAATGATGGCAATAAAGGCCAACAGGATGCCAATCAGGCTCAAGACATCCACACATCATCTCCCTAAGGCATGGCAGCAAGCCAAAACCTGTCAAATTCAAATCCGGCGCCGCTCCTGCCTAGCAAGAGCGGTACCATTACATGCACGCGTCAGTAATGTGTCGACCGATGTCGTCAAGACTGTAGACGGCATCTGCCAGATTTGCCTTGACCACGGCCATGGGCATGCCATAAATCACGCAGCTGGCCTCGTCCTGCGCCCAGATCTGGCTACCACCCTGCTTGAGCAGGCGAGCACCTTCACGGCCATCAGAGCCCATGCCGGTCAGCACCACTGCCAGTACCTTGTCCGGGAAAACCTTGGCCGCTGAGCCAAAGGTGATATCGACGCAGGGCTTGTAATTCAGTCGCTCATCGCCCGGCAATATCTTCACGCCGCCACGCCCGTCCAGCATCATCTGCTTGCCGCCAGGCGCCAGTAGCGCCAGCCCAGGACGAAGCTGATCGCCATCCTCAGCTTCCTTGACAGAAATCTTGCACAATTTGTCCAGACGCTCTGCAAACGCCTTGGTAAAGGCGGCAGGCATGTGCTGAATCAGCACGATTGGCGCTGGAAAGTTGGCAGGTAATTGGGTCAGTACCCGTTGCAACGCCACAGGACCACCGGTCGATGTACCGATAGCCACCAGCTTGTAATTCTTGCGCCGTGGCGCAGCACTGGTCACCGACGCTGAAGCCGAGGAGCCTGCCAGATGTGCCGAAGCAGTCCGCGCCGCCGGGCGAGGGGTTGTCGAGGTGGGTGCAGGCGCATGGGCCGACACACTTCCAGACGATAACCGGCGGTTGCTGCGCGCAATGGTATGGATCTTCTCGCACAACAAGCGCTTTACGCTCTCGGGATGGCGGGAAATATCCTCGAAATTCTTGGGTAGATAATCCACCGCACCCGCATCCAGTGCATCGAGCGTAACCCGAGCGCCTTCATGCGTCAGCGACGAAAACATCAGAACAGGCGTCGGGCACTTCTGCATGATGTGCCGAACGGCCGTAATGCCATCCATGAAGGGCATCTCATAATCCATGGTGACGACGTCGGGTTTCAACGCCATCACCTGATCAATCCCTTCACGCCCATTGGTCGCCGTACCGACGACCGTAATATTGGGATCACCCGCCAGGATTTCAGTCAAACGGCGGCGGAAGAAACCCGAATCATCCACCACCAACACTCTTACAGCCATATGACACTCCTAACGGCGGGGCTTCGACTCAAATACCGCGGCGCGCGTAGCGCTTGAGCATGCTCGGTACGTCAAGGATCAATGCGATCCGGCCATCACCTGTAATGGTGGCTCCCGACATACCCGGCGTTCCTTGCAACATCTTGCCTAATGGCTTGATGACTACTTCTTCCTGACCTACGAGTTGATCCACAACAAAACCGATGCGTTGCGTACCGACCGACAGGATAACAACGTGACCTTCCTGCTGTTGCTCATCGTAAGCCGCATCCTTGACCAGCCAGCGCTTGAGGTAGAACAGCGGCAGTGCTTTGTCGCGAACCACGACCACTTCCTGACCGTCGACCACATTGGTGCGCGAGAGGTCCAGGTGGAAGATCTCGTTCACGTTGACCAGTGGGAACGCAAAGGCCTGATCGCCCAGCATTACCATCAGGGTTGGCATGATCGCCAGGGTCAGCGGGACCTTGATCACAATCTTGGAGCCCTGCCCCTTGTTGGAGAAGACGTTTACCGTGCCGTTAAGCTGGGTAATCTTGGTCTTCACCACGTCCATGCCCACACCGCGACCGGAAATATCGGAGATTTCGGTCTTGGTTGAAAAGCCTGGTGCAAAGATCAGGTTGTAGCATTCAAGATCGGTCAGACGTTCCGCCGCATCCTTGTCGAGCAGGCCTTTTTCAACAGCCTTGGCGCGCAGAGCGTTGGGATCCATCCCTTTGCCATCGTCAGAAATGGCCAACAGGATATGATCGCCCTCCTGCTCCGCAGACAGAACGACACGGCCCGCACGGGCTTTGCCATTCTTCTCGCGCTCGGCAGGCTCCTCGATTCCATGGTCGACCGCGTTGCGCACCAAGTGCACCAGCGGGTCAGCCAAGGCCTCTACCAAGTTCTTGTCGAGATCGGTTTCTTCACCCACAAGCTCAAGGTTGATTTCTTTCTTCAGGTTGCGCGCCAAGTCACGAACCAGACGCGGGAAGCGTCCGAATACCTTCTTGATTGGCTGCATGCGCGTCTTCATGACCGAGGTCTGAAGATCCGCTGTCACAACGTCCAAGTTTGATACAGCCTTGGCCATGGCCTCATCGCCGCTGTTCAGCCCAAGACGAACCAGACGATTACGCACCAGCACCAGCTCACCGACCATGTTCATGATCTCGTCGAGACGGGCGGTGTCCACACGCACGGTTGTTTCAGCTTCGCTGGCCGGCTTCTCGCCTGCCGGGGCCGCCGCCGCACGCGGTTCAGCTTTGGGTGCTGCGCTGGCTGTCGGTGCAGGGGCCGCTGCAGGCTGGGGCTTCGCCACAGGAGCAGATGCTGCCTTGGCAACCGGAGCAGGTGCAGGCGCTACAGGAGCAGCCGCAACACCACCATCGAAACGGCCCTTTCCATGCAGTTCATCCAGCAGGGACTCGAACTCGTCATCCGTGATTTCATCACCTGACTTGGCTACCGGAGCAGCAGCCTTGGCAGGTTCGGACGGCGCTGCAACAGCAGCATCAAACTTACCTTTGCCGTGCAGCTGATCCAGCAGAGATTCAAACTCGTCATCCGTGATTTCATCACCTGACTTGGCTACCGGAGCAGCAGCCTTGGCAGGCTCGGACGGCGCTGCAACAGCAGCATCGAACTTGCCTTTGCCGTGCAGCTGATCCAGCAGAGATTCAAACTCGTCATCGGTGATTTCGTCGCCAGATGCAGGTACGGCTGAGCCAACGGCTGCCACAGGTGCAGGCTCATTCCCGATTGCATCGAGGAGTCGGTCAAACTCATCGTCGCTTACGTCACTGGCAGCAGGTGCCTGGACAGCAACCACAGGGACCTGAACCGGCTCCACAGCAGTGGGAGCAGGTTCGGCGCCTTCAGGCTCCGCCAGACGTGCCAAGGCAGCCAGCAGCTCAGGAGTAGCCGGTGTCGGCTCAGTACGCTCACGTACCTGGCCGAACATTTCGTTTACCGTATCCAGAGCTTGAAGGACAACGTCCATCAGCTCGGCATCAACGCGGCGCTCACCCTTACGCAGGATGTCGAACACGTTTTCGGCAATGTGGCAGCACTCAACAAGGGCGTGCAGCTGGAGGAAGCCTGCCCCTCCCTTTACCGTGTGGAATCCACGGAAGATGGCGTTGAGAAGATTCATATCATCCGGGCGGCTTTCGAGTTCCACCAATTGCTCGGACAACAATTCGAGAATCTCGCCGGCCTCTACCAGGAAATCTTGGAGGATTTCTTCATCGGCGTCGAAGCTCATTCATGCACTCTCCAAAAAGGCCAGGTTTAGAAACCAAGGCTGGACAGAAGGTCATCTACGTCATCCTGGCTGGATACGACGTCTTCTCTTTTATCGGCATGAATCTGCGGACCTTCACCCTTCGAAGACTTTTCTTTTTGAATTTCTTCGATGGCCTTGACGTGGTCGTGGCTAATTCCTGCATAACGATCCACCTGACCGGCCATACGGACCAGCTTGACGAGATCGCGCTCGACTTGTGTAACAAGGTTCGTCACACGCTTGATGACTTGACCGGTAAGATCCTGATAGTCCTGCGCCAACAGGATATCGTTCAGCAACGAAGACAGCTTGTGGGCGTCCTCATCGCTGCGCCCCAGAAACGCACCGACTCGCTTGGCCAGCTCGCGGAACTCCTCGGCACTGAGCTCGCGCCGCATAAAGCGGCCCCACTCGGCGTGGAGGTCATGAGCGTCCTTACCAAATGATTCGATAAGCGGTGTGCTGGCATCGACCAAGTCCATGGTACGGTTGGCAGCACGCTCCGTCATTTCCACAACGTAGCTTAGGCGATCGGTGGCGTCTGCAATGTTTGTTACTTCATTGGCATAGGACGCCTGGGGATCGATCTGGAAGTTGACGATCGCGTTGTGCAACTCACGCGTCAGCTTGCCGATTTCCTGATACAGACCACGATCTCGCACCTGATTGAGCTCATTGATGAGCTGCACTGCCTGGCTGAAATTGCCATCTTCAAGGCTGGCAACCAGCTCTTGGGCATGCTTTTTCAGGGTCGATTCCAGGTCTTCGAATGATTTACTGCCAAGGTCCATAACATCCTCGAGATGGTTATCAGCCGTTGACCCGCTCAAAGATCTTGTCGATCTTTTCTTTGAGCACCTGGGCAGTAAACGGCTTCACAACGTAACCATTCACACCCGCTTGAGCTGCCTCGACAATTTGTTCGCGCTTGGCTTCGGCCGTTACCATCAGAACAGGCAGGTTCTTCAGGCGTGCATCGGCACGGACTTCCCGTAGCAGGTCGATACCGGTCATACCCGGCATGTTCCAGTCCGTTACCAGGAAGTCGAAGTTGCCGCTTTGCAGCATCGGCAACGCCGTCAAGCCGTCGTCGGCCTCGGTAGTATTGGTGAACCCTAGATCTCGCAGCAGATTCTTGATGATGCGTCTCATGGTGGAAAAATCGTCCACGATGAGAATTTTCATATCTTTGTCCAAGTCGACCTCCATCCTTACCCCAGACATGCCTTTTCAAAGGCATGCCATACATGCTTAGTGTTTTGCCTTAGCGCGAACGCCATTCAGCCAGACGAGCCCGCAGACGTGCTGCGCACTGACTGTGCAGTTGACAGACTCGGGATTCACTTACCCCAAGCACCTCTCCGATTTCCTTTAGGTTCAACTCCTCGTCGTAATACAGCGACAAGACGAGACGCTCACGCTCTGGAAGATTGGCGATGGCTTCCGCCAGGGCCTGCTTGAAACGATCATCTTCCAGTCCTCGACCTGGCTCGAAATCATGGGCTCCGCTCTCTTCGAGACCGTGCTCACCCTCTTCCATCAAGTCATCGAAGCTGAACAGGCGACTTCCCAATGTGTCATTGAGAATGCCGTAATATTCTTCAAGGCTTACACCAAGTTCGGCAGCAACTTCAGGATCTTTAGCGTCACGACCCGTTCTTGCTTCAACAGCACGAATCGCATCGGCCACCATACGGCTGTTACGATGCACCGAACGAGGTGCCCAATCACCTTTGCGAACCTCGTCCAGCATGGCTCCGCGGATACGGATACCGGCATAGGTTTCAAAGCTTGCACCTTTGCCGGCATCGTACTTCTTGGAGGCCTCGAGCAGGCCGATCATGCCGGCCTGCATGAGATCTTCCACCTGTACATTGGCAGGCAGACGCGCCAACAGGTGATAGGCAATGCGCTTGACCAGCGGCGCATACTGATTGATCAGTTGCTCCTGCTGTGAATGGGTCTGAGATTTACTGTACATACGGAGACCGCTGGACGCTGTCATACATTTGGCCCTACAGTGGGTTGCACCAATCGTTCGACGAAAAACTCCAAGTGACCGCGTGGGTTGGCTGGCAAGGGCCAAGCATCCACCTTCTGGGCAATGGCCCGGAAAGCCAGAGCGGCTTTGGAGCGCGGGTATGCTTCGTATACGGACCGCTGCTTCTGGACGGCTTTCCGTACACATTCATCAAAAGGAACCGCACCCACATACTGCAGAGCCACATCCAAGAAACGGTCAGTTACCTTGGTCAGCTTAGCAAAGAGATTGCGACCTTCCTGGGGCGTCAATGCCATATTCGCCAGTACGCGAAACCGCGTGATTCCATGATCGCGGTTGAACATCTTGATAAGCGCATAAGCGTCCGTGATCGAAGTAGGCTCATCACAGACCACCAGAAGCACTTCCTGGGCAGCCCGTACAAAGCTCACGACCGAATCACCGATGCCAGCAGCCGTATCGACAACAAGCACATCGATATCGTTGCTGATGTCACTGAATGCCTGGATCAGACCGGCATGTTGAAGAGACGACAACTGCACCATGGCTTGCGCACCGGAAGCCGCCGGAACGACCCGGATACCGCCAGGGCCTTGCAAAATCACGTCGCGAAGATCACATTTGCCTTCGATCACATCGGCGAGCGTCTGCTTCGGAGTCAAACCGAGCAAAACGTCGACGTTTGCCAAGCCCAAGTCGGCATCGAGCAACATGACACGTCGGCCCAGTTCAGCCAACGCTAGCGAAAGGTTTACCGAAACGTTGGTTTTCCCAACGCCTCCCTTGCCGCCTGTCACTGCAATTACCTGTACGGGATGCATACCCATTGCTGTACACCTATGAAAAACCAGCCAGCCCGTAGAGGGCACTTATGGTGTAGCCAGATCGTTATGCTAACGAGCCAGCTGGCACTAAACCTGAAGCGTGTACTGCTTTCTGACACTACGACGCCTGTAAACCTTCTATTGCAAAAACCTTACCCAACTTGCAAAAAACTGTAACTTAACCGACGCGCTTGGCCGGCTTTTGATAGAGCTCGGCAAACATATCCGCCATGGTTTCCTCTGCAGGCTCCTCGGTCAGCTGACGATTGACTGCACGGCTAACCAGCTGATGCTTGCGCGCAATATGCAGGTCGTCAGGGATGCGAGGACCGTCGGAGAGATAGGCTACCGGGATATGATGGCTAATGGCTATACCGAGCGCTTCACCCAACGTCGCGGACTCATCCAGTTTGGTCAGAACACAACCAGCCAGACCGCACCCCTTGTAGTTGTGATAAGCCGCTTTTAGCACCTGGCTCTGGCTGGTTACTGCCATGACCAGATAGCTACGAATCTTCAGTTTCTCATTAGCCAGCGCTTCCAGTTGCAGACGCAGGGCGGGGTCATTGGCCGGGATACCTGCCGTATCGATCAGGACCATGCGCTTGCGAGCCAGTGGCTCAAGCGCCTGAGCCAGCGACTGACGTGGATCTACAACGGTAACCGGCACATCGAGAATATGACCCAACGTCTTGATTTGCTCTTGGGCGCCGATGCGATGGCTATCCATGGTGACCAGCGCAAGACTTTGCGCGCCATACTTCAGAACATAGCTCGCTGCCATTTTGGACAGCGTAGTGGTCTTACCCGATCCGGCGGGACCGACGAACGCGACGATACCGCCCTCTTCCAGCAGATCAACCTGGGGCGTGTCGATTGCCTGGGTCAGGTGGGCCAGCAGCATACGCCAGGCCTGACGGGGCTCGTTCACACTTGCCACACGCGCCATCAGGTCACGGCACAGATCAGCCGGAAGTCCCATGCGTTGCAGGCGGCGCCAGAAGTTTGCTTCGTCAGGACGCTTGTCCTGCATCTGGCCCCAGGCGATAGAGCCCAGCTGCACTTCAATCAATTCACGTAGCCCGGTGATCTCGGAGCGCATGGCATCCAGCGCACGGCGCTCTTCGGCAGAAGGCGCGGCGGCAACGGCAGGTGCTGGCTGGGCAACTTTGGGCTCGGAGATAACAGGTTCCTGGCGAGCGCTGATCTGCTCACTGCCAAAGAGTTGACTAGCGTTGGCTTGCGGCGCAGCGATACCCTGGTTAGGCGAGCGAATGGCCAGTTCAGCGTGGGCTTCGGCGATACGCACTTGGGTTTTACGCAGCTCGGCTTCCAGCGCAGCATTCGGCGCAGTGGGAGTCGGCGCTTGATAATCCAGGGCAGCGGTCAGCTCAATGCCACCGGCAACACGGCGATTGCTCAGGATCGCGGCATCTGCACCCAGTTCGTCACGAACCATTTTCATGGCTTGACGCATATCAGCAGCAAAAAAGCGTTTAACTTGCATGGTTCAAACCTCAGCCGTTCTGGCCAACCGTTGCGATAATGGTGACTTGTTTGTTATCCGGAATTTCCTGATAAGCCAGCACAGACATAGTGGGAACTGCCATTCGAGCGAAGCGGGACATCATCCCGCGAATCGCACCGGCTACCAGTAACACGACTGGCTTACCCATCATTTCTTGACGCTGTGCTGCATCTACCAGAGAGCGTTGCAATTTCTCGGCCATTCCTGGTTCCAGGAACATGCCATCTTCAACACCCTGTCCAGCCTTCTGCATACCATTAAGCAACATCTGTTCCAATCTCGGTTCTAGCGTAATAACAGGCAGCTCGGGCTCCAGTCCAATGATGTTCTGGACGATTGCACGGGACAGCGCCACACGAACCGACGAAACCATGACGGCGGGATCTTGACTACGCGGCGCCACATTCGCAATAGCCTCAGCAATCGTACGAACATCACGTACCGAGACCTGCTCCTGCAGCAATTGCTGCAATACCTTAAGAAGCGTAGACAAGGAAATCATGCCTGGCACCAGTTCTTCGGCCAACTTGGGCGAACTCTTGGCCAGAAGCTGCAGTAATTGCTGCACTTCTTCATGCCCCAACAGCTCGTGGGCATGCTTTTGGAGAACCTGGTTGAGGTGGGTCGCAACGACCGTGCTGGCATCGACCACGGTATAGCCCAGGGACTGCGCCTGATCACGCTGACTGACGTCAATCCAAACCGCATCAAGGCCAAACGCCGGATCTTTGGCAATCACACCATTTAACGTGCCGAATACCTGACCCGGGTTTATAGCCAGTTCGCGGTCCGGATAGATTTCGGCTTCCGCAACATTCACGCCCATCAACGTCAAACGATAAGCATTGGGCATAAGTTCCAGGTTGTCGCGAATATGTACAGCGGGCATAAGGAAGCCAAGATCCTGGGACAGCTTCTTGCGAACACCCTTGATACGCGTTAGCAGCTCACCGCCCTGGTTGCGATCTACCAAAGGAATCAGGCGATAACCTACTTCCAGGCCAACCATGTCGACAGGCGTTACGTCATCCCAGCCCAGCTCCTTGGTTTCAGCGGGGCGCTGTACGGGGGCCAACTCCTGCTGACGCTGAGCTTCCTGCTCGGCCACTTGCTTGACCTTGCGCTGGCGATCCCAGATGAAATAGGCACCGGCAGCAGCCATGAAGCCCAAACCCAAGAACGGCACGTGCGGCATGCCGGGTACCAGCCCCATAGCAATGATGATGGCCGCAGAGACAGCAAGCGCCTTTGGCGAGGCGAACATTTGACGGTTGACCTGCTGCCCCATGTCTTCGGAAGAAGACACACGGGTTACCATGATGGCAGCCGCAACGGACAGCAACAGCGAAGGCACCTGGGCAACCAGGCCGTCACCAATAGTCAGCAGTGCATAGATACGGCCTGCATCGGCAATGCTCAAGTTATGCTGCATCATCCCGATCGCGATACCACCGAGCAGGTTAATGAACAGTACTAGTAGACCGGCAACCGCGTCACCGCGAACGAATTTGCTGGCACCATCCATCGAACCGTAGAAGTCAGCTTCCTGACCTACCTCGGCGCGACGCTTCTTTGCTTCAGCCTGATCGATAACACCAGCGTTCAGGTCGGCGTCGATGGCCATCTGCTTACCAGGCATGGCATCCAGGGTGAAGCGCGCAGATACCTCGGAGATACGACCAGCACCCTTGGTCACTACCACGAAGTTGATGATCATCAGGATGGCGAACACGACCGCACCGACAACGTAGTTACCACCCACCACTACGTCACCAAAGGCCTGAATCACCTTACCGGCAGCGGCATGGCCATCATGACCATGCAAAAGAACGACACGTGTAGACGCCACGTTCAACGCCAGGCGCAGCAACGTGGCCACGAGCAGGATCGTCGGGAACACGGCAAAGTCCAAAGGCCGTAGCGCATAAACGCTTACCAGCAACACCACGATCGACAGCGCGATATTGAAGGTAAACAGCACGTCCAGCAGAAACGGCGGGATCGGCAATGTCATCATGCCGAGCATGGCCAGAACCAATATCGGTACAGCCAGGTTACCGCGGCTCAGGCTGCGAACATTGGTCAACATTTGCCCGTGATTAACTTTCACAGTCGTTCCTCTTGAATGCCTTGCATATCAATCTTTTGACGTCAGAGCGTCTTGATACAGGCTATTCAGCAAGCAACGGGCCAAGTTCCTCTTTTGTTTGAATTTGTTGCGTTTGCGCCTGTTATATCGGCCTGCCAGGCTGTTTTCTTGAGGCTGGCCTTTAGCCATCGTTGATACGAGCACTGTAATAAGGAAACCTGAACACGCATATGAGGTCCCTTCACAAGACGCGCATAAAGTGGATAACAGGAGAACCCGATGAAAAAATGGATTGCCGTAACGCTGATGTCAGCAGGACTCGCTGGTATGGCCCAGGCGGATGACGCCGTGACTGTTCCATTAAATATCGCAACAGAGAAAGGTCCGGGCGAAAGTGTAGGCAGCGTCACCATCGTAAAGACTGACTACGGCTTGGTATTTACACCTGAGCTAAAAGGTCTGGAGCCAGGGACACATGGATTCCATATTCATGCCAAACCCAGCTGTGATGCTGCAGAAGTCGATGGCAAGAACACACCGGCAGGCGCCGCAGGCGGTCACTGGGACCCTGAGAATACCGGCAAGCATGACGCTCCCTGGGGCGACGGCCATAAAGGTGATCTGCCCGCCCTTTATGTCACAAGCGACGGAACAGCCTCACAGCCCGTGCTGGCGCCGCGCCTCAAGGACTTGAATGAAATCAAAGGTCACGCCCTCATGGTTCACGTAGGCGGCGATAACCACTCGGATCATCCCAAGCCGCTAGGCGGTGGTGGAGCCCGGATGGCGTGCGGGGTTATCAAGTAATAAAAAGGCCCCGTTCAGCGGGGCCTTTCTTATCTACTCGTCACGCTGTAAATCTGGCGGGATAGGCGGCTCATGCGGTTGCTCTGGACGCCGGCCCTGACCAGCTTTGTACTGCTTGAGCTGATAAACGTAGGCCAGCACTTGCGCCACAGCGATGTAAAGCCCTGCCGGAATCTCTCTATCGATATCAGTGGAATAGTACACCGCTCGCGCCAGGGCGGGTGATTCAAGCGTCGTAACGGCATGCTCCTGAGCAAGCTCACGAATCTTCAACGCCACAAAGTCGCTACCTTTGGCTACTAGGATTGGCGCGCCTCCGGTTGCAGCGTCATACTTTAGCGCCACAGCATAATGTGTTGGGTTGGTGATAATGACGTCGGCCTCTGGCACAGCGGTCATCATGCGACGTTGCGCCATTTCGCGCTGCATCTGGCGCATCCGCCCTTTTACTTCGGGCTTGCCTTCGCTGTCCTTGTATTCATCCTTGATCTGCTGCTTGGTCATCATCAGCTTTTTCTTGTTGCTATACCATTGGAACGGTACGTCAATAGCTGCGATAAGTAATAGCCCTAAAGACACCATCAACGCTGCATGTCCCGCCACTTTTATACTATGGATAATGGCACTGCCTAAAGGCTCCTTTGCAATGGACAGCAACGCATCGCGCTCAGACAAGAGAACCATGATAGCGATGGTTAGCAGCAGAACGAACTTGGCCAGCGCCTTGCCCAACTCCATCAGCGCATGGGTCGAAAACATGCGCTTGAGTCCTGAAAGAGGGTTCATTCGACTGAACTTGGGCTGAAGGGATTTGCTGGAAAACAAGAAGCCTCCCAGTGCAATCGGGCCAATAACGGCAGCCAGCACAAGGACGAGAAAAACCGGCATCATGCCCAGCATGGCGGCCTTGCCGGATGTTAGCAGCATGATCCCCATGTTCCGCTCATCCAGAACGGCCTCACGGTTCAGTGAAAAACTGCCGCGCATCAGGTCGAGTAAAGCGTCCCCAAGTACTGAACCAAACGCCAGAAGCGCTATCAGCCCACCCATCACAACCGTCAGCGTGCCAAGCTCACGGGATCGGGGTAACTGCCCCTCTTCGCGCGCTTCCCGCTTACGTTTGTCGGTAGGTTCCTCTGTACGGTCTTCACTGCTGGATTCGTCCGACATGGCGACCTCCTGCCTATCGCGCTCGCACCAGCTCTCGGAGCCATTGCAGCGCTTCAGTGACTAATGATTCGTAGTGCGAAAAGATATCCGCTGTGCCAATCCAGATAATGACCAGACCCAGCGTTACGGTTAAGGGCATACCGATTGAAAAAATGTTGAGCTGAGGCGCTGCGCGAGTCATTACGCCAAAAGCAAGGTTCACGACCAGCAGTGCCGTAATAGCAGGCAAGACCAGTAATACGCCGGCACCAAGCACCCAACTCAATTTACCGGCCAGCTCCCAAAAATGATCAACAGACAGCAACTGACCAACCGGTAGCGTGGTAAAGCTTTCTGCCAGGATTTCCATGACGATCAGGTGTCCGTTCATGGACAGGAACAGCAGCGTCACCAGTACGTTGAAGAACTGCCCCAGCACCGGCACCGAAATGCCATTGGCCGGATCGACCATTGATGCAAAGCTAAGTCCTGCCTGGGTGGAGAGTAGCTGCCCAGCAATCACGAAGACGTGAAAGAACAGCTGGAGGCTAAAACCCATCAGAGCGCCAATCAGGATCTGCTCTGCAATCAGCGGCAAGGCCTGTACGCTCACGGCATCGACCTGCGGCATGGGGGGCAGCGTAGGCACCAGCAGAGCGGTAAAGGCCAACGCCATATAGAGCTTTACGCGCGCGGGAACCATATTGGTCCCGATGATAGGCATCGTCATAAAGACAGCAGCAATACGGAACAGAGGCAGCAGGAACGTACCGACCCAGCCACCAATCTGCGCATCACTCAGCTCAAGCATGACTTAACCAATCAACATCGGAACATTGGTGATCATGTTGCGCATGAACTCCATCAGCTCACGGGTGAGCCAAGGCCCTAGGACAATCAGCGTCAACAACGTGACAATCAGTCGAGGCAGAAAACTCAAGGTCTGCTCGTTGATCTGTGTAGCAGCCTGGAACATTGAAACCACCAGGCCCACCAGCAAGCTCGGCACGATCAGAATGCCTACAAGCAATGCCGTCAACCAGAGCGCTTGCCGAAACAGATCTACGGCTACTTCAGGCGTCATGGGGTATCTCCTCTTAGACAGTACCGAAGCTGCCAGCCAGCGTACCCATGATCAACGACCAACCGTCAACCAGCACGAACAGCATCAGCTTGAACGGTAACGAGATGATCATCGGTGAAAGCATCATCATGCCCATCCCCATCAGCACGCTGGCCACCACCAAGTCAATTACCAGGAATGGAATAAAGATCATGAAGCCGATCTGGAAGGCTGTTTTCAATTCGGATGTCACAAAGGCTGGAACCACGATCGTCAGCGGCGCCTGATCAGGTGTGGCGATGTCCGTACGCTTGGATAGCCGCATGAACATGTCCAGATCGGATTGCCGGGTCTGCGCCAACATGAAGTCCTTGATTGGCCCCTCTGCCCGCGCAATTGCATCCTGGGCCGTCAGCTGCTCGTTCATATAGGGCTGCAAGGCATCGTTATTAATGCGGTCAAAGACCGGCGCCATGATGAACAATGTCAGGAACAGTGCCAGTCCGATCAACACCTGGTTTGACGGCGTTGTCTGCAAGCCCAGGGCTTGGCGGAGAATGGCGAATACAATGATGATCCGTGTAAAACTGGTCATCAGCATGACAAACGCTGGAATGAAACTCAGCGCCGTCATGATCAGCAGGATCTGCAGGCTTACGGAGTACTCCTGCTGGCCGTTGGCGTTTGTACTCATGGTAATAGCGGAAATGGACAACGGATTATTAGCCCCATTTTCCTGCCCAAACGCCAAAGGTGCCGCCAGTGCTACCAGCACAAGCAGGCAATTACGAAGCAAACGAAGATTGGATTTCAACAACGTCGTAAACACACCGCTTGTACCAGTCAGCACCAGTTCATTCTCCGCACCACTCGCGCGAAAGACTTCAATGAGTCGAATCTCATGACTTATCCTTTGGGTCGCGGCTGATCAGCTCGAAAAGCCGTTGAGCAAACTCTGGCGAAGCCGGTTGCTCATCGGCCAGGCGAACCGGTTCCTTCATCACATGCAAAGGAGTAATACGCCCAGCCGTAAGTCCTACAAGTATCTGCTCCTGCCCTACCTGCACCAGCACCAGTCTCTCTCGCGGTCCCAGATGCTGGGTGGCTACCAATTTGATAGCATTATTGCCACGCGGCCCCACCTGCTGTACCCGACGGATAAGCCAGGCCAGCCCGAAAATCAGGCCAATGATCAGCAGCAGACCCAACACGAGTTGTGTCAGCTGCGATCCCATATTGGTCGACGGTGCAGCTGTTTCAGCCGCTTGAGAGACAAGCGGCAACGTAGCCAGTAGAGCAATGAGCATTCGCATAAGGTCAGCGTAGTTTCTTGATACGTTCACTGGGGCTGATGACATCGGTCAGCCGGATACCGAACTTCTCGTTAACCACCACCACCTCGCCGTGAGCAATCAAGGTACCGTTGACCAGTACATCGAGCGGCTCTCCCGCCAGGCGATCCAGCTCGATAACCGAGCCCTGATTCAGTTGTAGCAGGTTCCGGATGGAAATGTCGGTATGGCCGACTTCCATCGAAATCATGACAGGAATGTCCAGAATCACATCCAGGTTCGGACCTTCCATACCGGTAATCTGCTGATTGTTACCCTGGATTCCGGCAAACTCTTCTACAGGCGCGCGTGAGGCGGGACTAGCGCCCTGAGCCATCATCGCATCGATTTCATCCTGATTGGATTCGCCTGCCTCTGCCATCGCCGCGGCCCACTCATCAGCCAGAGCCTGTTCTTCGCTGTTGGTGTTTTGATCTGCCATCTTAACCTCAATCTAAAACGGTGAGCCTATGGCTCGAAAGAAATAAAAGCATTCAGTCAAAATCGCATCAGCGAGAGCTCTTGACCGGTTCAATAATTTGCAAGGCCAGGTTTCCTTTACGAGCCCCCATTTTTACCTTGAACGTTGGCATACCATTGGCGCGCATCAGCATTTCCTCCGGCATCTCAACTGGAATTACATCGCCAGGCTGCATATGCAGGATGTCACGTAGCCTGAGCTGACGACGCACCACCGTCGCTTCCAGCGGTACACGGATATCCAGAAGATCTTCGCGCATAGCCTTGACCCAGCGCTCGTCCTGATCATCCACATCCGACTGGAAGCCGGCGTCCAGCATTTCACGGATAGGCTCGATCATCGAATATGGCATGGCGATATGCAGCTCACCGCCGCCGCCGTCCAACTCGATGCTGAAAGAGCTGACCACTACCACCTCGTTCGGACTGACAATGTTTGCCATGGCCGGGTTGACTTCGGAGTTGATGTACTCGAACTGACACGCGAGCATTGCGCCCCAGGCCTCTTTAAGGTCAACGAAGCACTGGTCAAGCACCATGCGTACAACACGCAGCTCGGTCGGCGTAAACTCACGACCTTCAATCTTGGCGTGACGGCCATCGCCACCAAAGAAGTTGTCTACCAGCTTGAACACCAACTTGGCATCCAGAATAAACAGTGCCGTACCACGCAAAGGCTTGATCTTCACCATGTTCAAGCTGGTCGGTACATACAGCGAGCGAACATACTCACCGAACTTCAAGACCTGCACACCCCCTACGGACACGTCAGCCGAGCGACGAAGCAGGTTAAACATGCTGACCCGGGTATAGCGGGCAAAGCGCTCGTTGATCATCTCCAATGTCGGCATCCGCCCACGGACGATACGATCCTGGCTAGTCAGGTCATACCCTCTGACCGAGCCTGTAGGCGCTATAGGATCCGTTTCGACAAGACCATCATCGACGCCGTGAAGAAGCGCGTCGATTTCATCCTGAGACAGTAAATCTTGTACAGACATGGCAATCCCTATTGCAGGACGAAGTTAGTAAACAAAACCTGCTCGACCGTAGGTTGACCCACCTGCTTCTGAGCAAGCTCCTGAATCTTGGAAGTTGCCTGTTGACGCAGCAATTCCTTGCCGACCGGCGTCAATAAGGCGTCATAACTCTGGGCAGAAAGCAACATGACCAGTTGATTGCGTACCTGGGGCAAATGAGCCTTGAGTTCATCCATCTTTGCCTGATCGCGTCCCATCAGCGCCACACCCACCTGCATATAACGCTGCCTGCCGTTCACATTGAAGTTGACCACAAAAGACGGCGTTAATTTTTCGTAGATGGCAGGCAGCCGGACAGGAGTGGTGGGCTCCGCCTTTGCGGCCTCGGCATCATGAACCTTCTTGTTCATGATGAACCATGTTGCACCTACCGAAGCCCCTATCGTCAACAACAATGCGACCACGATAATGATGATGAGCTTGAGCTTGCCTTTGCCAGCGGGTTTGGCCGCGTCATCAGCCGCTTGTTCTTTCTTGGCCATGCTTACATCCGTAATTGAGTGAACCGCCTACAACCCTAAAACGCAGAGGGAATAACAGCAGTCTTGTTGATACATTCATCTTTAGCCAATCGCTTGAGGCGTGGCCATTAGATTCGCCCTTGGTAAGACGGACCTCGTCACGTGCGGGAAGCGTCCCGGTCAGGCGTAAAAGTCCACTACTCCGTCGTTTCTCTTTATCGTCTGCGCGACCGTCTCACTTGAGACACCCGCTACTTCATCAATCGCACGGTCTTCGCTACCTAAGCCAGTATTCGAAGACCGTCGTCCTCCAGTTCCTGTGTCCTGCTGCGCGGCCTGCCAGTTACGATGCGCTGACTGATCCGAGACGTTTACATCAAGCGTCATCCCCTGCTGCACGAACATGTCTCGCAAGCGATGAGACTGGCTGTCTAGCGCATCACGAACGTCCGCATGCGGACTGGCAAAGGTGACCTGAGCCTGGTCGTTAGTCATATCGATACGAACCTCAAGACGCCCTAGCCCCGCTGGTTCGAGACGAATGTCAGCACTTTTGAGGTTCTGACTCGACATCCACATGACTCGATCAATCACACCTTCATGCCAGTCGGACTGATTCATTGCCAGCGGCTGACCCGGCACCGTAGGAGCAACGGGACGAGCTGTCTGTACAGGCGTTCCCATTGTCTGGGACAAGCTATTCAGCTTGTCTGCAAAGGTCTCGTTTCGATCCTCAGGCAAGGTCTTGTCATCGATATCCTTCAACCCCTGTAATACCTCAAGGGAAGCTTCACCCTCGGCAGGCTGGCTTTCAGCTGTCGCCGCCAGGATAGTACTCATGACCTCGGCCTGCTTGGGAGCACCCTGACCTGTGGTTGTATTGGTCTGAACAGTATTGGCAGCCGTATCGGTAGTCTGAAGCAGCTTACTGCCGGCCTGGGCCAGTAGCTGGCCAGCAGTCTCATCAGAAGAAGCTGCCTGACCATTCAAAGGATCGGTCTCGGAAGCCAGCTGCCCCACCCCCTGTGGAAACGCTGACTCCATGCCCGATGTCAATGTATCGTCCGTCAGGGACGTCAAAGAGCCGACAGCGTTTGGAACTGGCAAAGGCGCTACTTCCGCAGGCAGGGTTCCGGTCATGCCAAGCAGTAACAACGGGTCCAGCTGCGCCTCAGGAACGGAGGCATGCTCATCGGCCACCGGCAAGGTCTTGCCGCTATCGGCAGTCCCAGCAACCTCTTTCTGCTTTACGCCTGAAGAAACAGACTCGTCAGTCTTGCTGTCGCTAGCCTTGCTATCGTGACGCGATGCAGAAGCCTCGCGCTTCACGGACTTTGCATCCGCATCGCGAGTACGCACCTCATTACGAGCAGGTTGCTGCTCTTTGGCGTAAACATCCGAAAAACGTGGGGTATCGCTGCGAGTTGAATCAGCAGGCTTGGACGGCGCTTTGAGCGCGGTCTTGGCCGAGCTGATGTCAGGCGTCGACGACAAGATGAAGTCAGAGGCGACAGCCATAAAATTGCTCCAGTTAAGGTATCTGGAGCTAGAGAAGCAAACGCTGGGCCAGCTTTAAGAAAAACGGTTGAAAATCACGCGTGCCGTTGCCGTTCCGACTTGAACAGAATGCGCACAATGGCAAACTCGCGCTGAACGCTTTCGATCTTTTCATTTATAACGGACAAGGGAGCGTTTCGACGGGCAGCTTCCTCCAAGTCCCGGCAAAGATTTGTCAGAACGACGGCGCCCATGTTACTGGAACTTCCCTTGAAGCTGTGAGCCACATGCCGAAGCTGTACCAGCTCCTGTTCGGCATAGGCCTCCTTGAGCGCACGGATACGCTCTTCCGAGTCGGAAATATAGGTGTCGAGCAGATTACCGTACTCGTCCTCCATAATTTCCTGCAGGGCAAGCAGAGTATCGGTATCTAAGTGTGGCAATGACATGGTAGGACTCACTCATCAGGCCAAAGATGCCAGACGAAATGGCAAAGTAACATGAGGATGAAACGTAAGAGCTCTACTACACAACGCTGACATATCAAGCCCTCCGTTAGGAGTTAGGTTAAACAAACCTTCTGTCAGTGCGATTTTGGCAAAGCTGGCACTTTAATGGCACCCCTGGAACATAATAATTTGTTCTAAAGCGCTCATTACTACCGTTTATATCAGTGGACTTACGCTGGAAGGCGCTCTGGTAATTGCTCTTTTACCAGACTTTGGAAGGTAAACATAAGCCTGACGTCAAAATTCCAGCGAATGAGCAACAGAGGATCTATGTTGCTGGAAAATTGGCTGCCAATCGTCAGGACCTCTTTTAGAAGGTTTGGCAGGAAATAAAGAGGGCCAGCAAAACGGCTGGACCTTTTTCCTTACATCCGAACCCGTTGCAAAAGCCGTTGGGAAAACTCATCCATCTGCTTCTGCTCTCGCTTGTCCTCAACCAGCCGCTGTTCCTGGCGATATTTCTCTACCAGTTTTTTCAAACCTTCCAAGCGTGCGTAGCGTTGCTGCCAGGATTGACGTGCCTTTTCGACAACATCGCGGTGCCAGTTAGTGCTCCGCTCCTGTTGCGCAATAGCATCCTCCAACTGACTGAGGAAACGCTGATAACCGATCATCCACTGGCCTGACACACCCTGACTTCCCGCATTCAGCCATTGTTTGTGGTAATCGTCCCGGTAGCGCTGCAGGTCAGCAAGTTTTTGCTCTGCCTGCATCAATTGTGTCTGACACTTACCTAATTGCCGAGCAGCGTCCCGCTCCTCCTGCTCACTCATATCTATCACTGGGGTCAACCGCTCAGCACGACCTTTCATGATTCATCAGCTCTCCAGCAATACGCCTAGATTTTGCCCGCTCTGCTCGAGCGACTCGCTTTCATTCAGTCCTTGGCGCAAGTACTGCTGCATCGCAGGGTAGCGCTTGATTGCCTGGTCAGTTTCAGGATCGCCGCCTGGTACATAGGCGCCTACACTGATCAAATCGCGGCTTTGCTGGAAGCGAGACCACAACTGTTTCATACGCTGGGCATTACGCAAATGCTCAGGACTTACGACCTGCGGCATCACTCGGCTGATCGACGCTTCAATGTCAATGGCAGGGTAATGGCCTTCTTCCGCCAGACGGCGGGACAAAACAAAGTGACCATCCAGCACTCCTCGCGCCGCATCAGCGATCGGGTCCTGCTGATCATCACCCTCTGACAGTACAGTGTAGAACGCCGTGATAGAACCACCGCCCTTTTCAGCATTACCCGCGCGCTCCACCAAGCTGGGCAGCTTGGCAAACACGGATGGCGGATAACCCTTTGTCGCTGGCGGCTCACCAATAGCCAGTGCGATTTCACGCTGAGCCTGCGCGTACCGGGTCAGAGAGTCCATCAGCAACAGAACGTTTTTACCCTTGTCACGAAAATACTCTGCAATACGTGTGCAATACATGGCTGCACGCAGACGCAGCAGAGGCGCATCATCCGCTGGCGAGGCAACAACGACGGAACGCTTGATGCCCTCCTCGCCCAGGATGTGCTCGATAAATTCCTTAACCTCACGACCCCGCTCACCGATCAGCCCGACAACGATGATGTCCGCCTTGGTAAAGCGGGTCATCATGCCGAGCAGCACGCTCTTACCAACACCAGTACCGGCAAACAGTCCAAGGCGCTGACCGCGTCCTACCGTCAACAAACCATTGATACTGCGTACACCAACATCAAGCGGCTCATGAATAGGCTCGCGCTTGAGCGGGTTGATGGTCGGACCGTCGATCGGCACCCAATCCTCGGCGCGCATCCGCCCTTTGCCATCGAGGGCATTACCCAACCCATCGAGCACACGCCCTAACATCGACATTCCCATAGGCAGGCGTCCGGTATCAGGCAGAGGCACGACACGCGCCCCAGGAGCAATACCTGCCAGACTGCCAATCGGCATCAAAAAGGTTCTATCACCTGAAAACCCCATGACCTCGGCTTCTACCTGAGCATGTTGGTAGGTACCGCCATTGATGACCCGGCAGCGACTTCCGACTGCAGCACGCAAGCCTTCTGCCTCAAGCGTCAAACCCACCATGCGCAGCAGACGCCCTTCGATTACGGGCTCACCCGGGAGGCTTACCGCGTCAATATAACCACCCAGTCGACGTTGGAAACTCAGGCGATCAAGATGCATTAGCAGCATCCTCCAAAGGAATATGCAGGTCAGGGTCGGCAGGCTGTGTAGCCTGATGGCGTTGCTGTTCCATAATCTGCGTCAGTGCCTGAGCCAGTCGCGTTTCGATACTTGCATCGATTACGCTGTTCTCGCTTTCGATACGGCAACCACCCGGCAGCAGATTTTCATCTTCCAGCAACTTCCAACGCTCATCGTGCCGATCACGCAGGGCCTTCACCAAATCGAAGTCCTGCGGGTTGAGATGAATGCGGATATTCTCAGCCCCCATGGGCAGAAGCTTCAGCGCCTCACGCAGGATACGTTGCAGCTGCGTAGAATCGTCTTTTAACTCACGCTGGATCACTTGTTTGGTGACATGCTCAACCAGACGAACCAACGCCTGCTCCAGCTCGCGATCTTGCTGAGCGATTGGCTCGAGTAGCTGCTCCATAACGATTTCCAGACTTCGCAGCTTGGCTGTCAATGCTACTTCAGCCTCTTGCCGAGCTCTTACCTGCCCGGAGTGAAAACCATCGCGCTCACCGGCGGTGAAGCCTTCGTTATAAGCCTCTTGCCGAATAGCCTCCAGCTCTTCCAGCGTCAACGGCTTGACTTCCTCTACCGGAACGTCTTCAACGGTGACGGTTTCCTCTTCCGCTACTTCCGGCTCTGGATCAGGCTCAACGGCCACGTCTTCAACATGGTTGCTATCCAGATCAGGCAAAAGCCATCGCTCGAAGATACTGACTTCCTTCGCGCGAATCAGATCGCTAGCGCCCTCTTTGTTCATGACTCACCTGACAGAAAAGCTACGGTATACCAGGTAGGTAGCAAAGCTTGGGCCAACTCAGAATAAAAAAAGCCCGACCACTGCAAATATACAGTGACCGGGCTCGAAACCCACTTGGTGATTTACACCATTTCTTCTCCGCCCTTGGCACCCAGGACGATCTCGCCAGCCTCAGCCATACGGCGGGCCACTGCGATAACCTCTTTCTGCGCCCCCTCTACCTCGGAGATACGAACCGGGCCGCGGGACTCCAAATCATCACGCAGCAACTCGCCTGCACGCTTGGACATGTTACGGAAGAACTTGTCCTTGATCCCGTCATCTGCGCCCTTGAGCGCCAGGACCAAGATATCGGACGAGACTTCACGCAGCAGCGCCTGAATACCACGATCATCCACATCGACCAGGTTGCCGAAGACAAACATAAGGTCTTCGATCTGAGCAGACAGCGCATCGTCCACTTCGCGGATAGCGTCCATGAGCGGAGCCTCAACCGCGCTATCCAGGTAGTTCATGATGTCGGCTGCACGCTTCACGCCACCCAGCGTCGTACGGGCGGAGCTTGCACTACCCGAGAACTGCTTCTCCAGAATCATATTCAATTCTTTCAGTGCTGCTGGCTGGACCGTATTCAGCGAAGACACCCGCAGGATAATGTCCAATCGAATCTTCTGATCAAAATGCGCCAGAACTTCGGCAGCCTGATCCGCATCCAGGTAAGCCACTACAATCGCCTGGATTTGTGGGTGCTCGTAACGGATGACATCCGCGACCGCACGAGGCTCCATCCACTTGAGGCTATCCAGGCCACTCGTATTACCACCCAGCAGGATCCGGTCGATCAGACCGTTAGCCTTGTCTTCGCCCAGGGCCTGGGTCAGCATCTTGCGGATATAACCGTCAGTGCCTACACCCAGGCTGGTCTGCTCACCTACCACTTCGATAAAGTTGCCCAGTACATGCTCGGCCTGGTCACGACTGATGTTACGCACTTGAGCCATCGCAGTACCGACGCGCTGTACTTCTTTCGGGCCCAGGTGACGCAGGATCTGGGCAGCGTCTGCCTCACCCAGGGAGAGCAGCAGAACAGCGGCTTTATCGACATTGCTCATGCTGTTGAATTCACTCGTCGGCATTGATCCAGTCCCTCACAACTTGGGCAACTAGGCCCGGGTCTTCAGTCACCAATTGCTTGATGGCATTGAGTTGTACTTCGTAGTTTTCGCTAGGTCCAGGCAACATCAGCGCTGCAGGACTTGCCAGACTTACCTTGTCATCGGCCAGATCACCACCACTCAGGCCGCCCGCTCCACTACCCGCCAGATCTCCAGCACCACCCATACCATCAGCCAGTGCCAAGTCCTTACTCTTGTTGGTGCCTGCCAGGTTGTTCAGAACAGGGCGCAGGACACCAAACACCAGGACCAGGATAAACAGCACACCCAGACCTTGCTTAACGACATCCCAGAACCAGGGCTGCGAGTAGAAGGGGATACTTTCCACATCATCAGCAGCGATCGGAGCAAAGGGAGCGTTGATCACGCTAACACTATCACCACGACTTGCATCGAAACCTACCGCGTCTTGCACCAGGCGAGTAAAGCGAGCCAGGTCATCCGCACTCCAGGGCGTATGACTTACCTGCCCTGTCGCTGCATCCAATTTCACTTGATCATCCAACACTACCGCTACAGAGAGACGACGTACTCGACCTTGCTGCTGGCGGGTGTAGCTGATACTGCGATCCAACTCATAATTACGTGTGCTTTGGTCACGCTTGTCTGTCGGATAAGGCACTGTCGCCGGCAGACCTGTCTTCGGATCAGTAATGAACTGATCATTAGGGTCACGAATCAGCTGACCCGGCGCCGTGAAGTTGGCACCCGCTGCCGCTGTTGCGTTCTCAGGTGCAGTGGCTGGTCCAGGCGGCTGGTTCGACAAGGCTCCCGGCACACCCTGCGGCCCACCGCCGGCAGTTTGACGCTGTTCGGTATTGATCTGCTCGCTGCGCAGCGCAGGCTGATCAGGGTTAAACTGCTCGGACGTTGACTCAACCGCATTGAAATCTACATCTGCCGATACTTCTGCCTTGAAGCGACCGTTTCCTACGATTGGCTGCATCATGTTTTGCACACGTTGAGTCAATGTGCTTTCGATGCGGTTCGTATAATCTAGCTGCTTACCTGCAACACTGAACTCAGACTGGTTCAGCTGATCCGACAGGAGCTGTCCCTTCTGATCGACTACCGTTACCTGAGACTTCGTCAACTCTGGAACACTGGTAGCAACCAGATTAACGATCGCCATTACTTGCCCAGTTTCCAAGGTACGGCCTGGATACAACTCGACCAGAACCGAAGCCGTCGGCTTACGCTCATCCCGTACGAATACAGAACTCTTCGGAATCGCCAAATGAACACGTGCACTTTTAATGCCATTTAGACTGGCAATCGTACGAGACAGTTCACCCTCAAGGCCGCGACGGTAATTTGCCGCTTCCATGAATTGGCTGGTTCCCAGAGGCTGCTCCTTGTCCAACAGCTCGAAACCAACGATACCGTCAGTAGGCGCTACGCCAGCGCTGGCCATTTTCAAGCGAGCACGGCCCAGATCGTCCGCCTTTACCAACAAGGCACCGGTATTAGGATCAACCTTGTAGTTGATATCGGCTGAAGTCAGCGCTTCAACTACCTGATTGGCATCCAGGCCTGACATACTGCCATACAAGGGGCGGTAATCAGGCTGCTGTGACCACAGCACTACTGCAAACCCTAAGGCAACGCTGGCAGCCAAGCCAACCATAAGGCCTACTTGACGCAAGATCGGCATTTCAGAAAGGTTGTCTAGAAAGCCCAGGCCCGGAAAAGGCTTCTTGGATGCGCCAGAGGCGTCTACCTTAGCGGGAACCTGATTATTGAGGGCGGTGTCGGCCATTCAATCTATCCTCAGATAGGCATCTGCATAATGTCTTGGTAGGCCTGGACCATCTTGTTACGGACTTGGGTCATGGCCTGGAAGGAAACGCTAGCTTTCTGCGAGGCAATCATGACTTCCGTCAGATCAACGCCGCCTTGACCAAGCTCGAACGCTGTGGCCATCTCATTGGAAACCTTTTGCGTCTCGTTGACTTTACGGACAGCCTGTCCAAGTAAATCCGGAAAGCTGGGAACATTTGCAGCACCCTCAACACCGACAGGGCTCGCAACGGGCTTTCGCGCCATTGCCTCTGTCTGCATGGAGCGCATCTCCAGCATTAAACGATTGAACTCAACACCTTGAACCATTTCACCCTCCAACCAGCGCGGATTTTTGACGCCGCGCTTTTAGCTATACCTTGATGTAGCAATGGCGATGCCAAGTTTTGTCTGTCAGCTGAAATTGGCTAACTGAACCGGCTTGGCGCCAGGTTTCAATCACTATCAAGGTCAGAGCAATTAACAGGCCAGAAAGGGGTTTGGGCGAAAGCAGCCTAGCGTTGAACTAAGTAAGGCTAGGCGCTTAAGCGAAGAAAATGGTTTAGATACCTTGGGGAAACGCAATCAGTAAAATTTGGCTCAATAACTACCGTGTGCCAAAAGAATAACTCTGGCTAGTTGGCTACCAGCACCGCTTTTGTCAATTGATTGTCAGGACGTCAGAATTCTTTTCCAGGATTGCAGGGCCGATGCCATTAACTTCTATCAACTCGTCAATCGCCTGAAACGGGCCATGCGCATTCCGATAATCAACAATCGCTTTTGCTTTGGCAGCTCCAACACCTTTAAGTCTTTTGTCCAGCGTAGCGGCATCTGCCGTGTTGATATTGACCTTACTGGAAGAAACAGGTCCAGAGGATCTGGACACCTCTGTAGGGGTCCGCGCGATAGGTACAGGTTTGGGTAACTGATAATGCAGCGGATCACCGTACGTCTCAGCATAGGCAACAGAAGTGAGCGTAAAATGAGTAAAACAGACGGCAATACGAAATAATAGAAGTGCGCGCATAAATAGACATCCTTTTCCAAGCGCATAATTGACGTTCAACTACAGGAGAGTTTGAGCCTGTATCCTTGGCCTCACTCGAAATTAAATGCATATGCTACCAACCACTCACGCCTTATCAGAAAGGCCAACTACTGGCAGCATCACATTATTAACGTTACGCACTTACCTGATTGGGTGCATTCTTTGCGTGAGCAGCGGTTGCAGCTATTAATGCATCAAGGGAGTCATTAACCCCTGTCTTCCAATCGCTCGGGTCAACACCAAACCGTTTCTTGAGTAGCGTGCTGTCCAGTACCGAATAGGAGGGACGACGCGCTGGTGTAGGAAAGTCAGCAGTCGTAATCCCGTTTACCTTGGGAAGCTTATTGATAATTCCCTTCTCAAGCGCAACATCAAGAATATACCGCGCGAACCCACACCAGGTAACAGCATCGCTGCCCCCATAGTGATAGAGACCAAATAACTGGGAGTCATCAATAGTAGCGATACGATGAGCCACCAACAGTAAAGCATCGGCAATATGCCCTGCGTAAGTGGGCGTCCCTTGCTGGTCGTCCACCACCTGTAGCTTGTCTCGCTCCGAGGCCAGGCGGAGCATGGTTTTCATGAAGTTATTTCCATGCTCGCTAAACACCCAAGCCGTTCTCATGATGACATGATTCGGGCAGGCATCCTGAATACGGTACTCACCTTCCAACTTGGTCGCCCCGTATACACCTGACGGCCCCACGGGGTCATCAGGTGTATGTGGAACAGAAGCATCACCCGAAAATACATAGTCGGTAGAAATATGTAATATTGAACAGCCGTGCTCATGGCAAAGCTTGGCTAACGTAGCAGGACCCTTGATATTAGCGCGTGCCGCTACATCAGGCTCCATTTCCGCCTTGTCCACTGAGGTATAAGCTGCAGCGTTTATCAGCACAGATGGCTTGAAACGCTGCAGGTGCTCGGCCACAGAGCGCTCATCTGCAATGTCCAACGTGGCACGACCATGCGCTTCCCACGCCAAGTCACTGCGCTTCAAGCGATCAATCAGGCATTGTCCTACCTGACCATTTCCCCCTGCGACCATGACTCTCATTTATAAAGCTCCACCAAGCGTAGGCCTTGAGCATCCTTGGCTGACAACTGAGGATCAGAGATCTTCCAGTCAATACCCAGATCAGGATCATTCCAGATCAAGCATCCCTCGGCGGAAGGATCATAATAGTCAGTACATTTGTATTCAAAATCCGCTGTCTCAGAAAGTACAACGAAACCATGAGCAAGCCCTGGCGGGATCCAAAGCTGCCGCTTGTTGTCCTCAGAAAGGATTTCCGCAACCCAGCGACCAAACGTAGGCGAGTCTTGACGGATATCAACAGCCACATCCAACACTTCGCCCTTTACGCAACGAACGAGCTTGCCTTGCGGACGGCTGCGCTGAAAATGCAGGCCACGTAATACACCTCTCGTTGAGCGTGAATGATTGTCCTGCACAAAAGGCAGTGTTATACCTGCCAGCTCTGCATAGCGATCGGCTTGAAACGTTTCTAGAAAGAATCCCCGCGAGTCGCCAAAGACTCGCGGTTGAATGATCTTTACGTCTGCAATGATCGTATCGATCACTTCCATCATCGATCTCCTGCAATCAAGCGGGCCAGATATTGACCATAGCCTGTCTTGCTCAAGGCCTCGGCCTGCAGTGCTACCTGCTCGCGAGTAACCCACCCCTTCTGAAAGGCAATCTCCTCAAGGCAGGCAACCTTGAGACCCTGACGCTTTTCAATGGTCTGGACAAAATGCCCAGCCTCTAGCAACGCATCATGAGTCCCGGTATCAAGCCAAGCGAAGCCGCGGCCAAGAACGGAAACATTCAGATCGCCGCGACGCAAATACTCATTATTGACATCGGTAATTTCAAGCTCACCGCGCGGTGACGGCTTGATATTGGCTGCAATCTCAAGTACGTCGTTATCGTAGAAGTAAAGACCAGTCACTGCATAGTTGGACTTAGGCTTTTTAGGCTTCTCTTCGATGCTGATGGCTTTGCCATTTTCATCGAATTCAACGACACCGAAACGCTCTGGATCAGCAGTGTAATAACCAAATACCGTTGCGCCCTGTTCACGTGTCGAGGCACTTACCAATGTCTGAGTAAAGCTTTGACCATAGAAGATGTTATCGCCGAGGACCAAACAAACATTATCGTCACCCACAAAATCAGCACCGATAATGAACGCCTGAGCCAATCCATCAGGGCTTGGCTGCTCGGCGTAACTCAGCTTGATGCCAAACTGGCTGCCATCGCCAAGCATACGCTGAAAACCTGGCAAGTCCGTTGGTGTGGAAATAATTAGTATTTCCTGAATACCTGCCAGCATCAGTACAGACAATGGGTAGTAAATCATCGGCTTGTCATAAACAGGCAGAGACTGCTTAGAAACACCTAGTGTGATGGGATGCAAACGGGTACCCGAACCGCCCGCCAATAATATCCCTTTATACTTTTTCATTACGCGTCCCTCTCAATCGATAGGCTTAAGGATCTAAATACAAATTAACCCTGGCTGAAAATTAAACAGCTTCACCCAATCGCTCGAGACGGTAAGCACCAGAAAGAACGCGCTGCCACCAGGAACGGTTGTTGAGGTACCACTGGACTGTCTTGCGAAGCCCTGTTTCAAAGCTTTCCTGCGGAACCCAACCAAGCTCCGACTCAATCTTGCTGGCATCAATTGCATAGCGCAGGTCATGGCCTGGGCGATCTTTCACGAAGGTAATCAAGTCGCGGTAGGCTGTGATACCAGCTGGCTTCTCAGGCGCCAACTCTTCGAGCAAATCACAAATAGCTTCTACCACTTCCAGGTTACGCTTTTCGTTATGTCCGCCAATATTATAGGTCTCACCTACAACACCTTTGGTTACAACGGTGTAGAGCGCACGGGCATGGTCTTCAACGAATAGCCAATCGCGGATCTGCGAGCCGTCACCATATACGGGTAACTGCTTGCCATGCATGGCGTTCAGAATAACGTGGGGAATCAACTTCTCCGGGAAGTGGAACGGTCCATAGTTATTCGAGCAATTAGTGATCAGCACCGGCAATCCATAGGTGCGTCCCCATGCGCGTACCAGATGATCACTGCCCGCCTTGCTGGCTGAATAGGGAGAGCTTGGCGCATAAGGTGTCGTTTCGGTAAACAAGTCATCCGTACCGTGCAGGTCACCAAATACCTCATCGGTAGAGATATGATGGAAACGGAATGCTTGCTTGGCTCCGCCCTCAAGACCAGACCAATAGGCACGAGCTACCTCAAGCAATGTGCCCGTACCAAGTACATTGGTACGAATGAACTCAGCTGGCCCCTCAATGGAGCGATCAACGTGAGATTCAGCAGCCAAATGCATTACTGCATCTGGTTTAAAAGAGGTAAATACTTTTTCTAGAGCAGTCTTATCGCAGATGTCGACCTGATGAAATTCGTACCGATCGGACGTTGAGACTTCGCTCAAAGACTCCACATTGCCTGCATAAGTCAGCTTATCAATGTTAGCAACGTGACAATCGGTTTCATTGATTAGAAAGCGGACCACTGCAGACCCAATGAATCCCGCACCACCTGTTACCAGAACTTTCATCCTGAACCTGCCTGATAGTTAAACTTCCCGCACGATAGATCCCATAGAGAACTAGCTGCAGAAAAACACATGGAAAACTTACCGACCCGAGCTTTTCGCAGCCTGCAAGCGGCATCATTACACAGCAACAACGTACTGCATGACTCGTCACTGCTTTGTGTTGCGACGAAGACTCGAGTTAAACAGCTTTCCCTTTGAAAAGTTCAACCGTACACAGGGCCGTCGAGATTTTGTGTGGAGAAGATCAAATTACAGCGATCAAGATCTCTTGGGGCAATTTTATGAAAAGCTTTCAGCGTCTCTGGATCAGGCATCACGACGACGCTGCAGGTGAAGCCAATCGACAATTTCCCCTTCTGGAGCGTAACCATCCACCGTCTCCCGTAGAAGCTGTCGCAGCCGGGAATAGTCTTCGCTATGAATGCAGGCCATCAATTCCATAAGCACTTTGCTGTAACGATCCCACGGCAGATATTTTTCATTGGCACGCATAATCATGGCATGCTCGGTTGGGCTTACGTTATCGCCGATCAAAAGCTCCTCATAGAGTTTTTCACCAGGCCTTAAACCAGTAAAAATGATCTCTATATCACCATAGGGATTGCTTTCCGAACGTACTGTCATTCCAGAGAGGTTGATCATTTTTTCTGCCAGTTCAACAATTTTGACCGGCTCCCCCATATCCAGAACGAATACATCGCCTCCTTCCCCCATTGAGCCGGCCTGTATAACAAGCTGTGCCGCCTCAGGTATCGTCATGAAGAAACGAGTTATGTTGGGATGAGTCACCGTAACAGGACCGCCCTGTTTGATCTGACTTCTAAACAGCGGAATGACCGAGCCAGAGGATCCCAGTACGTTTCCAAACCTCACCATTGTAAAGCGAGTTTTGTTAACATGATGAACTGCGTTTTTATCACCGATAAAGACAGGCGCCTGCTCACGACTCAATGCTTGCAAGATCATTTCCGATAGACGTTTCGTGCTACCCATAATATTAGTAGGACGAACGGCCTTGTCAGTAGAAATGAGGACAAAGTTCTGCACCCCTGCCTGAATACTGGCCTGCGCGGCATACAAGGTACCGATGACATTATTAAGGAAGCCCTCGGCAATATTATGCTCCACCATAGGCACATGCTTATAGGCTGCAGCATGATAGATTGTATTGACATCCCACGTACGTAACACATGCAGCATATGCTCGGCATTACGCACTGTCCCCAATATAGGGATTAAAACAATCGGCAATGATTCTCGCTGTATACGCTGCTCCAACTCGGAATGAATCGTATAAAGGTTGAACTCTGACTGCTCAAACAGAAGAAGTGTTTGCGGTAATGTTTTAATAATTTGTCGGCAAAGTTCGGAGCCGATCGACCCGCCTGCACCTGTTACCAGAACAACTTGCCCTCTAATGCATCGATCGAATAATTCTTGTCTGGGCGCTACGGAATCACGTCCGAGTAGATCAGCAATATCTACTTCCTGAATATCCTCGACCTTTACCCTTCCATTAGCTAGATCAGCAACACTGGGTACGCTACGAACATGTAATGGAAAAGCTTTTAATAACTCCAAAATCTCTTTCCGTCGCCCTCGGCTAGCGGATGGGATAGCCAGTAGGATTTCCTCGGCACCAGTATCATCGATCATTTGTTGAATATGTTTAGGCGAGTAAACCTGGATACCTGCAATAACCCGATTGGCAATCGTTTTATCGTCGTCAACAAAGGCCACCGGGCGCATCACGCGCCCCATACGCAGCGCAGCTACTAATTGATTTCCAGCAGAACCTGCGCCATAGATGGCTACGCGAACGAGGCTGTCCTGCTGTTTAATAAACGGCACGGCAGCATACCAATCTCCCAAGAAGTACTGACGGAGAGCTAGGCGTAGTCCGCCCACGAATAAAAGACTCAATATCCAATAGTTGAAGATCATGGAACGCGGCACTATCTCGGGAAGATCGCGATACCAATAAATCACCAGTGAAAGAATCAAGACTGAAAGCGTAACAGCCTTGGTAATCGCTAATAGTGCGTCATTACCCAAATACCGCATGACCGCTCGGTACATACCAAAGCGAATAAATAAAGGAATAGAGATAATAGGCGTCACAACAAAGAGCCAAGCGTGCCCGCCAAAAGGCTCTATCATTCCGGCCGACCCAAGCCGAATATAAAAAGCTAACCAAAGCGCAAGCCAGATAAGCAGCAGATCTACGCTGACCTGTATCAGACGCTTCGTACGGCGATTCAGCTTAACCAGTCGCTCACGCATGCCTACCTCTATCTTAACTACAATCGCAAACGATCAGCTACGACCGCGCTTCTTTTTCGCCGGCTCTAAAGCGTATAGCCAAAACCAGCAAGGGGACGTAAGCAATAACAAGCCCCCAAAAACCTGTTATGTATTCAAAGGTTACCAATAGCGCACATGGTAATAACCATAAGACGTTGATGATTATGACACTCAACGTTACCACTTTATGACTGGCAAAGTGACGTGAAGCCCATTGATAAGCATGACTTCTATGAGCTTCATAGACCTTATCTCCCCGAAACAGACGTCGAAGCAAGGTCCAAGTAGCATCAACGATAAAGACACCAAGCAAAATCAACCAAGCCCATAGCAGCTCGGACTTAAACCATCCAGCTTGAATTGACATCAGTCCAAGTGTGATGCCTAGGAACCCGCTGCCTGCATCCCCCATAAATATACGAGCAGGAGGCATATTCCAGAATAAGAACCCTAGCACCGCACAACAAAGCAATCCGGGTAACCAGGCTGCATCCATGTGGCCTGTCAAGATATATAAAAGCACACCACCCAAGGTGACACATATCGCCTCAGCACCAGCAATGCCATCAATACCGTCCATAAAGTTGTACAAGTTAAGCAACCAGACTAGGTAAAACACTGCAATAGCTTGAGTCATGATACCCGCTGCTAAATACAGTGATCCCAGCTCCAGGGGAGACAGACCGTTAAGCCAGAAAGCACCCCAGCATCCAGCAGCAAAATGTCCTAAAAGCCTCCATCGAGCAGGAATGTGCCTGTGGTCATCAATAAAACCAAGTAACGCAACCAGAAAGCCACTACCCAAAAAACCAATAAGTTCATCGGTAGAAATTAGACCTTGCTTTGCAAGTAAGGGGAGCGCGAACAGAAATATCAGAACGATAGCGACCCCTCCCCCACGTGGAGTAGGCGTAGTATGAGAACTTCGTGCATTGGGTATATCTATTACTTGACGAGCTAATGCATAGCGGCGCAATGCGGCCGTTCCCAACAAGGCAACTATGATAGCAGCCGGAAAAATCCACAAAACCATCTTAGCTCTTTGATTCCAGATAAGCTTTTGCAACTTTAATTAAAGCATCACGGGTCCTATATCGTGGCACCCAGTTTAATATTTCAGACGTTTTAGAAATATCAACCTGCAACGAACCACATAACCGGACAACCAGATCCCTACGACCAATACAGCGCGCAACGCCACTTAACCAACTTGAAGGAATAGGAATGAGCCTTGGAGAGCGAGACATGCCCTGAGCCAAAATACGAAGCAGTTCCGCTGTAGAGATATCCTCGCCATCGCTAACAAGGAAAACCTTACCCGCTGCGGCAGGATGCTTTATACACAGAAAAATCAGGTCAGTTAAATTATCGAGCGATACAAGGCTGCGCTGATTGTGTATAGCACCAAGAGGTAAAGGCACCCCAGAGGCGGTCCACTTCAGCATGCTTCTGAAATTTGCCTTGACACCAGGCCCATAAATCAATGGAGGACGAATGATGACAACTTCCAGACCGGTACGCCCCCCTAATTGCAGGAGCCCTTTCTCCGCCTGTAGTTTAGTACGCGCATAAGCATCAGAAGGACTGGGAATATCGTTCGCCTTGAATGGCACTCCTGGATGCGTAAAGTCGCCGTTTACCTTGATACTACTTAAGAAAATGAAGCGCCTGACACCGGCACTATGTGCTTGTCGAGCCAAATTTAGCGTACCTGCCACATTGATACGATAAAACTCATCATCAGACTTACCTGCTGACTCTCGCATAATATGGACACGTGCGGCAGCATGAATAACAGTATCGATTCCTTCGAAGGCATCAGCCCAACAGGTATCGCCATCAATGACGCGGACTAGCTCATTCGGATATGAATCCCTTCGAGATTGGCGTACAACAGTGCGAACGAAAACACCTTGCTCCCTTAGCCGTTGGGCAATTGCACGCCCAACAAATCCATTCGCCCCTGTAACGAGTACCCCAGAACGCTCTATTATCGTCGCACTATCTTGCACTGCCCGCTTCTCTTGACTGTTTTCCCCTACAGTCATCTTACACGAGTCACAAAAATATCAGTCAGTATGTTTACCAGCGCTCATGGCCTACCACCTACAATACTTGTATAACAGGCACAAAAAAGCCCAACCTTAGGCTGGGCTTTTTTAGAGTACGTATTTAGGCGCTTTTAATGTTGGATGTAATGGATGATTCAACTTTAATCAAGGCATCACTCATATACATAGATGAAAACGTATCACGCTGAACAGAAGGTTTAACAAACAGCGCCACCACCCAGCTAGCCATAAGACTCAATACGGCAAGCATCGCGTGGTCAATTTGTATAAAGGCAAAACAGGCAGCGATACCGAACCAAATAAACAGGTAATGACGCATGATGACATCCTCACTAGCGTGGACTTCGAGGCCATGAGCGACCAGATGTGAGGATTCTTGCTTAAAGCGAGAGATATGTCCAATAAAAAAATAAAAAAAGACTTGATTTTTTTAAAAGTGTCAATTTTATGCTTCAGCACAAGCAAAAGTCAAAATACAGGCAGACATCTTTTCCAAACAAACTCTGACATTGCTGTATCAATTACGAGTTTTTCAAAAACGAGCATAAAAGCCGCTCGCTAATACATCAGCAATAAACCATGCCTTAAACCTAGAAACCGAATAATGCCAAGCTTTACCTAAAGCTCATTAACCCTGTCTCTAAGCTCTTTACCCGGCTTAAAATGCGGAACGTATTTTCCATCCAACGTTACAGATTCCCCTGTTTTAGGGTTTCGCCCTGTACGAGGTGAACGATAATGCAAAGAGAAGCTGCCGAAGCCTCGTATTTCAATACGATCTCCGGTTGAGAGCGCTTGGGCCATTTGCTCAAGCATTGTCTTGATAGCCAGCTCAACATCGCGAGCTGACAGCTGCCCTTGCTCCGAAACGATACGTTCGATCAACTCCGACTTGGTCATGGAATTTTCCTTCTTTTTCAAGCGGCTAGATCATTTTTTAACTCTTTTAGCATGACCGCTTGGCTTTGAAAAGCATATACCCAGCAAAAGGCTGTAAATTTATTTGACGCTAAACATATAACCCCTTAGATCTGAGAAGCTTTTTTTAGGCAATAAAAAAGGGTGGCCTAAGCCACCCCTTTCTTAGAAAACCTAAGGTGATTAACCCTGGTTTTCCATCTGCGCCTTGATCAGGTCACCGATAGTAGTCGGGCCTGCGCTCGGCTCCTGCTTGTTACGCAGGGACGTCATCGCTTCCTTCTCATCGTCAACATCCTTAGACTTGACGGAAAGGCTGATCACGCGGCTCTTACGATCGATGCTGATGATCTTGGCTTCAACTTCGTCGCCTTCCTTCAGAACGTTACGCGCATCTTCAACGCGATCACGGCTGATTTCAGAAGCCTTCAGAACGCCTTCGATCTCATGGCCTAGAGTGATGATGGCGCCCTTGGCGTCAACTTCCTTCACAGTACCACGAACGATGGTGCCCTTCTCGTTCAAAGCAGCGTAGCTGGAGAACGGATCGTCTTCCAACTGCTTGATGCCCAGAGAAATGCGCTCACGCTCAGGATCAACGGACAGGATAACGGTATCCAGCTCATCACCCTTCTTGAAGCGGCGTACGGCTTCTTCGCCCGGCTCGTTCCAAGAAATATCGGACAGGTGAACCAGACCGTCTATGCCACCATCCAGACCAATGAAGATACCGAAGTCAGTGATGGACTTGATAGTACCGGAGATACGATCGCCCTTGTTGAACTGACCGGAGAACTCTTCCCATGGGTTCGGACGGCACTGCTTGATACCCAAAGAGATACGACGACGTTCTTCGTCGATATCCAGAACCATAACTTCCACTTCGTCGCCAACCTGTACGACTTTGGACGGGTGGATGTTTTTGTTGGTCCAATCCATTTCGGATACGTGTACCAGACCTTCAACGCCTTCTTCCAGCTCAGCGAAGCAGCCGTAATCAGTCAGGTTAGTAACACGAGCCTGAACACGTGTACCTTCTGGGTAACGCGCCTTGATAGCAACCCATGGGTCTTCGCCCAGCTGCTTCAGGCCCAGGGATACGCGGTTACGCTCGCGATCAAACTTCAGAACCTTAACGTCGATCTCGTCACCAACATTAACGATTTCGGAAGGATGCTTGATACGCTTCCATGCCATGTCAGTGATGTGGAGCAGGCCATCTACGCCGCCCAGATCAACGAACGCACCGTAGTCGGTGAGGTTCTTGACGATACCGCGAACCTGCTGACCTTCCTGCAAGGACTCCAACAGCGCTTCACGCTCGGCACTGTTCTCAGCCTCAAGAACGCTACGGCGAGAAACAACAACGTTGTTGCGCTTCTGGTCAAGCTTGATGACCTTGAACTCTAGCTCTTTGCCTTCCAGGTGGGCAGTGTCACGCACAGGACGGACATCAACCAGGGAGCCTGGTAGGAAAGCACGGATGCCGCTAACGTCAACAGTGAAACCACCTTTGACCTTACCGTTGATAACACCCTTGACCACTTCGTCAGCGTTGAACGCAGCTTCCAGGACCAGCCAGGACTCAGCGCGCTTGGCTTTCTCGCGAGACACTTTGGTTTCGCCGAAACCGTCTTCCACGGCATCGAGAGCCACATGGACTTCATCGCCCACGTTGATGGTCAGCTCGCCTTGTTCGTTGTAGAACTGCTCGAGCGGAACAAGACCCTCAGATTTCAGGCCAGTGTCGACAACTACCCAGTCACCATCGATGGAAACCACAGTACCTGTGATGATGGCACCCGGTTGCATGTCGAGGGATTTCAGACTTTCTTCAAAGAGTTCTGCGAAGCTTTCGCTCATGTTTATACCTGTAATGTTGGGTACACGATGCACCCGATCTACCGCATCACCAGCCAATGCGGGGTTCGTTATCAATATCCAGCAGACAGGTTGAGACTGGTTCCTGCCTGCCTTCACCAAATATCCCAGGATAGGATAATCTGGCTGTCATCCTGCCAGGTCACGCTCGGCGGCCAATGCAAGGATGTGGTCGAGCACTTGTTCAATCGAGAGATTCGTCGAATCCAGGACAATGGCATCATCTGCCGGCTTGAGTGGAGCGACGGTGCGCTGAGTATCACGCTCGTCGCGCTCACGAATCTCTTCGAGGAGACCCGGCAAAGTAACACTTTCGCCCTTTTTCTTCAACTGAAGATAGCGCCGTCTGGCGCGTTCTTCGGCGCTAGCGGTCAGAAATATCTTTAATTCCGCATCTGGGAAAACCACGGTTCCCATATCCCGACCATCCGCAACAAGGCCAGGCGCCTCGCGAAAGGCTTTCTGTCGCTGCAACAACGCTTCACGTACAGCCGGCAGGATCGCCACCTGTGAAGCGCCTGCCCCAATATCTTCGGTTCGAATGAAGTCGGTAACATCCTCCCCCTCTAAGACAATGCGCTGACCATGCTCATGCCCAGCCTGGAATTGCACGTCCAGATACGCTGCCAACGCCTTGAGTGACTCCTCATTCGTCAGATCAACGCCATGGTTGCGCGCTGCGAAGGCCAGCAGGCGATAAAGCGCTCCGGAGTCCAGTAGATTCCAGCCCAGACGGCGGGAAAGAAGTGCCGCGATAGTGCCCTTCCCAGAGCCTCCAGGCCCATCGACTGTAATAACCGGAGCGGTACTCATCATACGGAAGCCTCTTCTTTCACACGAATCCCAGCTTTAGCTGCCAGTTCAAGAAAGCCGGGAAAGGAAGTTGCAACATTTGCACAATCACGGATTCGTATCGGTGCGCTCGCTCGCAGCGAGGCCACACTAAACGCCATTGCGATGCGATGATCACCATGACTTTCCACTTCTCCGCCACCCATGGAGCCGCCCTCGATCACGATTCCATCAGGCGTAGGAGTAGCACTTACACCCAGTACTTTCAAACCATCGGCCATGACCTGAATACGGTCAGACTCCTTGACACGCAACTCTTCCGCACCTCGCAGAACGGTACGCCCCTGAGCACAACTGGCGGCAACAAACAGAACCGGGAACTCATCAATTGCCAGCGGCACCAACGCTTCCGGTATTTCGATTCCCTTCAACGTAGCTGAACGGACGCGCAGATCAGCTACAGGTTCTCCCCCTACCTCACGCTGATTCTCAAGCGTAATATCGCCACCCATCAGGCGCAGGATATCGATGACCCCGGTACGAGTAGGATTGATACCCACGTGTTCAAGAACCAACTCGGAGTTTTCCGCAATGCTTCCGGCCACCAGGAAAAAAGCTGCCGAGGAAATATCTGCAGGTACTTCGATACGATTGGCAGTGAGCGTGGAGCCCGAGCGCACTCTTGCCACATTACCTTCTACCGTCACCGGATAACCAAACCCCTGCAACATTCGCTCGGTGTGATCACGCGTCGGAGCAGGCTCAGTAACCGATGTCTCCCCTTCGGCATACAGGCCTGCCAGCAATAGGCAGGACTTAACCTGGGCGCTGGCCATGGGCATGTCGTAATGGATACCTTTGAGCTTCTGTCCGCCGCGAATGGTCATCGGTGGCCGTCCCTGCTCTGCTGTTTCGATAACAGCCCCCATCTCCCGCAACGGATCGGCAACCCGGTTCATGGGTCGCTTGGAGAGCGAGGCATCACCGGTCAGGGTGGTATCAAATGCCTGAGCGGAAAGGATCCCGGACAACAGTCGCATTGAGGTGCCTGAATTTCCTAGGTATAGCGGACCTGCAGGCGCCTTGAGGCCATGCAATCCCACACCATGAATAGTTACACGACCATTGGTGGGCCCCTCGATGACGACCCCCATATCACGGAACGCCTGCAGCGTAGCGAGGGCATCCTCACCCTCAAGGAACCCTTCCACCTCTGTCGTTCCATCCGCCAGGGAGCCCAGCATGATTGATCGATGCGAAATGGACTTATCTCCGGGCACTCGAACGCGTCCGGACAACGAGCCGCCAGGATTGGCGATATAGGTAAGATCTTTAGTTTGCATAGCGTCCACATAGGCCCGGCGGGCCAGTATTTTGCCGAAATGCTCGCGGGCAACCCGGGCGCGGGTAAAGACACCCAGCAGCTGATGCCCATCCTGTGTAATGACAGCCTGACGCAATGCATCCAGGTCGTCACGAAATGTATCCAGTGTCCGCAGTACGGCTTCCCGGTTGGCTAGAAAAATATCGTGCCACATGACCGGATCACTGCCAGCGATACGGGTGAAGTCTCGAAAGCCACCAGCGGCATAACGAAATATCTCAAGGTTCTCACTACGCTGGGCGAGCGAATCAACCAGGGTAAAAGCCAGCAGATGCGGCAAGTGACTGGTTGCAGCCAACACCTCATCATGGTGGTCAACCGTCATGTATTCAACGTCAGCACCCAGTGCCCGCCAAAGTAGATCAATATTTGCAAGCGCCTCAGCATCCGCCTCATCAAGGGGTGTAAGAATGACTTTGTGCCGCTTGAATAGCTGACCATTAGCCGCCGTAACACCACTCTTTTCAGAACCAGCGATTGGATGCCCTGGGACGAAGCGGAACGCTTTGCCGGCAAAGGCCTTTCTGGCTGCCCGGGCAACGCTGCCTTTTGCACTCCCAACATCGGTCAGCACAGCCTGGCCGATGTCGAGAGCCGCAAGCTCTGCAAGGACTCGTTCCATGGCAAGAATGGGAACCGCCAACTGGATAACGTCTGCATTCTGACAAGCAACGGCCAGCTCTGCCTCAGCGCTATCAACAACCTCTAACTCAACCGCTAGACGCCGTGTTTCTCTATCCCGATCTACGCCGACCACTTCATGAAACAGGCCGCTCTCCTTCATGCCCTTGGCAAACGAGCCGCCAATCAGTCCAAGTCCTACTACGACGAGACGACCAAACATGGGGACCTTTTGCGATTCAACCACGAGCCAGCACCTTGGCAAGCGCCTCAAGGAAACGACTGTTTTCCTCTTTCGTACCAATAGAAACACGAAGGAATGTTGGCATGCCGTATCCAGCGACCGGACGGACAATCACACCCTCTTGCAGCAATGCCTGATAAACAGGCGCGGCCGGCTGCCCGAGATCAACGGCGATAAAGTTTCCCTTAGAAGGAATCCAGGAAAGTCCCAACTGCTGAAAACTCTGCTCAAACTGAGCCATTCCCTCGTCATTGACCTGACGACTTTTGGCCAAGTAATCAGCGTCATCCATAGCCGCGCATGCTGCAACCAAGGCAAGGCTGTTGACATTGAAAGGCTGTCGTACGCGATTTAGTACATCCGCAATCTCCGCTGAGGAAATGGCATACCCCACCCGTAACGAGGCCAAGCCATAAGCCTTGGAGAATGTACGTGAAACCAGGAGATTGGAGTGGCCCGCCAGATAGCTCAAACCATCCGGCAACTCGTCTCCCTCGGCATACTCAATATAGGCTTCATCAAGCACCACCAACACATTCTCGGGTACCGCCTTCAGAAAGGCCGCCAAAGCGCGTGGACCAAACCAGGTACCTGTTGGGTTATTGGGATTAGCCAAAAAGACGATTCGCGTATGCTCGTCGATAGCCTTGAGCATCGCATCCAGATCATGCCCCCAATTCACGGCGGGAACTGCACGACCTTCGGCACCAATTGCCTGCGTCACCAGGGGATATACGGCAAATGCATGCTCGCTAAATACTGCATTAAGACCAGGAGCCAGGTAAGCGCGTGCAACCAGCTCGAGAATATCGTTAGAACCGTTGCCCAAGGTTATCTGATCGATATTGACGCCGCATCGACTGGCAATTTTCTGCTTGAGCTCAAACCCATTGCCATCCGGGTAACGTGTCAGCTCAGCCAGCTCGGCTCTTATCGCCTCAGTTGCCTTGGGACTCGGGCCTAATGGATTTTCATTGCTCGCCAACTTGACGATACGCTGAGGATCCAGTCCCAATTCGCGCGCCAACTCATCGACTGGCTTGCCTGGAACATAAGGTGAAAGTTTCTGCACGCCTGGCAGGGCTTGCGCTAGAAAATCGCAGCTCATTGTAACCTCATAATGGCCGGACTCCCGGCACCCATTAAACGAATGGGCGCCATGGTAGACCATGCAGCCGCGGGAACCCAGCCCAAGGCGCTGGATTACTCAACAACAACCGATCTACATGAGTAATGCTCATCACCTTGATGCAAGGTAATCAGCCACTTCAAAAGGCCAGAAAAAAGGGCGCCGTAATTGCTCACGTCGCCCTTTTCAATTACCCCAAGGTAGCCAGGAGCTTTTCCCACTCCTTGTTTTCTTTCTTGGATACCCCCCCGAGCAGCTCTATGGCCTGACGCAAGCGGAAGCGTGTGAGGTCGGGACCAAGAATTTCCATAGCATCAAGGACCGAGACGGAGCTGGCCTGTCCAGTGATAGCTGCAAACATCAATGGCATCACGTCTCGCAGTTTGAGCTCAAGTCCCTCGGCTACACCTTGAATACATGCCGTAATATTATCCTTGGTCCACTGCCGTAGCGATTCCAACTTCCAGAGAGTCAGCTGCATTACCTGGCGCACCTGATCTGGAGAAAGCTTCTTGTGAGCAAACAACCCCGCATCCAGCGGCAAAGCGCCGGCAAAAAAGAAACTGGCCAGCGGTGCAATCTGACTGAAGGTTTCAACACGCCCCTGTACGTGAGGCGCGATCTTCATCAGGTAGTCAGGGTTGAGCGCCCATTTCTGAACCTCGGCAGCAAATGCCTCCACGCTCAGCTCACGGATCCACTGTCCGTTTAACCAAGACAGTTTTTCAATGTCGAAAATGGGGCCGCCAAGCGAGATACGATTGATATCGAAGTGCTCGATCATCTCAGCCAACGTGAACTTTTCACGCTCGTCCGGCATTGACCAACCCATCCGGCCCAAGTAGTTCAGCATGGCCTGGGGCAAATATCCCATACGCTCATAGAACGTTACGGACGTCGGGTTCTTGCGCTTGGAAAGCTTGCTCTTGTCTGGATTACGCAGCAGCGGCATATAGCACAGTGCGGGTTGCTCCCAGCCAAAGTATTCGTACAGCTTGATGAGCTTGGGTGCGGAAGGCAGCCACTCTTCGCCACGCAAAACGTGAGTAATGCCCATCAGGTGGTCATCGACCACGTTAGCCAGGAAGTATGTCGGCAAGCCGTCTGCCTTCATTAGAACCTGCATGTCCATGCGGTCCCACGGAATTTCGACATTGCCGCGCAGCATATCCGGCACGACGCAGATGCCTTCTGTTGGTACCTTCATTCGTATGACATGGGATTCACCCTCAGCAATACGACGCTGCGCCTCGGCAGGATCGATATGCATGCAGCGTCCGTCATAACGGGGCGTTTCCTTGCGGGCCGTCTGCTCGGCACGCACCTGATCCAGACGCTCGGCCGAGCAGAAGCATGGGAACGCATGTCCCTTGGAGACAAGCTCGTCGGAGTACTTCTTATAAATCTCACCCCGCTCACTCTGGCGATAAGGCCCATGTGGACCTCCTACGTCAGGACCCTCGTCCCATTCGATACCCAGCCAACGTAGCGCATCATAGATCTGCTGTTCAGACTCACGCGTAGAGCGAAGCTGATCGGTATCCTCGATACGCAGGATGAACTGACCGCCATGCTGACGAGCAAAGCAGAGATTGAACAAGGCGATGTAAGCGGTACCGACATGGGGATCGCCAGTAGGCGACGGTGCGATACGCGTGCGAACAGTGGTCATGGGAGGTCTCGACACAGAACAATACAAAAGGAGATGGTAGCAGCGGGCAAGCCTTGGCTTCCAGCGCCGAAAACACAAAGGCCCGGCTTTAGGACCGGGCCTTTGTGTCTGACACTCACTCAAGCCGCCATGAGGCGCTCACGCAGTTGCTGGATTTCATCACGCAGTTTGGCTGCGGCTTCAAATTCCAGATCACGCGCCAGCTTGAGCATACGCTCTTCAAGCTGAGCGATCCGCTTGGTGATATCTGCCGGTGAACGCAGCTCGGCCTCATAACGACCGCTGTCCTCGGCTGCCTTGGCGGCACGACGCTTACCGCGGGCACCCGGAACAGCCGCACCCTCCATGATATCGCGGATATCCTTCTTGATTCCCTTGGGCACAATGCCGTTAGCCTCGTTAAAGGCCAATTGCTTGGCTCGGCGCCGCTCTGTTTCATCAATGGCACGCTGCATGGAGCCTGTCATCGAATCGGCATAGAGAATCGCCTTGCCGCTCAGGTTACGTGCTGCACGACCAATCGTCTGGATAAGAGAACGCTCTGAACGCAAGAAGCCTTCCTTGTCAGCATCCAAGATTGCAACCAGCGAAACCTCCGGCATATCCAGTCCCTCACGGAGCAGGTTGATACCGACGAGCACATCGAACGTTCCCATTCGGAGATCGCGAATGATTTCTACCCGCTCTACCGTATCGATGTCAGAGTGCAAATAGCGAACCCGAACATCATGATCGGCCAGATAGTCCGTCAGGTCTTCAGCCATACGCTTGGTAAGGGTTGTCACCAGAACGCGCTCATCCTTGGCTACTCGCAAGCGGATTTCAGAAAGTAGATCATCTACCTGTGTCGTTGCCGGGCGGATTTCAATCTCCGGATCAACCAGGCCTGTCGGGCGCACCACCTGTTCAATAACACGGCCGGCATGCTCTGCTTCATAAGGCCCTGGCGTTGCTGATACAAATATGGTTTGCGGACTCCCCGCTTCCCACTCCTCGAATCGCAGCGGGCGATTATCCAGAGCCGAAGGCAGTCGGAAGCCATACTCGACCAGCGTCTCTTTGCGTGAGCGATCGCCTTTGAACATTGCCCCTATCTGCGGCACGGTTACGTGAGATTCGTCGATCACCAGCAGCGCATCAGGAGGTAGATAGTCATACAGGGTTGGCGGCGGCTCACCCGGAGCACGCCCGGACAGATACCGTGAGTAGTTTTCGATGCCATTGCAGTAACCCAACTCCATGATCATTTCCAGATCAAAGCGGGTTCGCTGTTCAAGTCGCTGCGCCTCAAGCAGGCGGTTTTGCGTACGCAGGAATTCCAGCCGATCCTTGAGCTCCGCCTTGATATGCTCAATGGCCTCAAGCAGCGTATCGCGTGGCGTGGCGTAATGCGTCTTGGGATAGAAGGTAAAACGCGGCAGCTTTCTGATGACCTCCCCCGTCAAGGGATCGAAGGCAGAAAGATTTTCCACCTCGTCATCAAATAGCTCTACGCGAATAGCCTCAAGGTCAGACTCAGCCGGGTAAATATCGATCACATCACCACGCACCCGAAACGTTGCACGGGAGAACTCCATATCGTTGCGCGAATACTGCAATTCAGTCAGACGCCGTAGCAGCGTGCGCTGGTCGATACGGTCTCCGCGATCCAGATGCAGCACCATCTTGAGGTAAGCCTTGGGATCGCCCAGGCCGTAAATGGAGGATACTGACGCTACGATGATTGCATCACGGCGCTCCAATAATGCCTTGGTTGCCGACAGTCGCATCTGCTCGATGTGATCGTTGATAGACGAATCCTTCTCGATAAAGGTATCCGAGGAAGGCACATAGGCTTCTGGCTGATAGTAGTCATAGTAAGAGACGAAGTACTCGACGGCATTGTCAGGAAAAAAGGCCTTGAATTCGCCGTACAGCTGAGCCGCCAATGTTTTATTGGGCGCCAGCACGATCGTGGGTCGCTGAATCTGAGCGATGACGTTGGCGATACTGAAGGTTTTGCCCGAACCGGTCACACCCAGCAAGGTTTGATGTGACAGACCAGCATTGATCCCTTCGACCATCTGGCGAATCGCTTCCGGCTGATCACCAGCCGGGGTATAACGTGTAGATAATTGAAATGCAGACATGAGCTTCCTCAAGAGGAGGTGCAGAGAGCCATCCTGCCCGAGATGCACCCCAAATAACCAACACGAACCCAGCGTTTCGTTGTCTGTACTCCTGGAATGACATTGCTATCCAGAATCTTTTAGATGCGTCCTGACAGCATATTTTTCAAGCATTGAACATTAGTCTAGTTACTGCCAGGCGGGACCTGTTTTTTGTCGCCCCGACAGACGATGCCCGCTATACTGTCTCCCCGCTTGCGCACAACGGCAATCGGGTCTTGTGCGTATTTTCATTCTTCTAAATCGAGCTTGCGCACAATGAGTTTGTTCTCTGCCGTCGAAATGGCTGCCCGCGATCCAATCCTGGGCCTAAACGAAGCCTTTAATGCCGATGCCCGCCCTACCAAGGTCAACCTGGGCGTTGGTGTCTATTACGACGAGCAGGGCCGCATCCCCCTGCTACGCGCCGTGGAAGAAGCGGAAAAGAAACGCGTTATAGCCCGCGCGCCGCGTGGATACCTGCCCATTGACGGTATTGCCGCTTATGACGAAGCAGTGCAAACCCTGCTGTTCGGTCAGGGCTCTTCACTGATCAGTGAAGGCCGTGTTGCTACCATTCAGGCATTAGGTGGAACCGGTGCATTAAAGGTTGGCGCTGATTTTCTCAAGCGCCTCCTGCCTGATGCCACGGTAGCCATCAGTGATCCGAGCTGGGAGAACCATCGCGCCTTGTTCGAAGCGGCAGGCTTTCCCGTACAAAACTATCGCTACTACCATGCCGCCACGAATGGTCTGAACCGCGGCGGCCTGCTGGAAGACCTTAACGCCCTTCCTCCGCATTCCATTGTGGTATTGCATGCATGCTGCCATAACCCGACCGGTGTCGATCTGCAGTTGGACGACTGGAAGGAAGTGCTGGAAGTCATCAAGACGCGCGAGCACGTGCCCTTCCTGGATATCGCTTATCAGGGATTTGGCGATGGCATCGAGGAAGATGCTGCAGCTGTCCGCCTGTTTGCCGAATCAGGTCTGACCTTTTTCGTTTCTAGCTCGTTCTCAAAATCATTTTCTCTCTATGGCGAGCGCGTCGGCGCACTTTCGATCGTAACGGCCGATCGCGAGGAAACCGCTCGAGTGCTGTCGCAAGTCAAGCGTGTGGTACGCACCAATTACTCCAATCCGCCGACGCACGGTGCCACGATCGTTGCGACTGTTCTGCGCGATCCAGAGCTACGTGCAATGTGGGAGGCCGAACTGGCAGAAATGCGTGATCGCATTCGTAGCATGCGCCACGCCCTGGTGGAAGGGCTCAGTGCAGCCGGTGCCAAACGCGATTTCAGCTTCGTCAATGAACAGCGCGGCATGTTCTCTTATTCAGGGCTGACGACCGACCAAGTTGATCGCCTGAAAGCTGAGTTTGGTATCTACGCGGTAGGAACTGGCAGAATCTGTGTAGCGGCACTGAACAGGAACAATCTGGACGCGGTTATCAAGGCTATCGCCGAAGTTCTCTAAGCGTGTTTTTTGTCTAAGGAGAAGTGTTGACTTCTCCTTAGCAATCAGTAAGATACGTTTCGTTGTTCCGCGATAGCTCAGTCGGTAGAGCAAATGACTGTTAATCATTGGGTCCCTGGTTCGAGTCCAGGTCGCGGAGCCAAATTCAAAACCCAGCCAGTGGCTGGGTTTTTTTATGGGCGCAGCCAGGCTTCATGCGGTAGCGTTCATGCAGAAATTCAATGGCGATCAAGCGCCCCGTGTTTTCCTTTTGCTGTACACTCCCGCCCTTTTTGCAAACTCTGCTTTGCAATCAGGTGCTGCCATAGGCAGTTGCCTGCACTGTAAGAACCCTTTCACTGGCAATACCGGTGAGCACTATCCGAGTCTGGAGCCTATCACCAGATCCTTGCTGCCCTAGTTGGACCTTTTGTTTATGACTGCCGTCTCCCTCCCTCCGGAACAACCGACCGCCTCGCAGGGGCAATCTACAGCAGAGCAAGCCACCACGGCGGAAAAGCCCCACCTGAACCGGGTACTGAAACCCAGGCATCTGAACATGATTGCCATTGGGGGCTCGATCGGCACAGGACTTTTCGTTGCGTCAGGCGCGACCATCGCCTCAGCAGGGCCTGGTGGTGCCCTGCTCGCCTATGCCCTGATTGGTCTGATGGTGTATTTCCTCATGACGAGCCTCGGCGAGATGGCGGCCTATATGCCCGTTTCAGGCTCCTTTAGCACCTATGGAAGCCGCTTCGTTGAGGATGGTTTTGGCTTCGCCCTGGGTTGGAACTATTGGTATAACTGGGCGGTGACGATTGCAGCCGAACTTGTCGCTGCGCAGTTGATCATGAGCTTCTGGTTTCCGGATGTTCCCGGAATCATCTGGAGCGCGGGCTTTCTTGCCTTGATGTTCCTGCTCAATGTCTTTTCAGCGCGCGGATTTGGAGAAAGCGAATTCTGGTTTGCCCTGATCAAGGTCCTGACAGTAGTCATCTTTATTGGCATTGGTCTAGCCAGCATCTTTGGCATCATGCACGGCGTTGAAGCCCCGGGTTTCTCCAATTTCACGCTTGGTGAGGCGCCTTTCGTGGGTGGTCTTCAGGCAATGGTAGGCGTGGCCATGATTGCGGGCTTCTCTTTCCAGGGAACCGAGCTGATTGGCGTGGCAGCAGGTGAGTCCGAAAATCCGAAAAAGAACATTCCGATCGCTATCCGCCAGGTTTTCTGGCGCATCCTGATGTTCTACATTCTGGCGATTTTTGTAATTGCCATGCTGATCCCTTATACCGACCCACGCTTGCTGCAAAACGAAGCCAGTGACATTAGCGTTTCCCCGTTTACGCTGCTGTTTGAACGTGCAGGCTTCGCTGCTGCAGCTGGCGTCATGAATGCTGTTATTCTTTCTGCCATTCTGTCTGCCGGAACTTCTGGCATGTACGCCTCGACGCGCATGCTGTTTAGCCTGGCCGAGCAGGGTAAAGCCCCCCGTCTGTTTGCCAAGGTCTCGCGAAACGGCATTCCACGTAATGCCTTGTACGCAACCACACTGGTAGGCGCCCTGTGCTTTTTGACTTCGATTGTTGGCGATAAGGTGCTTTATACTTGGCTTCTGAATACCTCAGGCATGTGTGGCTTCATTGCCTGGCTGGGTATTGCCATTTCCCATTATCGATTCCGCAAAGGCTATGTCGCTCAGGGCGGAAGGCTCGAGGACCTGCCCTACCGGGCTAAACTCTTCCCTTTCGGGCCGCTACTTGCATTCGCCCTGTGCCTATTCATTACCATGGGGCAGAACTACACAGCGCTTATTGGCGAGCAGATCGACTGGGCAGGTCTGGCAGCAACCTACATCAGCATTCCTCTGTTCCTGCTGATCTGGCTGGGCTACCGCTTCAAGCACCGCAGCCGACTGGTTCGGTACAAAGAGATGGACCTGAGCTCTAGTGATTGACGCCTTTGACCCCGGCTCATGGCCGGGGTCTAGCTGGCATAGAGATAGGCTTCGATATCAATACCGGCCTCACGCATCTGTGCAAGCTTGTAACGCAGGGTGCGTGCACTGATACCCAGCCGATCAGCCGCTTCCTTACGCCTTCCTCGCTCAGCACGTAACGTTTCCATGATGACCTCGAATTCACGGCGACGCAGGTCATCTCCCAACGCTCCTGCAGTTAGTGATTCATCAAGAGCGGTAGGACTTAAAGGCGCTTTGACTGCAGCCACTGGCGGAGCGATATCACGCGCAAAAAATCCGGGAGCACCGTCAAGGCATAGGTCTTCAGGCTCAATGGTACCCGCCTGCTGCAGAATCAAGGCTCGCTGAACCGCATTATCCAATTCGCGAACATTTCCCGGCCAACCGTAGTGCTGAAGCAGCCTGGCAGCTCCTTCCGAAAACACAATACCGCTCTGCCCTGCCCTGGCGGCATGCTTTTTCAAAAGCTGATCTGCAAGCGGCAGAATATCCGCAGGGCGCTCACGAAGCGGTCTCCATGCCAAGGGAAAAACAGACAGCCGATAATACAAGTCTTCTCGAAAGCGTCCGGCGGCCACTTCAGACGAAAGGTCCCGGTTGGTGGTTGCCAACACTCGAATATCCACCTGCTTGGGTTTGCGCGCACCAACACGCTCTACTTCTCGCTCTTGAAGCACCCGCAGAAGTTTGGCCTGTAACCCTAGCGGCATCTCGGATACTTCATCCAGCAGGATAGTGCCACCATCAGCCAACTCGAACTTGCCTGGCTGTGAGGCGATGGCACCGGTAAAAGCGCCCTTCTCATGACCAAACAAGGTGGCTTCAAGCATGTTATCCGGGATGGCTGCGCAGTTGATGGCTACAAAAGGTCCATCTGCGCGCATTGATTGCAGATGGATATAACGAGCCAATACCTCTTTCCCTGTACCGGATTCGCCGGAAATCAGCACGGTTGAATTACTTTTTGCAACCCGGGCCGCCAAGGCCAGGAGCTGACGACTTGCCGGCTCTTGGGCAACAGGACTGTCTTGTTCATCAGCGGCTGAATGACTTACATAACGCTCGACTCGCTCCAGCAGCACCCGAGGGTCGAATGGCTTGACCAGATAATCCACAGCACCTTGCCGCATAGCGTCCACAGCACGCTGAATGGAGCCAAACGCGGTCATCAGCAGGACCGGTACATGCCATTGTCTCTGCTGAATACATGCCATGAGCTGATGACCATCCATGCCGCCCATGTTCACATCGCTGATGACCAGCCCATAGGCGCTCTGACCCAGTGCTACCAGTGCAGACTCTGCACTGTCGACCGAGTCGAAATCGAAGCCACCGACCTCTAGCGTATCCTCCAGTGCTTCGCGCAGGGCTGCATCGTCTTCTACCAGCAGAATACGAGCGCTCATAGGGGATTCTCCATCAGCACCAATCGCGGTCCATGAAGCGGCAAGACAAATGTCATACAGGTTCCCCTGCCTGGCCTGGAGCGAATCAACAGGTCGCCGTGGTGAGCCTTGGCTACGGTCCTGGCTACAGTCATGCCAAGGCCGGTTCCCATGGGTTTGGTGGTGAAAAATGGCTCGCCAAGCCGCCTTACCGTTTCAACGGTCATACCGGGGCCGCTGTCACTGATGGACAATCTCAGGGTGTCCTGCCTAGCGTACGCGTGAATCTTGTACCGCGCGGTCTTGCCTGCGGCCTGCACAGCGTTATGGACAACATTCATGACTGCACCTACAAACGTGTCCCGGTTACAAAGCACTTCTCCTACAAATGCATCGCATTGCCATCGCAATTGCAGATCTTCCAGGTAGGGATTGGCAATTGACTGGATGGCAGCGAACAACTGAACGGGAGAAACTCGATCATTGAGCGGCAGCTCACCGCGCGCAAAGATCAACATATCCTGAACCTGGTTCTCAAGCTCATGGAGGCGATCTTGGAGTCGGTCGGCAAATCGTTGCTGCTGCTCGAATGGCAGGGATCGCTCAGACAGGTGACCTGCATACAACATGGCGGCAGATAAGGGTGTACGAATCTGATGTGCAAGCGAAGCAACCATGCGCCCCATGGAGGATAAGCGCTCATGGCGAGCCAACTGCTCCTGAAGGCGGCGCGTTTCAGTCATATCGCTCAGCATGATGAGCTGACCGGGTTCACCGTCCAGCGAGCGTGTCGCCAATGACACCCGACGACCACTTTTGAGTGATACCTCATGCCCATCATCTTTGCGAGGCGCGAAGCAGCGACCGATAACGTCCCGCCAAAGCGTTCCTACCAGCGGCTCGCCTAGTAGACCGACTGCAATAGGATTGGCCTCGCAGACAACGCCCTGCCCATCCAGAACGATGATGCCGGCCGGAAGAATATCGAGAAGACTTTGCAGTCGGTTAGCCAGCCGCTCCTTCTCTGCCAACTCCTGAACACGTTGGGCGGTTTCGCGTGCAAGCTCACCTTTCAGATCCGATAGACGATTTTCAAGCCAGCCATAGGGCTCATTGAACAGATCGGAGATGGGCTCAAACAGAACACTAGCCTGCTCAAGTGTTCGTCTGACGTCATCCGTAGAAGGCGTATTAGAAGGAACCGGCGTTACAGATAAACTCATGCAGTACTCTCTGTTTAATGACAGGAAGTCGTCACCAGACAGAGAGTGTGCAAGCTGCGTGCCGTTAGTAGAGCCGCCTCAGAGGCAAGCGTTACTCCTCATCCGCCAGTTCGTCCTCACGACGACCCATACCATACTTACGCATCTTTTCGACCAGGGTAGTACGCCTGATACGCAAGCGCTCGGCCGCCCGAGCGACCACACCGCCAGCATCATCAAGGGCTTGCTGGATAAGGCTTTGCTCAAGATTCGCCAGATAATCCTTGAGATCCAGCCCTTCTGACGGCAGTAGCGCAGAAGATGCTGCCGGACCCGGAAGACTGGCTAGCGCTACCGCTTCCCGCTCTTCAAGTTCTTCACGCAAGGACGTGGTCATTGCGTCGTTTTCATCTTCTACGTAACGGAATTTCTGTGGCAGCTCAGCTACACCGATAACGCCATAGGGATGCATGATCGCCAGTCGCTCAACCAGGTTGGCAAGCTCACGCACGTTACCCGGCCAGCTGTGCCGGCACAGCGACATGATAGCCGCCGAGTTAAAGCGGATGGAGCCGCGCTTTTCATGCTCCATACGGGAAATCAACTCATTGATGAGCAGCGGAATATCTTCTGCACGATCCCGCAGGGGCGGCATATCGATTGGAAAAACGTTAAGGCGATAGAACAAGTCCTCACGGAAGGACCCATCCTCAATCATCTTCTCGAGATTCTTGTGAGTTGCTGCAATGATGCGCACATCGACTGTTTGAGTCTTGTTACTGCCCACACGCTCGTAGGTACGCTCCTGCAACACACGCAACAATTTGACCTGCATGTTGAGTGGCATATCGCCGATCTCGTCCAGGAAAAGCGTACCGGTATTGGCCAGCTCGAACCGCCCGGCGCGGTTAGTAATGGCCCCGGTAAACGCACCCTTCTCATGACCGAACAGCTCACTTTCCAGCAATTCAGCTGGAATAGCGCCGCAGTTCACCGGAACAAAAGGGCCGTCTTTACGTTTTGAATGGAAATGCAGGTTGCGCGCAACAACCTCCTTACCTGTACCTGACTCACCGAGAATCAAGACACTGGCTTCGGTATCTGCGACCTGCTGCATCATCTTCCGCACACCCTGAATGGCGCGGCTGGTGCCGACCAGGCTACGGAAAAGATTGGGCTCACGCTGGCGTCCGCGGTCTCGCGCTTGGTCATACATATCCCGATAGACCTGAGCGCGATGGAGCGAGTCGAGCAGCTGGTTGTATTTAACCGGAACCTCTAAGGTCGCCAGGATGCGCCGCCGGACATCATCCGGCCAGTCGCTGTACGTGACGGCACCCAGCAATAGAATAGGGAGGACCTCGTCAAACGCTGCCAGCTTTTTTAGCAGCTCGACGCTCCCCCCCTGCGCGTCGATCTGGCCCAGCAAAACACACAGTACTGCTCGACTACTTTCAAACGACTCGACAGCCTGCTCCCAATCAGCACTCGTACAGGCGACATGCTCTTCGCCTAGAAAGGCCAGAATGACGGCAAGATCGTGGCGACGCTTCGCGTCATCTTCTATCAGGAGGATTTTAGTTTCACGCCACATCTTCAATTATTCCCTTTCCGCCAAAGACCACTAACAGGCATAGCCCTAGTAAAGTCAAAAGTGGGAACAGAGTCAATTTTATGACGTGTTTTTCTTACTTTAAATTTATTCCGCTGGTCGTATTCTTAGCCAAATAACTTGTAAACATTGGCTGCTTTTTGGGATCGCTTTACTCGGGTTGCTTTTTTTGCAAGCTCGTTACGCTGCATCCGACTAGCGTAGATCAGCTTCCCGTAAAAAGAGAGCAATTCCTCTAAACTTAAACGCAAAGCATAATCATTACGTGGCTGCTCTTGCATAGCTTCGTCTATGTATAAACGGCAAGCTATATCCAAGGGCCCTATTGCGTCCCAGTCTTGATTATCGAGTGCGGTAGCCATAGCTTCCCGCGCCTCATCTATTCGCTGAATAGCCAGTGACATAACGCGATCTCCGATTTTCTTAGGCTGTAGGCGCTATGCCATCCCAACCTTCTTTGACGGTGCGTAACAGCTTGGCAACCTCATCTATTTTTGTTTCATCGTTATGCTGGTTCGCCTCGATCAAACGTTGTGTCATATAGACATACAGATCATTAAGATTAAGGGCTATCTTCCCCCCTTTCTCAGGATCCAATGCTTCACGCAAGCCACCGATGATATCAATTGCCTTACCAATCAGAACGCCTTTTTCAGCAACCTGACCGCGAGCCATAGCTCCTTTTGCTTGAGCAAGCCTCGTTAAACCCGTCTCCATTAGCAACTGAACCAGTCGATGAGGACTGGCTTCCAATACTTGAGCGTGCGTGTTTACCTGCTGGTAATGACGCATAGCTGATTTGGCATACATGAATGAGCTCCTCACGTACTCGGTTTCGATGTCTTTATATCGGCCTGACGAATGAAAGCTTTAAAACAAAAAAGCCCGCACAAGGCGGGCTTTTTTCACATCAAGAAATCATTCTTTCCTGTTGTTTAACGCGTTTAGCGTCGTCATCAAGCTTGTACTGGTAGCATTTAACTGAGCTACCAAACTATCCATCGCGTTATACTTGGCGTTCAAAGTCTCTTCAAGCTTCTCAATTCGAAGATCAAGCGCTGACTGCTGGTCAGTCAAACTATCCAAGGTAGTTTGAAGACTGATTTTCCTACTATCAAGAATACCCTTCGACTGAGTATAGCTATCAACTCTGCTATCAAGTCTTTTTAGAAGTCCTGAGTCGCCAGTGAAAAAGCCTGCAACAGCGGAATAGTTTTCAGTCAGAGCCTTATCCAGCTTGGTACTGTTAACTTCAAGCGTACCGTCCTGCTTGGTCATGATACCTAACTGGGACAGCATACTAATTCCACCCGTGCTAGAGTTCTGTACGTTCGTAAGTTCATTACGAATATCACTTAGAAGACTCCGCACAGTAGCATCGCCTGTAAGCGCAGCTGCTGTAGTGCTTGAAGAGTCCGAAGCTACGGTAGAAGAGACTTTAGTCAGGGAGCTGGTAGTCTGCATCAATGCGTTGTAAGCATCAACAAACGTTTGAACAGACTTTTTAAGACCATCCTTATCAGTGGAAACAGATACGGTAGAAGTACCTACTCCACTTAACGTTAGGGTAAGCCCACTGATAGTCTTGTCCAGTGTATTACTTGGACTGGTCATCTCCAAACCATCAACCGTAAAGCTGGCATCCACCGGACGCGCCTCTACGAAACCACTAACGAGCTTACCGTTAGCATCCTTCACCTGAGTCGTGCCATCAACTGCGAAAGCAGTAAGCGCACTATCGCCTGTAGTGATCGAAAGATCAGTACCCGCTCCAGTTGTCGTTGAACTCAAGACAAGCCGGCTGCCTGATGAGTCAGTCAAGATGTTAGCGGTGATACCCTTACTTTGCAGCTGCTGGTTAATCGCATCGCGCACTTCAGATAGAGATGATCCAGCCGGAATATCGACGTCATAAGAACTGCCTGTGCCCGAGGCGGAACCCTGAGTAATAGTCAGCTTACCGGCATCAGCAGTCGTTACGCCAGCCGCCATGACTTGAGTAGCCACTTTAGAACTGGTTGCAAGATTTTTAACATCAAGGGAATAACTGCCATTTACAGAACCAGTGCTGGAAGTGACAGTGACAGTCTTTTCGTTGGATGACTTGGCAGTTAACCCAACAAAAGCAGACTCGCTGTTAAGTTTTTTTACCGCACTCTGGAACGTTTCCAAAGCACTTTTCAGACTACCAATTGCCGAAAGTGTAGTATTGGCTTTTTTGGTCTGAGTATCGATCTGATTCTGCTTGGGTGCTTTTTCAGCATTAACTAGCGCTGAAACGATAGATTTTGTATCGACACTTGACCCAAGACCACTAAACGAAATACCTGCCATGATTTTCGCCTCAATAAAATTTTGACTATCTAGTCATCATGGTTTTAAGTAAGCATTATCCAGGCCAGTTTTAAACCTTATCCTGAAGAAGCGCGATATTGTCACCCTTTAAGCTTTGAGCCAGTTTGAGTGCTTCCTCTGAAGGAATCTGCCGGATTAACTCACCACTGGCTTTGGCAATAACCTTGACGACGACATCTCCGGTGCTTTCGTCAATAGAAAACTTGAGATTGCGCTGCACCGAGTCGACAAAATCCTGGATACTTTTAACGGCTTGCTCTACTTCTTTGGCATCCGGCTTAGGTGTTTTTGCTTTTGCCAAAGCAGAATCATTTAAAGACTGACGGTCGCCGGCACTTGTTTCCGCCTTGGCGGAGTTTCCGCTGTGGGCGTAAACCGTATTCAGCTTGACATTCATGTCCATGTCATCACCTCACAAACAAGAAAACGAGGAGGTGCTTTCGCACCCCCTCGTTGCTAGCGACTAAACGCTCATTACTGGAGCAGCTTGAGTACAGCGTTCGGCAGCTGGTTGGCCTGAGCCAGGATCGCAGTCGAAGCCTGCTGCAGGGTCTGCTGCTTGGTCATTTCTGATGTTTCGGCAGCAAAGTCAGCATCCTGAGTACGGCTGCGAGCGGCAGTAGCGTTCTCGCTGATGTTCTGCAGGTT
>NZ_WOEJ01000052.1:0-714 GCF_019400845.1 Pseudomonas sp. MAG002Y | reverse complement strand
ACACAGCACACCGAAACGGTACGCGATACCGTACGTCGTACTGATGTGGATATCGAGAAGAATGGTACTCGCTCGCATCTGAGCGGTACTCATGACTCAGATACCAACCTTACCGATCGCACCAAGCGCTAGTGATATGCCAAGCTTTTGAAACGACAGGGGGCTGCTATAGGTAGCCTCCTTATATACCGCTCTTTTCCAACCATCCATCTCGTGGAGGTCTTTGTGTCTGTGTTGCCCGATGAAGAAGATGCCCTTGTTCGTCGTGTCGAATGTGAGGAATGCGGTGAGATGAGGCCATGTCATTATACGCTTCATCCTGAAAGTGATTCCCTTGCCTGGCTCTGCCCATTTTGCAAAACAGAGCTTCAGCCTTCATAAACGTTGAGGCAGTGTTTTGCGTCAGCACACTGGTCTTTTTGCTTGCGTCTTTTGATCGAAAAACGAGAGATATTTACAACCTTTCCCCACACGTGGCCGCGTCAGTATAGGTCATGATGCTTTATACTGAGAGATTATCAATCTTTTAACTCAGTGCATCTTGGCATAGGCGGCCCCCGTCAACTTTAATTGGCTAGCTGACTAACGATTGCGGCAGGGCGATATGCAGAGACTAAAAAAGCGCAATCCGGCTAGACACGCCATCAGGCTTGGCTGTATAGCATTGGGAGCCGCTTCGCTTCCCGTCTGGTTTCTAACGGGAGCGCAGGAAAG
>NZ_WOEJ01000051.1:0-736 GCF_019400845.1 Pseudomonas sp. MAG002Y | reverse complement strand
GCCCAGTAGGACGCCGGTACGCAATTCTCTTTCAGGTAGGCCAGCATATTGTCCATCAGGATGTTCCAGCGCGGGTTGTTATCCGGTACGCCGAACTCACCAATGTAGCCACGCTGACCATGCTTTTTCAGCCACTCTACGAACGGCTTGACGCGATTCACGCCATACATCACGTCCAGCTTGTTGACGTCTACGTCACCATAGCTGCCACCGGCGTTCTCATCGAAATACGAGTGCGCCGAGAAAATGATGTTGTTGGACGGATCCTTCAGGTTCAGCAAGGGATCATTCCACTCCGCCCAGCGGGTAGCGCTCGACCAGCCGTTACCTTCCACAATGATCGGGCGGGTCTTGTCCACGGCGCGCACACCGTTGATACCGTATTGCGCAGCGGTCGCCCAGTAGGCCAGGGCCCCGTTGGGCTCGTTCATGATGTCGTAGGCGTACAGAGCGGGTTGATTACTCCACTGCTGGGCAATCTTGGTCATGATCTCCTGGTAGCGCGCATACGGAACGCCACTGGTGCCAATCACCTGGCCGCGATAGCGTGCATAGTTATGCAGGTCCAGAATGATCTTGATGTTGTGCTTTTGCGCATAACCAAAGGTGCGGTCGATCAACGCAACATAGGCTGGATCCAGCGGGCCACCCAGCTTGGGTTGCAGGCGCTCCCAGATAATGGGGAAGCGGAAGGTCTTGATACCCCTGGCGCTCCACTGCTGGAAATAGGATTCCA
>NZ_WOEJ01000050.1:0-955 GCF_019400845.1 Pseudomonas sp. MAG002Y | reverse complement strand
GATGTTTCGGCAGCAAAGTCAGCATCCTGAGTACGGCTGCGAGCGGCAGTAGCGTTCTCGCTGATGTTCTGCAGGTTGGAGATCGTGCTGCTCATACGGTTCTGCACCGCACCCAGGTCGGCACGCTTGGAGTTGATGGTATCCATAGCGGTGTCGATCGCGGTGATAGCTGCGTCTACTGCAGTGTGAGTCGTAGCGTTGTCCGCACCCGTGATGCCAAGACCGGCAACACCCAGAGTGGTGGCATCAAAGCCAGTGCTCAGGTCAATCGAAATCACTTCGTTGGTGCCAGTGTTAGCACCTACCTGGAACTGCATGTTGCCGGCAGAGCCGTCCAACAGCTGCTTGTCCTTACCAAAGGTAGTCGTATTGGCAATACGGCTCAGTTCTTCGGTCATTGCAGTGAATTCAGCATTCAGTGCGTTACGGTCTTTTTCGCTGTTGCTGTCGTTACGGGACTGCAGGGCCAGTTCGCGCATACGCTGCAGAATGTTGGTGGACTCTTGCAGAGCGCCTTCAGCTGTCTGGGCGATGGAGATGCCGTCGTTGGCGTTCTTTACAGCAACGTTCAGACCACGGATCTGGCTGGTCAGACGGTTGGCGATCTGCAGGCCGGCGGCGTCATCTTTGGCGCTGTTGATTTTCAGGCCAGAGGACAGGCGCTGCATGGAGCTGCTCAGGCTGTCGGAAGCACGGTTCAGGTTCTTCTGAACAGACAAGGAGGCAACGTTAGTGTTTACGGTCATAGCCATGATGAGATACTCACAAAAGTCATTTGATTGATACCCCGGCCTGGCGGTTGCCTCAATGGCCTGGAGAACCTACGTTTAAGTTATCGGCGTTTGCTCAATTTGCTTTAGGAGAATTTTCTTCAGTCTTTCCCAAGCAGTTGGCTAACTTCGCCACCCCACCCGCCTACAGCAGATGGCCTAAACTGGTTACTCTCTATTTCGGC
>NZ_WOEJ01000049.1:0-969 GCF_019400845.1 Pseudomonas sp. MAG002Y | reverse complement strand
CGCACCTCTCCCAGCGAACAGTCACCACTGTGTTATAGAAGAAATGTGGTGCAGGGAGAGTCCATTACAGCCTTCAAGCCGCTCGCTTCGCTAACTCGGGACGGGCTAAAGCCCGCCCCTTAACCAAACGTTAGACCTAGATCATGAATGGACTTACACGCGAGAATTCATCGACTATCGCCTTTGTCGTGAATTGTTATTTCAGTGATGCAATCAACACTGAAGAACTGCAGCAGTGGGCTTTCATGGTTATGGAGTCAGCAGAATCATATCCAGACTACATAGCGGAACTATCAAATTTTGACGCACCTCGCTTTCATATCTACAACTCAATAGGCTTCAGCCCTGGTCGTAGTTTTACAAAGCAGGAGGATGAAGCAATCTTCGGAATTGCATATCTCCGCAATCGTGAAGTATTTGACGGCCCGAGCAGGCATCGAGCTTTGAATTCACTACATGATAACCATGCAATTCTTACTGAGTTTCGAAATTATTTCCCGTTCATCCAAGTAGAAGTGTAACGTCTAACTAGTGGTTCAAATCGTTCGCTTCGCTCACTGGGACGGGCTAAAGCCCGCCCCTTAACTAATCGTTAGGTATCAAAATGACATGGATGTCCAAATATATCGCTGCAGCAACACCACCGGTAATTTTCTTTGCACTCTGGAAGCTAGGAGTTTTCTCCTACTATCACTTTGACTGCCAAGGAAATATCAAAAATCTAGCCCCGTGCTCTATAAGTGGCTTTGATCTTCTACCTTGGCTAGGTTTCGGCATGTTCTGGAGCCCAATACTGTTTTGTCTATCGCTACCTATTTCTGCGTTCTTCTTGATCGATACAGGGGCAAAGCACATAGGGTCAAAGCGAGGCTTACAATGAAACCTAACAAACGGTATATGGACTCTCCCCACAAGCAGTGAGGATAGCTTTTTCGATCCTGTCGTCAGCGCGGTTGCATTCGTATATCC
>NZ_WOEJ01000048.1:0-977 GCF_019400845.1 Pseudomonas sp. MAG002Y | reverse complement strand
TAGTATCGCTGCTATCGGTGATAGATTCAATGCCCTTCCGCATCCGCATGATGCTAGGGTGCGATACGAACATGGTGAGTTGTTCGCAGGCCGATCGCAAGTTTTGCATGCGATTATGGTCAGTTTTTGGCACTTGCAAAGCTGCAGTTCTTCTTCCATGGTAATAGCTTAGTCGCTGATATCCAATTATTATACGGCGCAGGTCCACAGACTCTAGCCGACAAAGAGATCTTAGTCTCGGGAGTCTGGAACTCCCGAATCTTGAAGCCACCTTGCCCAGAACTAGTCGGAAGAAGCATGACTCTAGTCTGCTAATTACGAGCTTAAGAGCTAGGCTGAGTGGAACGAGATGGAGGCCGTACTCGTAGATCGATCTGACGAATACACGGTATAGCATTACACAAAGGTTCGTATTGAATCCTCGGATGTGGATTCCTATAGGGCTCAACTGCATCAAGCGACGCTGTGCAGCTTTCACCCGCATAATGTGCTTCTCTTCAGTTATTCCAGAAGTGGTTAATGATACGCCAAGGTATACAGACGACTCCACATTTCGTAATGGTTCTCCAGATAGGAAGAATGTAGAAGTCTGATTGCCACGAGGCGGGAGGAGCACTTCGGACTTTCCCGGGGCAGTGTTCCAGGCCATCTGGTATTCTGCACTCCATTCGGTGCAATTGTCAAGAAGTAACTGAAGGCCTTCTGCAGTCTTGCTCATAAGAATGACGTCATCAGCCAGTGCTGATGCTGCTTTTTCACTGATATGATTCGGAACTCTACTCAGTTTCTCAAGTAGCGTGTCCTGGAAAATATTGAAAAGTGTGCAACTGAAAGACTCCCCTTGCGGCACGCCTATCGTGATCGTCGCAGAAGTGTCGGTTATGTCTTTGCTTGTCCTGACAGATAGTGGCTGTAGGAGGAGTGCTGTCATCTTGATATGTTCTGCTTTCAACCGTTGTTGGCAGACATCAGAGAGG